>JBFFNE010000060.1:0-18473 GCA_041563315.1 Thiohalomonadaceae bacterium
CAGGTATACAGAATAACGTTTGGTTATATATTACACAAATTCATATTTTTCATATAATCTATTCCAATTAAGAATAGATTATCCCTACATGGACATTTCAGCCCTTCAGGCCTTTCTCACTGTCACTGACAACGCCTCCTTCTCCGTGGCGGCGGAAAAACTCTTCATTACCCAACCCGCGGTAAGCAAACGCATCGCCGCGCTGGAGCAAGAGCTGGGCACCCTTTTATTTGACCGTATCGGACGGCAAATCGTTTTAACTGAGGCCGGGCGTGCCCTGGAACCCCACGCCCGCCTTATTCTCGAGGAGATAGAGGATACCCGCCGGGCGCTTACCAACCTCTCCGGCCGGATCGCCGGACGTCTTAGTCTCGGCACCAGTCACCATATCGGCCTGCATCGACTGCCGCCATTACTGCGGGAGCTGCGCCGCCGCTATCCGGAACTGCAGCTCGACATTCGTTTTCTCGACTCGGAGACCGCTTGTCGTGCGGTAGAGCACGGGGAGCTGGAGCTGGCCATCGTTACTCTGCCCCTACGACCCACACCCATGTTGCAGACCACCTCCCTGTGGGATGACCCCCTTGCTGTCGTCTGCGGCACGGAGCATCCACTGGCCAGCTACAGCCAGGCGGGACTAGCCACCCTAGCGCAACATCCCGCCATTTTACCGGGACCGGAGACCTTTACCCGACAGATTGTCGAGTCCGCCTTCAAACCCCTAGGTATCAGCCTGAATGTCGAGCTGAGCACCAACTTCCTCGAAACCATCAAAATGCTAACTGCCGTGGGCCTGGGCTGGAGCGTCCTACCCGAGTCGATGCTCGATAACGAACTACATCCGATAAAAACCCCTCTTCGCCTGACGCGCCAGCTGGGACTGGTACAGCATGTGGCACGCACCCCGTCCAATGCCGCGCAGGCGATGATCAAGATGCTTTTGGCGTGAAACGGTTCAAAGTGTAGGAACGGCATCCTGCCGCGATTTGTCTGATGCGCCTCCGTTCGGTCGCGGTTGCATGCCGCATGCGAGCGTCCCGGTCGCGATTCTATGCGGTGAGTACATCTTGTTGGAACGGGGCGAGTAGTTACGTTCAAAGTTCAAAGAGGCGTATTCCTGCGCTTTGCATCCCGCGGCATAATCCGCGCCCCATGGCCCAACGAGTGCAGTACAAGCAATGATCAAGATGCTTTTGCGTGAGAGCGGTAGGAGCGGCATCTTGCCGCGACAATGGGGCACATCAGGTAAATCGCGGCAGGATGCCGCTCCTAGACCTTGCGACTTGTCACTTGAAATTTAACCCAATGACACAACCTAGCATCCTCGGCCGCTGGTATGCCGATCACATAAGTCGGACTTCAGTCCGACATCACTGCTTAACGAAGCCCCGCCTTTGAACTTAGAATCACTTGCAACTCGCCACTCATCGCTTGAAACTTCACCCCATGTCACAACCAAGCATTCTAGGTCGTTGGTATGCCGATCCCATGAGCACGGACGAGGCCTCGCATACTATTGTCGAGACAAACCACCGCCTGGAGCGACGTCTGCGCCATGGCGGAGGCACACTGTGTTGTCGTCTCAGTCTACTGCGAGGAAGGTTCTGGCTAGGTCGTGATATCAGCGACGACTACTGGGGACTGCAGCACCTAGCCTCAAGCACACCTCACGGACGGGCACTGCTCGAGTTGCTTTATGGACAACTCCTCCTCAGCCGTCAACTGGCTGGTGCCCTGGAACACCTGGAGAAGGGATTCTCCCTGGCACGCCACCTCTTTACCGCCAGCGACTATTTCGCGGTAATGAGCCGCCACCGCCAGTTGAAGTACCTGCCGCAGGCACAGCAGCCCTCTCCGCCCTCCTCACTGCAACAGTTACTGGTGATGGCACAGGTGATCGAACGGCTGGAACAGCCGGAACGGAAACGCAGGGATTACACCTTCGACAACCGCGATACGTACGGTTAGAAAACCGCAAAGGCGCAGAGAACGCAAAGGGATAAATGGTATTCTCTTGGTCATTCCGGCGGAGACCGGACAAAAGCGTGAAGCGCGTTGAACGACTGAAAGTCGGCCCAAAGGGTGAGCGAAGCGAATCATCCAGGAAGTTCTCCTAGGATAAAGCATCTGGATCCCGGCCTGCGCCGGGATGACGACTTGGGGGAATATCAACTCCTGACAAACCTTTGCGTACTTTGCGCCTTTGCGGTGAAAAAAACCTCACTCCCTGATCCAGCGCCAGGTAATCAGTACTGCCATAGCTGCCATCAATGCTGCAAAAGCGTAAGTCGGTGCGGCGCCGAGGCTATCCCATGCCATCCCGCTAAAGAGTGCACCAAAGGCGCCGCCAGCCCCAAAGCTGAGGCTGCTATATATCGCCTGCCCGCGTCCTTGGTGGCGACCAATAAAAAATTTGTGGAACAATGCGATGGCCGTGGCATGGAACACACCGAAGCTGGCGGCATGAAGCAACTGGGCGAACAGCATAACCCCCAAGGACTCCGGCAGTACTCCGGTAAGGATCCAGCGCAGCGCCGTCAGCACTGCGGTCCACAACATCAGGTTGCGCAGGCCGAAGCGGTGCACCAATGGCGCCATGATCAGAAAAATCACGACCTCGGCTAGTACCCCCAAGGCCCAGAACTGGCCGATCACACCACGGGAGTAACCAAACTCCTCCATATAAATGGTATAAAAGGTGTAATACGGCCCGTGACTTGCCTGCATCAGGAAGCAGACAACGAGCAACGCCATCACTTCCGGGCGACGTATAATCCGGCTCAGTGGCTGCACACCTTGCGCCGGATGCTCAACGTTTCTCTCAGGGACTATCAGCGAACTGACCCAAATCGCCAGAAACAGACCAAGCAATACCGGCGGCAACACACCCGCGCCTGACCAGTCGAGCAGCGGGCCCAACCCTACCACAGTGAGAATGAAGCCGATCGAGCCCCACAGGCGGATCATGCTGTAACGGTGAGTATGCTCGCCCAGATGACTCAGGGTAGTCGCCTCGAACTGCGGCAAGGCGGCGTTCCAGAAGAAGCTGAACAGCAACATCACCAGCGCCAGTCCCCAATAACTGTCGACAAAAAAGACCGCGCCAAAGGTCACTACCGCGAGCAATGAGCCCAGCCGAACAATCACCATGCGCTTCCCGGTGTGATCGGCGATCCAGCCCCAGATATTGGGCGAGACAATCTTGGTCGCCATCAGGATCGCCATCAGCTGGCCGATCTGCAGGCTGCTGAACCCGAGCGACTTGAGATAGAGCGACCAGTAGGGCACTAACGCACCGAGGCTGGCGAAGTAGAAGAGGTAAAAGCCGGAGAGGCGCCAGTAGGGCATAGGAAAAGGTTAAAGGTTCAAGGTTTAAGGAAAAGTACAGGAGCCAGCATGCCGGCTGTCGCGACGTAGCTACGCTCAAAGCAGAGGCGCCGGCACATCTGGGTTATCCTTGAACCCACGGCTTTCCCATTAACTCCCTCTCCCGGAGGGAGAGGGTACCATTCGTTTGGGCAATGTTCGTGACCCAAACATCTGGGTAATAAAAAGTTGACAAGGAAAATCAAAAACTTGTCACTCTAATGAAGTATGGGACAGCAGTGCTTTAAACCTTGACCACAATTAACCGGGAATGACCGGCGTGCCACTCTGCACCTCGGCGTTCTGTGCACGCTGGCGCAGCAGATGATCCATCAGCACCAGCGCCATCATCGCCTCGGCGATGGGCGTGGCACGGATGCCGACACAAGGGTCGTGCCGCCCGGTGGTCACCACATCAACTGGCTCGCCGCGGACATTCACGCTGCGACCGGGAATACGTAGACTTGAGGTGGGCTTCATTGCAATCGAAGCTACAATCTCCTGTCCGGATGAGATTCCGCCAAGGATGCCGCCGGCGTGGTTGGAGAGGAACCCCTCGGGGGTGATTTCGTCGCGGTGTTCTGTTCCCTTCTGCGTAATGCAGTCAAAACCGGCACCGATCTCCACACCCTTGACCGCGTTGATGCTCATCAACGCATGGGCCAGCTCCGCATCAAGCCGATCGAAAATCGGCTCACCCAGCCCCGGCGGCACCCCTCCGGCTACCACGGTGACCTTGGCGCCGATGGAGTCCCCCTCCTTGCGCAGGGTGTCCATATACTCCTCAAGTTCGGCCACCTTGGCAACATCAGGAAAGAAGAAGGGATTCTGTCCGACCTCAGCCCAATCGAAGGCTTCAGGGGTGATCGGACCGAGCTGCGACAGATAGCCACGGATGGTGATGCCCCGCCCCGCCAGGTACTTTTTGGCAATAGCGCCAGCGGCAACGCGCATGGCGGTTTCTCGAGCCGAAGAGCGACCGCCACCGCGGTAGTCGCGCACCCCGTATTTCTGGTGATAGGTATAATCCGCGTGGCCCGGACGGAAACGGTCCATGATGTCGGAATAATCCTTGGATCGCTGGTCAGTATTCTCGATCAGCAACCCGATGGGCGTGCCGGTGGTCTTGCCCTCAAACACCCCAGAGAGGATCCGAACTTCGTCGGCCTCGCGGCGCTGGGTGGTGTGACGCGAGGTGCCGGGTTTTCGCCGGTCCAGATCCGCCTGCAGGTCGGCTTCTGACAGTTCCAGTCCCGGCGGGCAGCCATCGACAATGGCACCCAGGGCCGGCCCGTGACTCTCGCCGAAGGTAGTGACAGTAAAGAGTTTTCCGAAGCTGTTTCCTGACATGGCGGTTATTCTGGTTAGTTATGGATTAAACGTATATTCACCGCAAAGGCGCAAAGAGCGCAAAGAAAACCAATACTAAAGATTGGATTGGCTCCTGCCCGAACACACAGCGGAAAATGAAAAACAGTGCAGACTCGTGGTGGCATACTGCCAAAACGAGGCGTTGTAATACAAAAGCCCCTTTACAACATCTCCTGCTTTTCCTTTGCGCCCTTGCGGTGCATTATTTAAATCACCTTGGAAAAACGCTGGTTCTGTTTTTCGCGCAGGTAGCGATCGAACACCATACAGATATTGCGAATGAGTAGTTTGCCGGCATCCGCTATCTGAATACGGTCCGAAGACAATTGCAGCAATCCGTCTTTTTCCATTTCCGCCAACTCGCCGAGTTCGGTAGCAAAATAATCATCGAAGCGAATACCATAGGCCTGCTCAACCTTGGCCTTGTGCAGTACGAAGTGGCAGATAAGATCGGTGATCACCGCGCGACGCAGCTTATCGTCCGCGTTGAGCTCATAGCCGCGATAGATCGGCAGTGAACCGGCATCGATGCGCTCGTAGTACGCCTCTAGCTCCTTGAGGTTCTGGCTGTAGCTGTCGCCAACCTGACCGATAGAGGTGGAGCCGAGGCCGACGAGATCGCAATCGGCGTGAGTCGAGTAGCCCTGGAAGTTGCGGTAGAGAGTGCCGCTGCGCTGCGCCACCGCCAGTTCATCATCGGGCTTGGCAAAGTGGTCCATACCGATATAGACGTAACCCGCCGCGGTCAGGGTCTCGATGGTGTTCTGCAGGATATCGAGCTTCTCCTGCGGCGCGGGCAAGTCCGCCTCGTTGATGCGTCGCTGTGGCTTGAACAGCTCCGGCAGGTGGGCGTAGTTGAATACCGAGAGGCGGTCCGGGGAGATCTCAAGGATCTTCTCCAGAGTGCGGGCAAAGCTCGCCACACTCTGGTGCGACAGACCGTAAATCAGGTCGATACTGATCGACTTGAATCCCTCACGGCGCGCTGCAGCCAGCACCGACAAGGTCGACTCCTCGCTCTGGATGCGATTGACTGCCTTCTGTACCGCCGGGTCGAAATCCTGCACCCCGAGACTCATGCGATTGAAGCCCAGTTCACGCAGCAGAGCGATGGTGTCGGTCTGCACCTCACGCGGGTCGATCTCGATGGAGTATTCACCACTGTCGTCATTGCGCAGGTTGAAGTGTTCACCGGTCACGCGCATCAGCTCACGCATCTCCTCATGAGAGATGAACGTTGGCGTACCGCCACCCCAGTGCAGCTGGTCCACGGTGCGTGACTTGTCGAACAGCACCCCTTGTAGAGCGATCTCCTTGTGCAGACGCTCCAGATAGGGCGAGGCTCGACCGCGGTCCTTGGTCACCACCTTGTTGCAGCCGCAGTAATAGCAGACGGTGTCACAGAACGGGATATGGAAATAGAGCGACAACGGATCGCCGCTTTCGTTGCTCTTTGTGGCCCAGGTGCGGTACTCGGCCTCGCCAAAGCCCTCATGGAACTGCACCGCCGTCGGATAGGAGGTATAGCGTGGGCCGGACTTGTCGTAGCGCTTGATCAGCTCAAGGTCGAAGATAATGTTCTGTGTCGTCAGTGTCGTCATCAGGTGTCTCGCTTAGCTGTCGCTCTCGACGTGGCGGCCGTAACAATGAGTATCATTGGTCAGTGCCAACATGTATGAAAAAGGCAGTTTGGTGTTGAGCTTGCTGGCCACTTCCATAAATGGCAGGTCCTTGTTTTCAAAGTCGCCCGTGGCTCCCATATCGTTTTCGAGACGGGCGATAAACTCGTCCTCCTCAATAATGACCTGGTCGTTTAACTCCACATTCTGCTGTGCGGTTTTCGGTTTCATTCTCACCATGAACTACGACTCTCACCTCAATATTATATATGTTCTGATATTCATTCAGGAGCGGAACAGACCATGATGTTCGCGCACTTTATCCGCCGTCAACAGGAACACCCCTTCTCCGCCGCGCTCGAACTCCAGCCAGAGGAAAGGCACCTCAGGTAACAACTCTTCCAGCGCTTCACGGCTGTTGCCAACCTCCACCACCAGGATGCCCTGCGGCTCAAGATAGTACATGGCATCGTGGAGGATCGTCAGCACCAGATCCAGCCCCTCGGGCCCCGCCTCCAGCGCAAGCGCCGGCTCATGGCGGTATTCATCGGGAAGCACTGCCATATCCTGTGCATCCACATAGGGGGGGTTACTGACGATGATATCGTAACGTTGCCCCTCCAGCGCGCTGAACAGGTCGGACTCGACGGTGCGAACCTGCTCGGCCATGTCGTAGCGCTCGACATTAATATCGGCCACGGCGAGAGCGTCGCGGGAGATATCCGCCGCGTCCACATGGGCCTCGGGGAAAGCGGCGGCGCAGGTAATGGCGATGCAGCCGCTGCCGGTGCACAGATCGAGAATATTACTTACCTTCTCCGGCTGCACCCAGGGCTCGAAGTGAGCCTCGATGAGCTCGATGATCGGCGAACGGGGAATCAACACCCGCTCGTCCACATAGAACGGGATGCCGCCATACCACGCCTCATGAGTCAGATAGGGAGCAGGCAGGCGCTCCTCAACCCTACGCAGCAGGATATCCACCACCCGGCGACGCTCGCTCTCGGTGAGCCGGGTATCCATGTAGGGCTCGCCGATATGCGGAGGCAGGTGCAGGCTATGCAGTACCAGGTAGGCTGCCTCATCCAGCGCATTGTCGGTGCCGTGACCGAAATAGATCTCCGCCTCGTTAAAACGGCTCATGCCCCAGCGGATGAAATCGCGCAGGGTCACCAGGTCCTTGACCGCCTGTTCACGCAACATCGCGGTTATGCCTCGGGTTTCTTGGCGTGCTTGGGGCGAAACGCCTTGCATACAGCTTCATCGGTTTCAAGATAGGGTCCATCGATAAGGTCAATGCAGTAGGGCACTGCGGGGAACACGGCGTTGAGACAATCATCGATGGCTGAGGGCTTGCCCGGCAGGTTGATGATCAGGGAATGACCACGAATGCCGGCGGTTTGGCGCGACAGGATGGCGGTAGGGACGAACTTGAGCGACTCCTGTCGCATCAGCTCGCCGAAGCCCGGCATCATCTTCTGGCACACTGCCTCGGTCGCCTCGGGCACCACATCACGCACAGCGGGGCCGGTGCTGCCGGTGGTGACCACGAGGCAGCACTCTTCCTTGTCACACAACATCTTGAGGGTGGTTTCGATCTGCTCCAGCTCGTCCGGGACGACCCGGGCGATCGCCTCCCACTCGATGCTTAGCGCACGGCTAAGCCACTCACGGATGGCTGGACCACCCAGATCTTCATACTCACCCCGGCTGGCACGGTCGGAAACCGTGACAATACCGATACGGACCTTCTGCTGCACCATGCAAACCACCATCGATTAAAAAAGCTGACGCATTATACCCTGCCCCGCCGCCGCGTGCAGGGACAACTGTCATTTCACCATCAACCCTGAGGCGGTTTCCATGCCAAATATACGAGAGACTTATCGCTCAGACATAATCTGCCAGCCGCACAGGAATGCGCTTGCTGCCCCAGTTGCCGGGCTTCGCTTCAAACACCCCGGCGCAGGGTGTACCGCACCGGTTGCACTTGCCGTCGGCAGTCAGGTTCCAGTCGCTCAGCACATACCAGTCGCGGCCGATGAGGCGCTGGCCGCAGTGATGGCAGTAGGTGCTCTCCCCCTCCTTGTCGTGGACATTACCGGTATAGGCATAGCGTACCCCGTTTTTCATGGCGATCTGCCGGGCGCGTGTGAGGGTTGAAGTTGGGGTCGGAGGCACATCGCGCATCTTCCAGTCCGGATGAAAGGCGGTAAAGTGCATCGGCACATCCGGCCCAAGCTCTTTCACCACCCAGCGGGTCATTGCCTCCAGCTCTTCCTCGCTGTCGTTCCAGCCGGGGATGAGCAGTGTGGTCAGCTCCATCCAGACCTCGGTTTCATGCTTGAGATAGACCAGGGTGTCGAGAACCGGCTGCAGGTGGCCGCCGGTGAGCTTGCGGTAGAACTCCTCGGTGAACCCTTTCAGGTCCACATTGGCCGCATCCATGTACTGGTAGAACTCCTTGCGCGGTTCATCGCAGACATAACCGGCGGTCACCGCTACCGACTTGATACCGCGCTCACGACAGGCCTTTGCCACATCGATGGCATATTCGTGGAAGATCACCGGATCGTTGTAGGTGTAAGCGACGCTGCGGCAGCCTAGCTCCTCTGCGGCGCGGGCGATGGTCTCGGGGCTGGCCGCATCGGCCAGGGTATCGATCTCACGGGATTTGCTGATGTCCCAGTTCTGACAAAACTTGCAGGCCAGGTTGCAGCCGGCGGTGCCAAAGGAGAGCACCGGGGTCCCAGGAAGGAAGTGGTTGAGCGGCTTTTTTTCGATAGGATCGACACAATAACCGCTGGAGCGGCCGTATGAGGTAAGCACGATCTTGCCGCCAAGGTTGGCGCGAACAAAGCAGAGTCCCCGCTGTCCCTCGTGCAGCTTGCAGTAACGCGGACAGAGATCGCACTGAACCCGCCCATCTTCCAGCAGATGCCAGTAACGGGTGTCCACCACACTTCCCTCCGGCATCTCCTCTTTCGTGACGTTGCTCGTCTCCATGGCACACCTCCTCTAATCTATCTTTTAGGGTAGCTCTTATTCTGGGTAGAGCAGAGTGAGTGCACAGATTCGCGCTATCGCGACGCTTATTGCAGTCCGAAATGCAGGTGATATTGATCCACAGTAATATTGTCGAATAATCATTGCTCACCTGCGGCGTCTGATACAACGTACTAGCGAAGGAGACACCATGCCCACAATACGCGAACCCGCTGTCGCCGGCATGTTCTACCCCGGCAATGCCCGGGAGCTGCATGCCTTGATCCAGGAGATGCTGCAGCAGGTCCCGCCGGTGGAGGAACCATCGCCCAAAGCGCTCATTGTGCCGCACGCCGGCTATATCTACTCCGGTCCGGTCGCTGCCAGCGCCTATGCCCGCCTTCACAAGCTGCGGCAAATCATCACCAAGGTGGTCCTGCTCGGTCCCTCGCACCGAGTGGGCTTTCCCGGCCTGGCCACCAGCAGCGCCGCAACCTTTCGCACCCCGCTAGGCGACATCCCTGTGGATACGGACAGCGTGGCTCGCCTGACCACCCTGCCCCAAGTCCGCACGCTGGACCAGGCCCACCAGCTGGAACACAGTCTTGAGGTGCACCTGCCCTTCCTCCAGGAGTCGCTGGATCATTTCACCCTGGTGCCGCTGGTGGTAGGAGATGCCACGGCCGAAGAAGTTTCTGAGGTCCTGGAACAGGTGTGGGGCGGTGATGAGACGCTGATCGTCATCAGCTCCGATCTGAGCCACTACAACGACTATGCCACCGCTATGCGCATGGACCGCGAAACCTCCGAGGCAATCGAGCAGCTTCGGCCTGAAGCGCTGAAATTTGAAGATGCCTGCGGCCGCATTCCCATCACCGGACTGCTCAAAGTCGCTCAACACAAACATCTAAAAGTGGAAACCATCGACCTGCGTAACTCCGGTGACACCGCCGGACCACGAGATCAGGTTGTCGGCTACGGCGCCTACCTTGTTCACACCTCATGATAGAGCGACAACAGGAACAGGTGCTGTTAGACCTGGCCGTCGCCTCTATCCGGCACGGCCTTGAGCATGGACACCCGCCCAAGCCCAATCCGGAAGCGTATGATCCGGCGCTGCGTCAGCCGGGAGCCAGCTTTATCACCCTCCGGCGCAATGGCGAACTCCGTGGCTGCATCGGCTCACTAACGGCCCACCGGCCTTTGCTGGAGGATGTGGCGGAGAACGCTTATGCGGCCGCCTTTTCCGATCGCCGTTTCTATCCGTTACAGGTCATGGAGCTGCGTGGGCTGGAGATCCATATCTCCCTGCTTGGCGAAGCTGAACCGATACACTTTACCTCGGAGCACGAGTTAATTGAGCAACTGCGTCCCGGTGTCGACGGGCTGATCCTGGAGGAGGGTTATCGTCGTGCCACCTTCCTCCCCTCAGTCTGGGAGCAGTTGCCCGAGGCACATCAGTTTCTTGTGCATCTCAAGCGCAAGGCCGGCCTACCACCCAACTACTGGTCGCCCACCCTGACTATCAGCCGCTACACCACCCACGGCTTTGGCATGACGATCGAGGAATGAACATTCATACTGATTAAACTGTTTGTGGGAACTGAGGGGAATTTACTTGAGTACTTGTCATTCCGGCGGAGGCCGGAATCCAGGAATGCCTCCTGGGGCCTGGATCCCGGCATGCGCCGGGATGACGACGGTTTTTGTGTGCGGACGTCCCGGCCGCGACAAGGTGTAGCTCGAATCGCGACTGGGACGGTCACTCCCACAAAAGATTCTGCTGGAACCCACTTGTAGCTATTTCAGCATCCGCTCCCGGTAGTACTGTAGCTCGCCGATCGATTCACGAATATCATCCAGTGCCTGATGGGAATTGGCCTTCTTGAAACCGCTGTAGATCGCAGGCTGCCAACGCCGCGCCAACTCTTTTAACGTGCTGACATCAAGGTTTCGGTAATGAAAAAAGGCCTCCAGGTCCGGCATATAACGGGCTAGAAAGCGGCGGTCCTGACAAATGCTGTTACCGCACATCGGCGACTTGCCCTTGTACTGGTATTGCTCAAGAAAGCCGAGCGTTAGTGCCGTCGCCTGGGCTTCATCTACAGTACTCTCGCGCACACGCTGTAGCAGCCCGGAGCCGCCATGGGTGCGCTGATTCCACTCATCCATCTTTGCCAGCACCTCCTCGCCCTGGTGGATGGCCAACACCGGCCCCTCGGCAAGGGTGTTCAGTTCAGCATCGGTGACGATGGTGGCTATCTCGATAATGCGATCGTTCTCCGAATCGAGTCCGGTCATTTCGAGGTCAAGCCAGATAAGGTTATCGGGGTGTTTGCTCATGGGGTGAATTCCTGACATTATTTGCCAGGCATTCTAGCAAAAGCTACCCTGCTGCGACGCAACAAAAACAGGTTTTTCCATACCATGCAGACCTTTACCACCGTGTTCCTATTCATGCTCCTACTCTCACTGGGTATCCAGTTGTGGCTTGTCCAGCGGCAGATCCGCCACGTTGCGGCCAACCGCGAGCGGGTGCCTGCGGCCTTTGCCGACGACATCACCATCCAGGATCACCAGAAGGCAGCCGACTACACGCTGAGCAAGGCCAGGCTGGGGCGGTTTGAAATGGTCTATGCCACACTGATTCTGCTCGGGCTGACCCTAGGTGGCGGGTTGCAGTGGCTGGATTCGCTATGGCGAGTGGCTGTGACAGGGGAGTTATGGATCGGTATCGGCTTTATCCTCTCAGTGTTTGTGGTGACCTCACTGCTGGATCTCCCGTTCAGCCTTTACCGTACCTTCCGCCTCGAGCAACGCTTCGGTTTCAATCGTATGACCGTCGGTCTGTTCATTGCCGATCTGTTCAAGCAAACCCTGCTCCTGTTGCTGCTCGGCGGCCCGCTCGCTGCCCTGGTGCTGTGGCTGATGGGCAGCATGGGCGAGCAGTGGTGGCTCTATGTGTGGCTGGTATGGAGCGGCTTCAGCCTGCTAATGCTGTGGGCTTATCCGGCCGTCATTGCACCGCTGTTTAACAAGTTCAGTCCACTGGAGGATGAGGCGATGCGCCAGCGCATCGATGCCCTGTTACAGCGCTGCGGCTTCACCTCCAACGGCATTTTTGTCATGGACGGCTCGCGCCGTTCCAGTCATGGCAACGCCTATTTCTCCGGCATGGGCAACAACAAACGGATCGTCTTTTTCGACACCCTGCTTAATAGCCTCAGTGGTGAGGAGATCGAAGCAGTACTGGCCCATGAGCTGGGCCACTTCCGCCGCAAGCACGTGCGCAAGCGCCTGATCCTGATGATGGGGATGAGTCTTGCCGGCCTTGCCCTGCTCGGCTGGTTGATTCAACAGGAGTGGTTCTTCCACGGTCTGGGCGTCGGCGAACCCTCCACCCACGCCGCCCTGGTGCTGTTTTTACTGGTGATGCCGGTGTTCACCTTCTTCATCCAACCGGTGATGGCCCTGTTCATGCGAAAACATGAGTTCGAAGCGGACGATTTTGCCGCCGAGCATGCCAGCGCGAGTGATCTGATCCACGCACTGGTCAAGCTCTATCAGGAGAATGCCAGTACCCTGACGCCCGACCCGCTCTACTCGGCGTTCCACGACACCCATCCGCCGGCGCCTGTGCGCATCAGCCACTTGTTGACTAAACTTGAATCCGCATAACAATTGCAGGTAAACACGATGAAAAAACGTTTCATACCGACCCTTGTTGCGACCTTCCTTTGCGGAATGTTGCTTTCTTCCGCCGGCCAGGCGGCCGACTGGCAGCGCGGTGAACAGCTGCACAACAGTCAGTGCATAGCCTGTCACGCCTCGCGCTTCGGCGACAACGGTGCGGAGATCTACACCCGCCCCAACCGCCGTGTACAGAGCTTTGAAGGGCTACAGCGCCAGGTCAATCGCTGCAAGAACAATCTGCAAATCGTCTGGTTCGACGAGGATGTGGCCGACGTGGTCGCCTACCTCAACCGCACGTACTACAAGTTCGAACAATGAGAATGACGCCCCTCGCCCAGCAGCAATCCCTCACCCCCGACCAGGGGCTGGAGCGGCTGGCCGAGGATCAACTTCCGGGGCTGTTATCACAAGTATCAGGCTGGGAGCATACCCCGGATAGCCAAACTATCAGCAAGTCATTCAAGTTCGAGAACTATTATCAGACCATCGCTTTCGTCAATGCCGTGGCCTGGATCGCCCACGGGGAAGACCACCATCCCGATCTCGAAGTAGGGTATAATCGTTGCACCGCACATTTCACCACCCATGCTGTCGGCGGCCTCTCCCTTAACGATTTTATCTCTGCCGCCAAGATAAACGCCCTCCTGCACAACCATTCATGAGCCATCCCGCAACACACACAGCAACAACAAGAAGGATTAGATGGCCAAACGCAAACTGAACCGCCGCCAGCAGTGGCGTGTGGAAAAAATTCAAGAAGAGCGGCTGCAGCGTGCCGAACGCAAGCAGGCCCGAGCCGCTGATAAAACCCTTGTTTCCGGTAGTGCACTGGGTGAGGAGCAGGAAGGACTGGTGATTGCCAGTTACGGCGCCAGCCTGGAGATTGAGGGCCGTGAGGGCAGGTTGGTACGCTGCCAGTTGCGCCAAAACCTGCCCCTGCTGGTGGTCGGTGATCGGGTCATATGGCAACCCGCTGGCGAAGGGGGTGTAGTCACTGCCCAGCTGGCGCGTCACTCCCAACTGGCGCGCCCCGATGCCCTTGGTGCAATGAAAGCGCTGGCGGCAAATATCGACCAGATCCTGGTGGTGGCCGCCCCTGCTCCGCTCTACAGTCCCGACCTCATCAACCAGTACCTGGCTGCCGCCGAGCTCACCGGCATCTCACCCTTACTGGTATTCAACAAAATCGATCTCATCGATGAGCAGAATCGCAAACAGGTCGAAGCCCTGCTCGAGATTTATCGACGCATCGGTTACCCGGTTATCACTGCCAGCACCAAGCGTGAGCACGGCCTGGAGACCCTGATCGAACAACTTAGAGAACATACCAGTGTTTTCGTTGGACAGTCCGGCGTGGGAAAATCCTCCCTGGTGCAGGCCCTGCTGCCGGAAACCCGCATCCATGTCGGTGAGCTATCGACACAGAGCGGCCTTGGCCAGCACACCACCAGCACCGCCCGTCTATACCACCTTCCCAGCGGCGGGAGAGTCATCGACTCGCCCGGCGTGCGCGAATTCCGTCTCTGGCCTATGTCACGGCAAGAGCTCGCGCAAGGCTTCATCGAATTCCATCCCTACCTCGGACACTGCAAGTTCCGTGACTGCACGCACCAGCATGAGCCCGGCTGTGCCTTGCTGCAAGCACTGGCCAGCGGCAACATCAGCCCACGGCGACTTGAAAGTTATTTGAAGATCGCAAAACAGATAGAAGAGGCGTAGTCGTCAGTCGTCAGTCGTCAGTCGTCAGTCGTCAGTCGTCAGTCGTCAGTCGTCAGTCGTCAGTCGTCAGTCGTCAGTCGTCAGTCGTCAGTCGTCAGTCGTCAGTCGCTGGATTGTCTTCCCATCTAACCGAACGTCGAAATCTTTTTTTCTGACAACTGAACACTGGTTTTATATTTCCCGCCGACCGGTAAAGGCGTGCGACAGGGTGCCGCCATCCACGTATTCCAGTTCACCGCCGAGGGGGACGCCGTGCGCGATACGGGTAACCCGGATACCACGACTGTGAACCATCTCGGAGATATAGTGGGCTGTGGCCTCACCCTCGACAGTGGGGTTGGTGGCGAGGATCACCTCGGCGATCTCGCCGCTGTCGAGCCGCTGTGCCAGCAGGTCAAGACCGATGTCCTCCGGGCCGATGCCATCGAGTGGCGAGAGGTGCCCCATGAGGACGAAATAGCGCCCTTGATAGACGCTGGTGTGCTCAATCGCTTCTACGTCAGAGGGTGACTCAACCACGCACAGCAGGCTGGCATCACGCCTTTCGCTGCGACAGATAGGACACAACTCATTCTCGCTCAGGGTACGACAGCGGCTGCAATGGCCAACCTTCTCAACCGCCTCCTGCAAAGCGGCGCCCAGCTGCAGCGCGCCTTCACGGTCGCGCTCAAGCAGGTGGTAGGCCATGCGCTGAGCAGACTTTGGTCCAACCCCGGGCAGCACCCGCAGGGCTTCGACCAAACGACCGATCAGTGGTGTCGACATAAGAAAACCTCAGAACGGCAGTTTCATACCGCCGGGTAGATTGAGGCCGGAGGTCAATCCTCCCATCTTCTCCTGTGTGACTTGTTCCAACTGACGTACGGCATCGTTGACCGCTGCCGCGATCAGGTCTTCAAGCATCTCCTTGTCGTCACCCATCAGGCTATCATCGATACTCACTCGCTTCAGGTCATGACGCCCGGTCATCACGACCTTGACCATACCGCCACCGGCCTGACCGTTTACTTCCATATTGGCCAGTTCTTCCTGCGCACGCTCCATATCCGCCTGCATCTTCTGCGCCTGCTTCATCAGGTTGCCAAGTCCGCCTTTCATGGATTCACCTCTGTTTTTTCAATTAACTCATAAGTACCAGATACGAGAGACAAGGGACAAGATTCGAGGGGAGTTGCTCGCTGCGCTCGCGGTTATGTAGAAAAACCTTGCGCATGCAACCCCTCGTCTCTTTACCCCCGAATCTCGCCCCTGCTTTATTCCGTGGGGCGTATCGAGCCTGGCTCGATCTCGCCGTCAAAGTGCTCCAGGATCGATTGCAGAGCCGGGTCACTATGGACTGCCGCCTCTGCCGCCTCCTGTCTTGCTACCTGCTGCTCCTTACGTAACTTCTGCGGGCTCGCCGCCTGGGGTTCGGCACTATCGAACTGTAACCGCATCTTGCGGCCGAAATACATCTCAAGGGCCTGTGACAGCCCTTCTTCCCACTTGGGATTGCGTAGGTGATGGCAGCCCGGTTCAAGTGCCAGCTCGATAAGATCCCCTTGATGCCGGATCAATGCAGAGTGTTCCGCCAGTTGGCGCGTCATTCCGCTCAGCGGTAGTTTGGCCACCAGTGAGGCCCATGCGGGCGCACCCTCGATAGGTTCTGCAGTCGCTCCGGGAGCTGGCTCAGGTGAAACCGGTTCGACCGCACCCATCGCTGCAGAGTCCGCCGCTGCCGGCTCCATCCGTGGCGACTCTTCTTTGACCTGTCCCGGCACCGCCGCTTGCCTCAGCTCATCACCACCACGCCCAGCGCCGCTGGATCCGACTGTACCCGTAGGGGGCGCGGTTGTCGCCTCGCTTTCAGTGCGTGGCGCACTCCCGATCGCCGGCTGAAATGCCAGCATACGCAGCAGCACCATCTCGAAGCCACAGCGTGGATCTGGGGCCAGCGGCAAATCACGCCGGCCGATAATACCAATCTGGTAATAGAGCTGCACCTGCTCAAGACTCATCTGTGAGGCAAGTACGAGCAGCGCCTCACGATCGCCCATAGTGTCATCCAGCGCTGCCGGAACCTGCTGGGCCAATGCGAGACGCTGCAACAGCGTATTGAGCTCTGCCAGCACCCCGGCAAAGTCCGGCGACTGCTCAGCCAGCTGTCCTACCGCTGCCATCAGTCCCTCGCCATCGCCTTCGGCAAGGCGCTGCAATAGCGGCAACATTCGCTCTCGATCAATACTGCCCAGCATCTCCTGCATCTCGGCGGTGGTGACCTGGCCACCGCCATAGGCAATGGCCTGATCGAGCAGGCTCAATCCATCGCGCATCGAACCATCAGCGGCACGCGCCAGCGCATTCAATGCCGGGGCCTCCGCCACCACCCCTTCCTGCTGAAGAATGTGTGCCAGATGATCGCGAATCAGCTCCAGCGACAGGCGCTTGAGGTTGAACTGCAGACAGCGCGAAAGGATGGTTACCGGCAGCTTTTGCGGATCGGTGGTGGCAAGCAGAAACTTCACATGCGGCGGCGGCTCTTCCAGCGTCTTGAGCAGGGCATTGAAGCTATGGTTGGAGAGCATGTGAACCTCGTCGATGAGGTAGACCTTGTAGCGGCCCCGAGTGGGAGCGTATTGCACGTTATCCAGCAGCTCACGGGTGTCTTCCACCTTGGTGCGTGAGGCAGCATCCACCTCAATGAGGTCAACAAAGCGTCCCTCGTCGATCTCGCGACAGGTACTGCACACACCGCACGGGGTGGAGCTCATACCCTGCTCGCAGTTGATCGACTTGGCGAGAATGCGTGCCACCGATGTCTTACCCACCCCACGGGTACCGGTAAAGAGGAAAGCGTGGTGCAGGCGATCATTGTCCAGCGCGTTAATCAGGGCGCGCAGCACATGCTTCTGCCCAACCATTTCGGGAAAATTACGCGGCCGCCATTTTCGCGCCAGGACCTGATAACTCATGCCGTTGCTCCAAACTCCACCAAGTGAGGGATTATAACGCAGAGTGGGTATCACAGGGAGGAGTTAAGACGAATGATGGATGACTCGCCTGCCTTATATCCGCGTGGCCGGACTGAAGCTGCTGAAAGGCCAGCGATGCCGCCTCTGGTATTGATGAGGGTGGGTAAATTAAGGGTGGCAACCTGCACCAGCCACACCCCGGCGCCCGAGTCCACCGCTGCGGCTGCTCCCTTCCGGGCCTGACCGGGTTCACGGTATATCGTCGCGAGGGGACCAATGCAGGTCACCATTGAAACTTGTCGCCGGGACACCATTGAGATGCCTGGCAAGCGCGTAATCATACCAGACCTGCCCCTTCTGTACTATTGCATTTAAGTTGCTATACCTACCTAGTGTCCTGCTGATGTATGGATCCGGCCCAAGGCCCGCACCCCTACCCGCCCCCATCGCATTCGAGAGGAGTGATCTCCAATGAACCTGAAAAAACCTGTCCCGATTTTACTGTCCGTTCTTCTGCTGTCGACCAGCGTCTACGCCGCCGAGGGGGAACCGTTTATTTTCGAGGAGCTCGATCTTGACCACAACGGCGCCATCAGCCGCGAAGAGGCCAATGTGCGCATGGATCTGGTTGAGAACTTCGACACCATCGATACCAACGGCAATGGTTCGCTATCGGTAGATGAGTATACGGCCTACCACAACAAAGGGCGTCTGGTTCCCGAAGAGGTCGAGGTACCTGAGCCCGGTTCTGCCCCGCTTCGTCGCTGAG
>JBFFNE010000061.1:0-18294 GCA_041563315.1 Thiohalomonadaceae bacterium
AAATCGTCGCCGTTCTTCTCCGACCGACCGGTACATGACATATCTCCCGCCAGCGCCGGCGCCGCGGCGCCCAGCGACAGGATGAGGACGAGTAACATCTTACTCGTCCAGCCGTCACCGTTTTTCGCGAGGGAATTGTTCAGGAACTTGGCAGCGTAGGGAACGCGGCTTGCAGGGAAGGAGGACTTTATGGCGGCATCACCGGCAGCCAAAAGCTGAGGAGCAGTACAGACGCCCAGAACCTTACGCGCAGGAAGAAGGCCAAACAACGTCCGAGCAGCAAGCCGCACGACGCCTTCAACAATCCCGGACACTCCCCAGATATTTTGCATTATTAAATACGGCTAATTTCTTCAAAAACGTCAGCAAAATGCATGACTACACAATACGTTAAAGCCATAACAAATATCGTGACTCAACGGACAAATATCACGTAGCTTCGTGATTTTTATAACCAAAACGTGATGTTACGCACAGTTTCTCATGTATTATGGGAACCCGGCAATTGCGCAATGAGAAATACAATCATTACGCTGATAATCAAATGGGATTTATGGATGTCCTATTGGCCACCCATAACCAGACCCCTCGCACCATATAGCATGTGCGAGGGTTGGTAGGGTATTAATACCGAAGGTGTTGTATGCCCTTAAACTGCCGCATCAGGTAGCCGGCAGGAAGTCAATCGGGTAGAGAATGGTGGTTTTTGGCACCCCATCTTTGGGCCCGAAGTTGAATTTCTTCACGCGAGCGACGATCCCCGCGGAAAGCGTCGGCGAACCCATGTCGGTCGACTCAACCTTGGCAGCCGAGACCGACCCATCGGACTCGATGGTGATGCGCAGCACCATCTTGCCCTTGAGCAGTGGATTCTTGCGCAGCTCGCGGTTGTAGATACGGTAGAGCGCGGCCTTGTAGCGGTCGAAGACGATCTGGATCTCTTCATCCGTGCGTGACGGACCAGGGCCGTCGCTGAGTGGACGGTCATCGGCCATGTCGGTACCGATAGCACTCTCAACCCGCGAGAACGACACACCCGTACCTATCTGCTGACCGGCGCCACCACCGACCTTGCGGTTGAGCGAGCCGACGTTAATACCACCACTGCTGTCCTTGGCCTGCGACATCACCAGGTTGCGGCTAGCATCGCCTGTAGCTTTGGCGCCCTTGTTACTGAGTTTGGCTGAAGCGCCAAGCTTGGCGTCCACATCATCCGCCAGCAAGTCAGTGAAGTTGTCCTTAAAGGCGAGAATACCTGACGTTTCTGCCTTCTTGCGCGCCTGCTGGGTCTCGGCAGTCGTAGGCTTGGGCTTTTTCTCAGACGGTTTTTTCTCGTCCTTGGGCTTCTTTTCCTTCGGCTTTTCTTCCGGTTTTTTTTCAGGCGGCTTGGGCTTTGGCTTCTCTTTCTTCACCAGCTTGACCAGGTGCTCGGGGATCTCGACCACTTCGTTGTCAATTTTTGGCAACTCCCAAACGGAAATCAGGCCGGTAAGTGAGAAAACAAACAAAAAGACCAGGGCGAGACTCTTGCGGAAGCGCCACTCGTCCTCGCCCTGTTTGCTCCAGGGCATGACCATCGGACGGTAAGGAATCGGCTGCTCATCACGCTCGATGAGGTAGTCGTCTTTCGCACGTTCTACCTGCTCCTCGATCTCGACGATATCGTCATGCAGTCTATCGATAGTGAAGACTTTTTCATCGATCCGCTTCAACAGGGACTGCTTGTTTGCTTCGATTTCGTCAAGCTGCTTATGGAACTTGGCCACGTTGTCACGAACGCGTGCCAACTGCTGCTCTTGCTCCGCACCGGCGTATGCCTCACCCCAGAAGAGATTCGAGGCGCCCATCTCGGTCAGTTTATCGAGAGACGAACAGATATTATCGAGCAGCTGGTACTGCTGATGCTCCCCTGAGAAGTCATCAAGGCGCTGATTGACGCCGTCTAGCTCCTGATTAAGGTGATCGAGCGCTTGCTCGGCCTCAACAAGATTCGCCTGAACGACCTGTAGCCGCTGTGAGATAGAATTAGTCACGAAATCACACTAACTTTGAGATGCTTTTTGATTTACTGCGAGCGATATCTTTGTATACCCTGCACTGGTGCAGGACGACATTAGTGTTTTTAGTATCTTGAACGGTATGGTGCGGTGAGCCATGATGGTGACCTCATTGCTCTTGGCAATGGTTTCAGTATTCACACCAATCACATTCTCCTTGATCTTAAGCAGTGCCTCCTTGATGGGTGCGACAACCTGCCCCTTGTTTTCCAGGAGTTCAGCAATCGTCACCACCGGTTCTCCTTGGACCAAGACGTACTCCTCGCTCACCATCATCATCACCGTCGTCCGGGGTTTGGCCTCGACGACAGAGTCAGGCAATTTGATATCCTTGGGCGGCTCGACAACCTCTGTGGATGACTGGTTAACCAACAGGTAGAGCACCAGGATGGTGAACACGTCCATCAGGGAGGTAAGATTCAGGCCTCCGGCCTTGTTGCGCTTGGCCCGCGTCATACGCTTCAGGCGACGGGTATTCTTCATGGGGCATCACCCAGTGACAGCTGAGGGAACAGGACAACCTTTTGCACTTCCTCGACACCTTCCTGTTTGACCTCGGCCACTTTGACCGCATCCATCACATGGATAAGGTCTTCATATTCCACTTCCGGCTCGGCCAAGATAGTGGCATCCAGCTTCTCACTGTACTGCCCTTTAAGAGCAAGCAGTTTCTCGGAAAGCCCCTTGATATCGTATTTTCCATCGCGCATCGGGATGGTGGAGGTAACACGTTTGCCGTCGCTAAGCTGCAGCTTTTCCTTGCGCACGATGACTTCAATCGTGACCACGGGTTTATCCGGTTTTGCTCCGCCCGCCGCTTCGGTGGGAAGGTTCAGTTCCTGAATGGTGATCCGCGAAAATACGGCGGTCACCAGCAGGAAAGGAATCAATACCACCATCAGATTGAGGAAGGTGGTAATGTCGAGTTCTACCTGCTCGGAACCCCGCCTGGCTTTTTGTCTTCTGGACATGTTCGATCCGTTTACTGGGCGCGTCGTGCCTTGCCGGTGATAACATTCAGCGTCTTGACCGATGCCATTTCAAGGCTGTCGACAATTTCACCGGCCTTGGAATTGAGGAAGGAGTGGACAATCAACAACGGGATGGCCGCAATCAGACCGAACGCCGTGGTGTTCATAGCGACAGAGATACTGGCAGAAAGCAGGTCGGCCTTCTCCGCCGGGTTGGCATTGGCTACGGCGTTAAATGCTGCGATAAGACCGATAATGGTACCGAGCAACCCGAGAAGGGTTGAGAGGTTAGCGTAGAGCGCGATATAGGAAATACGCTTTTCCAGCTGAGGAATGATCTCCATCATCCCCTCCTCCATTGCGATTTCAATATCCTCACGTCGACGGACAGTCCCCTGACGCTCCAGGCCCACTTCAAGCAATTTGCTGACCGTTGAGTTATCGTTGGCGGTCATTTCCCGTGCTCGGTCAAAATCCCCCTCGACAAGTACCGGGTGCAACTCGCTCCACATCTTGCGGTTTGCACGCTCTACCATCGCAAGTTTGATAAAGCGCTCGGCGCCAATAGCGAGACCAATGGCGCCCACCGTAAGAATCGGGTACATCCAGAAACCACCGTCAACAAAGAAACTTACAATTTTATCGATGAAACCCATTACCTAACCCTCACCAGCATTTGTCGATAACACATGCTTTTACTCCGCATGTCTAATTTCATAAAAATCTATTTCACGCATGAATACGTCCCGGTCCACCGGACGTAGCGAATCGTCCATCAATCCCGGCGTGAGTCCTGTTTCCGAACCAATTTCCGAGCTCTTCCAGGGAACGATAAACAGTGACTTAGGCGCTTCATTGTTACCCACAATGGAGATACCGGAAACCATTTTCGGTTCTGAGCCCCCGTCCCCGTCTGCCGCATGGGCAGTGGTCTGATAGGCATTAAGCGCAATCAGCCCCAGCCAAACCCCGGCGACCAAAGCTCTCAATTTAACAGTCTCTGTTTTAATGCAGCAATCCATAATTCGACATCTTTATCGTCAGGGTTTGCTTGACTGTACTCTTCATAGTGAGCAAGAGCACACGACGCATCATTAAGATACAACTCACATAGAATACCGAAATTTTTCCTCACTGGCATAAACTCCGGATAATGACTCACAACCCTTTCGTATAATTGCCTGGCTTCATCATAGCGCCCTGTTTTACGGTACAGCAGAGCGTACTCATTATTAGCCACAGGGTGTTCAGGGTTTATCGCCAATGCCGCTTTCAGATTCTCTTCGGCTTGCTTGAGATTACCCATTTTCTCATAGGCCATGGCAATATTAATGTATGGCGCAGAGTTCTTCTGTGAGCCCTTCTTCACTTTCTCCAGCAACTCTATCGCTTTTTCGTACTCACCCGCCTGAAGCCGTTTGATAGCCGCCTCAAAATCCTTCCTTACGGCCAGATCAACGCTTCTATTTTCGACGAAATAGATCCCGGAAAAATCATTCTCACCTGCAGGTTTACTGGGCGACGAGACACAACCCGGCAGCAGCAATGCTGCTGCCAGCAGGGCGGCAAACCGGCTATAGCTAGGTGTGAATGATGCAATACTAATCATATTATCAACTCTGAATAAGATCCCAATTCACGTCCAAAAAACACTCTTCCTGATGTCCGGCTTCACCCGCCCCAAAAGTAACGGCACACCTATTGTGCTGAGGTAGCTTCGGAAATGCTCCCGACGTGTTCTTCATCCGCTACCACCGGCAGTGCAGATTCGGTCGTCTCTGGCGCTTCAGCTACGGGTGACTCAGGTGCGACTTCTTCAGCTTCAGGCTCCGTCTCCGCTCCAGACACTGTCATGTCCACAGACTCGGCTCCTGTCAGCTCTTGAGGTGATTCACTCTCTGGCTCTGGCTCTGGCTCTGGCTCTGGCTCTGGCTCTGGCTCTGGCTCTGGCTCTGGCTCTGGCTCTGGCTCTGGCTCTGGCTCTGGCTCTGGCTCTGGCTCTGGCTCTGGCTCTGGCTCCTTGAGAACATATCGGAAGGAATCAATGGAGGCAACAAAGTCACTATGTTGCTCCCTCCTTGCGTAGATCGCCGGGAACAGCCCAGCCAGTTTCACGATACTTTTATCAATCCAGCTGCTGTAGATACCGGCATAGAGTAACTCCACGTTCTTCTTGTGGACGTCTATCCCTTTCTCTTCGAAGGGATAGGCCTGATCCTCAAGGGCCAGCGCATACTGCTCCATTTCCAGATCGGAGAGGTTGCTGGGCCGCTCCGACTGCATCAGGGCTCGGCTGAAGTGATAGTAGATCTCAGCCATGTAGTAGGTGGCTGCTGCCGTGACGTCCGCCACCTCATAATCAAGCAACCCGGTATAGGCGTCGACCGCCGCTTTCATGGTCTTTTTCTTCTTGAGAAGGGACTGCTTGAGCGGGCTGACCAGTTTGACCTCGACAAAGCGATCATACAACGGCTCAGTAATGACCAGGGCAGCCTGCGCGGCAAGATAACGCGTGCGATCACTCCGCTGCTGGCCGGCATTCTTGTCGACCGAAACGATCCTGGAAAGCGTTGCGATATGGTTACGGCTGTCACCCATAAGCTGGTAGACACCCGCCATTTTACTATAAATTTCGAGCGCCTCCTCGATTGGGTTCGGGAAGAAGCCGACATATCGCTTGTACACGGCAAGCTCTTTTTCCCTGGCACCTGTCTCGTTATAAAGCTCGGCGGCAATCACTAGCGAACCACGTCGAACCTGTTCATCCTTCGACTCGCGTTCGATACGCTCATACTCGGCGGCGGCAAGGTCGAGCTTGCCTGCAGAGCGGTAAACAAAGGCCACCTTTTTTGTCGCTTCCGGTTGCAGCTCATGTTTCGGGAAGTTTTCCCTGAATGCCACCAGCACCGCCGCCGCTCGGTCCCAGTCCTGCAACTGAATGAGAGCAGTAGCGCCATCATACTCAGCTGTAGGACGTATTTTTGACGTCGGCGCCAGTTTGCCTACGCGCAAAAAATGAGCTGCAGCGGTTTTGTAATCTTCCAGAATATTCGCCTGTTCACCCTGCTTATAAATCGATGCGGCAAGATTGTCGAAGAGCTGTGTCCGCGACTTGTCGTTTGGCGGAGTCAGCTGGATGACCTGGGTATAGCCATGTTCCGCATCGGCAAACAGTGTCAGATCAAAGGAGCCATGACCGACCACCAGCCAGGCGGAGCGCAACAGGTCCTTTTCGGCCTTGGGGTAATTATCAATCAGTTTGCGTGCTGTCTTGACTGCCAGCTCGAAACTCTTCATCTCATACAAGTCATCCGCCGCCGCACCCAGCACAACAGTGACTTTTTCATGCTCGGGATAGGTGTCGGCAAACTTCAATGAACTGCGAATAATCTGCTGCTTTATTTCTGCCCGCTGTCCCTGCGTTACGGTTTTCAGGTACTCGCGATAGGCATAGACGGCGGCATAACCGGCAGCAGAGGATTTTTCATGCTGCGGGTAATTGTAGGCCGTGTTTTCATAGGCAACCGCGGCATCTCCGAAGTCCTTGTTCTCCAGCATCAGGTCAGCCATCTGATAGTTGATTGCAGGGGATTCCGGCTCTTCCGGGAATGAGGATAGGTAATTTCTATACCACAAAAGGGCTTCGCTGTAGTTAGTACTTTTATCCTTGGCGAAGCGCTTGTCCTGGTAGAGTGCGTGGTAGTGGTTCGCCAGGTCCTTGAGGTTCTCCTTGAGGAAGGCGATTACGTCCTGGCGTTCACCGATATTGAAATATTGCCAGTACTCCGCATTAAGTGCATAGGTGGTGGAAAAGGCCTTCTTTGCATCAATGACCAGCTTGGCAAAGCCACCCTTTTTATAGATCTCGATCTCCCGCATATTGAAGTGCGGAGAGACTTCATGGAAAGGATAAAGACCAACAAATGCCTTATAGGAAGCGGCAGCGTCACTGTAACGGCGTTTACCAAGATAGAACTCACCAAGCTGGCTATAAACCTTATCCTCGTAGCTGCGCGCTCCATAACGCGAGAAATAATCGGTCACAACCTCCGCACCGCCCAGATTGGAGAAACTCAGGCTGATAACGCGATAGGTATCTTCAACACGCTTGCCTTCACCTTGATCCGTGGACTGCTCGAAGTCGTAGCCAATGCGGACTTTGTAATCAAGCAAGGCAAAATATTTATGCAACGCCTCTTCATAAAGCTCCTGCTTATAGAACGACCATCCCAGCTTGTACAGGGCAAGCTCGTAATAGGATGAGCTTGAGCCCATGGAAACAATCGACTGATAGGCTTCCTCGGCATCCATGAATTTCTTGCGGATGAAGAAAAACTCCGCACGGCGGAACTGGACCTCGTCCATATATCTGGAGCTGGGGTAAGTCTTGACGAAGCGGTTCATTACATCCATTGCCGCCTCGACCTTTCCCAGCTCCTCATAGGCGCGCGACAATTGGTACAACACCTGATCGTTACGCTCATACAGAGGATATTTTTGGAGCAGTTCGGTGTAGAGTTTGACCGCCTGTTCAGCGTTCGCATTACTCAGATCATCGCCACCTTCAGGCACAGGTACATCAAAGCCTTTACCGGGCTCCTGGTTGACTTTCTCACCTTGAGCAATGCGTTTTTCGAACGCTGTTTCCGATTCTGTGCTGAGACTGGCGATTTTGTCACTCGCTGCCGTAGACCCTGCAGCGGCCAGTGCCACCGGGGCGGACGTCTTGGGTTGTTCCAGCCCGCGTTTCTTTGTGTCGGGTGAGGCAGAAGCATCGGCATCACCCACATAGCCGTACTCTTTTTCGAGAGACAGATCGGCAATACGGCGGATTGCCTCTGGCGTCATCGCCGATTCTGGCGTCTGCTCAAGGAAACGACGGTAACTCTCCATTGCTTTATCCAGCCCGTCATCGACCTTCTCATCCTTGAGCTCGAGCTTCACCTGGCGCAACTCCGCCAAGGTTCCCTGCTCACTGGTCAGAGAGCAGGCTGACAAGACGATGGGCAGAGTCAGGAGGGTTAGACGGAAATACTTCATTGCTCGCTCTGCCCCTGGCTCTCTGTTTCTTCTGTTCCATCCTCAAGCGTCGGGGCATTTGCGCCCGGTACATTCTCATCAACCGCAGCTGCCGGAGACTTTTCATCCTGAGCTTGCGTCTCGGCAGCCGGAGCCTGAGATGTGGTTGCCCGGTCATAGCTTTCCGCCATGGCAAAGCGTGCTTTGACCTGCGAGGATTCAAGCCGCTGCCGACGTTGCACCAGTTGATTCACCGCCATAACCTCCAGCATGTGTCCCTGCCGGGCCATCAGGGTTTCCACCTTGCTTATGGCATTACGGGTTTTAATACGCAAACGGCGAATCTGCTCGTCATAGCCCTGATAGCTCTGGGTTGCAGCCTGACGGGTGCGCACAAACGATGCATAAATTTCCTTTAGCCGAGCAATATCTTCGTCGAGCGCATAAAGGTTATCGAACGCCTGGGTAAAGCGCTCGTCATATTCTGTGTGAATATTCCAGTGGAGATATCCATTGAGCCGGTTAATGCGATACGCCACATCCGGGTTAGCGCGCAACGACTCCTTGCCAATGCGCTTTACCAGCCTGGTGATTGCCTCCCCGGCAATCCGCTCTTCTGCCGTTGCCAGAAAGTCGGGGCGCGGTGAAACCAGCATGGACTGCAGACGGGTATTCAGTCTGTCACGCTGCTCCAGGCGCAGGCGAATGACTGAATCCAGCTTTCTGAACTGGTCATCGATACTGGGAAGCAGGGGTTCGTAATACTGACGCCGCAGAGCAATGATGTCTTCAAACGAATGATAATATTCATCCCAGGATTCCAGCCGTTTCCTGAGCTGCTCAAGATCAAAATAGTTCTGCAGCGAAGACTGGAAATCATGCGAGGCCATCAGCGACATGAGGTAATAGGTCTCCGGCGAGTCTTCCAACTCCCGCAGCTTGATCACCCAGTTGCGATCCTGCTTGATCTCTTCCCTGACCAGCGCCTTGAGGAACTTCCCATCCTTGATGCTATTGATGGAAGTATCGAGTTTATCGAGCTCTGTGCCGATGGCATCAAGTGCACGACCATAATTCAGCGCTGATTTACCATAGAGTCCCAACTTGCCATAGGAGTACGGCACACCGAGCATTGCTTCCTGGACAGATTGATCGGTGACATTGCGTTTGGCCAGAATGGTCCACGGCACCAGTGCACGTTCATAATTCTCGGTCTTGACGTCGGCCCAGCCCAAACCGAGCAGTGCCCGGTTGGAGAACGGCCCATCCAGACGCACCCGCTCAAGGTACTGTTTCGCAGCTTGCAGTTCACCTTTTTCCAGCAAACGGCTGCCCAATGTCAGGTTTGCCTTGTCCTTGATCGCCAGAACTGCACGATCATTACTGGAGATCTGGCCGGCTTTGGCGAGACTGAGCACCCCCGCCTCTTCTTTTTCCTGCGCCAGGCGGGAGATGCCAAGATTGTAGACAGCAAAACCTTCGTGGCTCTTGGCGCCTTCCAGGGATTGGAAAATATTCTCTGCTTCGGCGAATTTGCCATTGACCATGTAGATTTGGCCCTTGAGGAAGGCAACTTCAGTGACCAGATGCGGCGGGATATCCCCCTCAATCCGCTCAATTGTATGCAGGGCGTTGACGTTTTGCTCTTTTTGGAAATAGATGCGCGCCAACCTGAAAATGGCCTCATTGCGCACCGCCGGTGCGACATTGCCTTCAATTACGGCCTGGATGGCGCGCCCGGCACGACGGTGCATGCGGTAGGACAACTCGAAGTCGCCTACCGAAAATTCCGCCTCATTGATATGAAAATAGAGCGAGTCGAGTTGGGGCTCATCCACCCCGTAGTACTGTTTTAGCTCAGTATCGAGACGTGAGATAGCGTCAAAGTACTCCCCCTGGTGCGCATAATAGAGTGCTTCACCAAAGTACGGGTCTTTAAGTTCAAGCCGTTCCGTTTCGCTGGCGAATGCCGAATGAGCGGCGAACAGGAGTACGGCCGATCGGAAAATTTTACCGCTCATGAACTACCAATCTTTGAACTGGATACTTTTCGTATTGACCCCGGGACCTGCCAGACGTATCTCGATAAGTCCCGGGCCTGCGCCTTTTTTGAAGGTGTAATTTTCGAACTTGCGGTGTTCGTTACCCGCAATGGACTTGCCGATAAAACCCACCTTCAGTTGATGTTCACCGGTTCTGACGTTCCCGGTGTAAATTCTTTGCATACCCCCCGCCTGTAGCGCCTCCAGCTCCTTAAAGGAGTAGATATGGTGCGCCACCGACTTGCCATCGAGTTCGATCTCTACAGAATCCAGACGAAATTTGTCCTTTTCTGACATGGCTACGAACAGCGAAATCTGCGTATTGGAGGGGTAGAGCAGCTTCTCTTCCAGCATGTTTAGCTCGGCAGAAATACCGAGAACATCTTTTTTGATGTCCTGAACCTGTTCGTCCAGCCCCTTAATCTGCTCTTTGGAGACCTCCTCGCCCATGCTGATGGTGGTAACAGCGAAAAGGACGAGAAGTGAAAAACCTCTGAAAAACCGTGACATATAAATGAAGACCTTGCGCTGTGTCCGTATCGTGCAATAAAAGCACATCATCTGTGACGAAAAATTCGATTCGTGCACATTTCGTGCATTTTACAGACACATAACCCTAAAATCACTACTAGAACTGTCACATCTGTCACAAACCATCATCCTACCCCGGCACACTTTTTCCGTGACCCGGGAGCCCGAAACAGAGAGACTCAGCAGTCATTTAAGGGGGCGAGTAGTTACCCGATGAATTTACCCTTTATTTGTGGTATGAGGAGAAAATATCAATGCGTTGCCAGAAACGACAACAGATGTTGTTCATCCCACACCTCGATCCCCAGTGACTCGGCCTTGGCAAGTTTGGAGCCGGCCTCAGCGCCGGCCACCACCACACTGGTTTTTTTTGACACACTGCCGCTGACCTTGGCGCCCAGGGCCTGCAGCCTCTCCTTCGCCTCATCCCGGCTCATCGACTCAAGCGCGCCGGTGAGGACGAAGATCAGGCCGGCCAGAGGCTGATCGCCGGCTTCCCTGACCTCGATATCCGGCCACTGGACGCCGGCGCGAATCAGTTTTTCAATCACCTCGACATTGTGCTTCTGCCTGAAGAAGGTGTGGATGTGATAGGCAACGACGGGGCCTACATCCGCCACCGCCAACAGCTCATCTTCATCGGCTTTTTCAATCGCCTCCAGACGACCGAAGTGCCTGGCCAGGGTGCGAGCGGTACTCTCGCCCACCTCGCGGATGCCGAGGGAAAAAAGAAAGCGCTCCAGGGTGGTCGATTTGCTCTTCTCCAGCGCATCAACCAGATTGGCGGCGGATTTTTCCCCCATACGCTCGAGCCCGGCGATCTGCGCCGGAGTCAGGGAGAAAAGATCAGCCACGTCATGGATCAGTTCTGCATCAACCAGCTGTTCGACCAGCTTGTCGCCAAGGCCATCAATATCCATGGCGCGTCGTGAGGCAAAGTGTTTGATCGCGTTCTTGCGCTGTGCCGAGCAGTAAAGTCCGCCGCTGCAACGCGGCACCGATTCGCCTTCGTCACGCACCACCTCGGAACCGCAGACCGGACAGTGGCTCGGTGTGTTGATCGCGTTGGCACCGTCGGGACGTTTCGCCAGCACCACACTCACCACCTCGGGGATCACATCGCCGGCCCGGCGCACAATCACCGTATCACCAATGCGCACATCCTTGCGCGCGATCTCATCCGGGTTGTGCAGGGTCGCATTGCTGACGGTAACGCCCGCCACCTGCACCGGCTCAAGACGTGCCACGGGCGTCAGTGCGCCAGTACGCCCTACCTGCCACTCCACAGCATTAAGCGTGGTCATCTCCTCCTGCGCCGGAAATTTGTGCGCCGTGGCCCAGCGCGGCGCACGGGAGACAAAACCCAGCTCCTGCTGCTGGGCCAGGCTGTTAACCTTGTACACCACGCCGTCGATATCATAGGGAAGCGTATCGCGTTTCGCCCCGATGACGTGGAAATAGTTCAGGCAGCCCTCCGCCCCCTTCACCACCCTGAGCTCGGGACAGACACGCAGGCCCCAACCTTTGAGCTCACCCATAATCGCACTGTGGCTGCCGGGCAGCACGCCTCCCTCCACCACACCCACGCCGTAGCAGTACATGGTGAGTGGACGGGTAGCGCTTATGCGAGGGTCGAGCTGACGCAAGGAACCGGCGGCAGCATTACGCGGGTTGGCGAAAGTTTTCTCCCCCTTCTCGCGCTGGCGCTCATTGAGCGCCGCGAAACCGGACTTGGGCATGTAGACCTCTCCGCGCACTTCGAGCACTGCAGGCCAGCCTTTACCATAGAGCCGCAGCGGCACCGCGTCGATAGTGCGTACGTTCTGCGTTACATCCTCACCGGTAGCGCCGTCGCCACGAGTAGCGGCACGCACCAGCATCCCCTCCTCATAACGGATACTGATCGCCAAGCCATCAAGTTTAGGCTCAGCACTGTATTCAACTTCATCGATACCCAGCCCCGCCCGCACACGCCGGTCGAAATCGACCAGTTCCTCTTCGGAGAACACGTTGCCCAGCGATAGCATCGGGATCTCATGCCGGACTTCGGCAAAGCCCTTGAGCGGTTCGGCACCGACGCGCTGGGTCGGCGAGTCGGGACTAACGAGGGCTGGATATTGCTCTTCCAGCGCCTGCAGCTCACGGAACAGCCGGTCGTACTCGATGTCTGGTATTTCCGGGTCGTCGAGGACGTAATAGCGGTAGTTGTGGTAAGCGAGCTGCTCACGCAGTTCGGCAGCTCGCTGCTGTGCTTCCGTAGGTATGGAGTGACTCATGCTGTTGTCGTTTTGTGTAATTATGACCAATCAGGAAGTGTTTTTAACCTGCACCGTAGCGTCTGGCCTTCTCACCCAGTCGGGCAAGTTTTTCATCATCCAGACGCAGGCGCAGCTCATCGCACAGTGAGCCGCTGAGCTGCGCGGCTACCTGGCGGGATTTCTGCAACAGGATTTGCAGCGCCTGCTCGCCAGGGGCCACCGCGGGCAAGCGCATGAACAGGGCCAGCCCCGGCGTCTGTAGTGTGGCAATCTCGCTGAGCTCAAAGCGGCCAGGCTCCAGGACATTGGCGACACTAAACAGGGGCTCGTCCTTTCCGGCAAGAGGATAGTGAAAGAGTCCCATCTCGCCGTGAACCAGTCCGGCCTCCTGCACCACCTTGAGCAACAGCGGGCCGCTGAAATGTTTGTCCTCCCGGGCCATTACCGTCAACACGATCACCGTCTCCGGCAGCGACTCAGGGAAGGCGTGGTGCAATGAGGCCGAGGCCGTCGCATCCGTACCTGCAGGTGTGCCGTTCATGCCCTTGAGGTCATCGAGCTGTTCATCGGCCAACGGTTGATGGCGACGGGCGCTGATCGATACCTCCTTGCCAACCCAGTCGTCGGGTAGCGGCTCTTCCACTGAAGTGAAAGACTCGTCGGCGGGGGGCAGGATACTGGGGTCGATCGCGTTCCGACGAGGTGCCTTCGGCTTGTGGCGGTTGAGGCGATCCATCAGCCAGATACCCGCCACCAGCAGGATGCCGAAGATAACAAGAATGATGCGCAGGGTGTCCATACCAGAACTCCCCCAGGCTATACCGCCGCCAGCTCCACGGCTTCGTCCACATCCACCGCAACGATACGGGAGACGCCTGGCTCATGCATGGTGACACCGGTCAAGGTGGTGGCCAGCTCCATCGTCGCCTTGTTGTGCGTGATGAAGATAAACTGTACCTGCTCCGACATCTCCTTCACCAGCTTGCAGAAGCGGCCAACATTGGCCTCATCCAGCGGCGCATCCACCTCGTCGAGCATGCAAAATGGCGAGGGGTTGAGTTCGAAGATGGAGAACACCAGCGCCACCGCCGTGAGCGCCTTCTCGCCGCCCGAGAGCAGATGGATGGTGGAGTTGCGCTTGCCCGGTGGGCGCGCCATCACGGTCACGCCGGTATCGAGCAGGTCGTCGCCGGTCAACTCCAGATAGGCGTGACCACCGCCGAACAAGAGCGGAAATTTCTCCTGCAGCCCTTTGTTAACCTTGTCGAAGGTCTCCTTAAAGCGGGTACGGGTTTCGCGGTCGATCTTGCGAATGGCGTTTTCCAGCGTCTCCAGCGATTCGGTCAGATCGGCGTTCTGCGCATCAAGGTATTTCTTGCGCTCGGACTGCTGCTCGTACTCGTCAATCGCTGCCAGGTTGATCGGGCCGAGGCGCTGAATGCGCTGGCCGATGGTTTCCAGCTCCTTCTCCCAGACGCCAATGTCGGCATCCTCAGGCAGCTCCTGCAACAGGGCCTGGATCTCGAAGCCGGCCTCGCCGACCTGCTCCTGCAGAGTCTGGCGACGCACCGCCATCTCCTGCCAGCCCATGCGTATCCGTTCCAGGTTACTGCGAATGTTCTGTGCCTGCTGCTCGGCGCTGTGACGCTCGGTTTCCAGCTCACGAATGGCGTGATCGATGTCGCCGACAGTACGGCGCGCCTCGGTCAGACGGCTCTCCACAGCCATGCGCTGTTCCAGCAATGCCTCCAGCTCTTCTGCCTTCAGCGTGATAGGGCTGTCGCCTTCCGCCAGCGCCATCCTGAGCTCTTCCCGCCGCTCAGCCAGCTGACTGAGCTGCTGATTCATGCGATCCAGCCCCTGCCGGGTGCTCTCGAGCTCGGTACGCATCGTCTGAATGCGCACGGTCAGTGTCTGGGACGTTTCGCGGTCACTGCGCGCCCTCTCGCGAGATGACTCCAGTGTGTCGCGCAGCACATCACGACGGGAGGCAAGCTCCTCGCGCTGCTGGGCCAGCTCCTCCATCCGCTCCAGTGCAGCATGCAGGTCCCGGCGTGAGGTCAGCATCTGTGTTTCGGCCTGGCCGATCTGCTCCTGTAGCTCGCTGGCCTCACTCTGCAGCCGCTCACGACGGCTGGTAATCTGTTCCTGACGCGCCTGTTTGGCGCTAAGCTGGGATTTCTGTTCGGCGAGGTGGCGGCTGCTTTCGTTAAAGTCGGCCTGAATCGTCTCGCGCTCCTCCTCCAGCGCACGCTGTTGCTGGCGCCCCTGCTCCTGACGCTGTTGCAGCGCCTCGGTCTGTTCTTCCAGCAAGGCGATGGCCTCAGCCAGCTCCTTGAGCTCTTGTTCGCGGTGCAGCACACCGGCACGTTCGTCCGCATCGCGGGCCACCCGCAGCCAGCCGTTACCAAGCCAGACTCCATCGCGGGTGATGACCGATTCATGGGCTGCCAGGCGGCTACGCTGACTTAGTGCCGAAGGCAGATCCTCGGCAACGTAGACACTGCCGAGCAACGAATCGAGCGGCCATTCGGCGTTAACCTGGGAAAGCAATGTGCCGCCACCAGCCGCGGCAGCAGCGGCCGGGGCACGGGTATCGAACAGTGACAGACTGCCATGTTCAAGGCTGCCAAGGGTGCCGAGAATAGGGTCCATGCCATCGATGCAGACCGCCTCGAGATTGTCGCCGAGCACGCACTCGACCGCACGCTCCCAACCATCGGCCACAGAGATGCCCTGTGCCAGACGCCGAGCCTCGGCCAGCCCCTGCTTGGCCAGCCACTCGGTGACCGCTCCCTGGTGCTTGCCCAGTGCCGCCTGCTGTAGGGCCTCGAGCGAGGCGTGGCGACCGCGCTGGCTCTGCAGGCGGGTGCGTAACTGATCCAGCGCCTTGCTGTCCTGATGATTCTGTTCACGCTGGCGATTAATCTGTTCGATGCAGCCGCTGAGGCGCTCCTGGGAACCGGCACTGCGCAGCTCGCCCTCGGCGATCTGCTCGCGCAGCATCTCCAGCTCTTCGTCGAGGTTGCCGCCGGAGAGATTGCCCTGCTCCTCCTCGATGCGTCCCAGCCGCTGCTGCAGCTGTCCAACCTGCTGCTCCAGATGCTGGATACGGGCACGCTCAACCTGGGCCGTCTGCGTCGGCTCGTTGGCCTCCTGGTTGAAACTGTCCCAGGTCGCCTGCCACTCCTGCATCGTCTGTTCCGCCTCAGCCAGTGCGGCAGCGGAGAGCTCTTCGGCCTCCGCCGCCTGCTGGTGCTGCGGCTCCAGTTCCAGCAGCTTGCCCTCCAGGTCCTCAATCTTCCGGTGGTCACTCTCCTGATGCACCTGCGCTTCGTTCCAGGAGCGCTCCAGCTGTTCCAGATCCTGACGCTGCTGCTGGTAGCGCTCGCGTGCATGCTGAATGGTTTGCTCCAGGCGGGCGATGTCAGCGCCGATACCGTAGTATTCACTCTGCACACGATTGAAGTGTTCGCTGGCCTCGACATGGGCCTCGCGGTTGCTCTCGATACCGGCCTCGGCGCTGCGCTGGCGGGCGATCTGTGCTTCGAATACGGTCTCCTGTTCGTGAATCTGATGCTCCTGCTTCTGTGCGTCACCATCGAGGCTACGCCAACGCAGAGCCTGTAACTGCCCCTTCAGCCCCCGCTCCTCCTGCTTGAGGTTTTTGTAGCGCTCGGCGGTAGCCGCCTGGCGTTGCAAATGATTGAGCTGCTTCTCCAGCTCCTCACGCAGGTCGTTGAGGCGATCGAGATTATCGCGAGTATGACGGATGCGCGTCTCGGTCTCGCGGCGGCGCTCTTTGTACTTGGAGATGCCGGCGGCCTCCTCCAGGAACACCCGCAGATCCTCAGGCCTGGCTTCGATGAGGCGCGAAATAGTGCCCTGCTCGATAATCGCGTAGCTGCGCGGGCCCAGTCCGGTGCCGAGGAAGATATCGGTGATATCGCGGCGGCGACAACGGCTGCCGTTGAGGTGGTACAGCGACTGGCCATCACGGGTAACGGTTCGCTTGATGGAGATCTCGTTGTACTGGGCGTACTGGCCGCCCAGCGTCCCGTCACTGTTATCGAAAATCAGCTCGATGGAGGCCTGACCAACCGGCTTGCGCGTATTGGAGCCGTTGAAGATAACATCGGTCATCGAGTCACCGCGGAGATTCTTGGCGGAACTCTCTCCCATCACCCAGCGCACGGCATCGATAGTATTGGACTTCCCGCAACCGTTGGGACCGATGATCCCGGTCAGGTTGGTGGGCAGGGGAATGGTCGTCGGGTCAACAAAGGACTTGAAACCGGCGAGTTTGATCTTGCTCAGTCGCATGGCGTTATTCGTCAGTCACTCTAAACAGGTTAAGCGGGTACCGGGATGAACGAGAGAACAAATCCTTTACGTTCAAGCGATTATGTAGCAACGTCAGTACAGGCCAAGGCGCCTCACAGGCCTGACGGCATCCCTTTGCAACCCCGGAATTTCTTCGTCTTGTGGCAAATTTCAGCTACAATTCCGGGCCAACAAAACTACCATGAAAGATAGCGTTATGCCTAGCCAACCCAGTAAGGAACTTGAAACCTTCGACAATCCGATGCCGAGCCGGGACTACACCATCCACATCGACATCCCTGAGTTCACCTGCCTGTGCCCGAAAACCGGCCAGCCGGACTTTGCCACCATTGCCATCGACTATGTGCCGGCACTCAAGTGCATCGAGCTCAAGGCCTTGAAGATGTACATGTGGTCATACCGGGACGAGGGGGCATTCCATGAGAAGGTCACCAACACCATGCTGGACGACTTTGTCGCTGCCTGTAATCCGCGCTTCATGCGCGTCACCGGCAAGTTCAACGTCCGTGGCGGTATCTACACCACCGTGGTTACCGAACACCGCGCCGCCGACTGGAACCCGCCACAGCCTGTTACTCTACCGTGAGATTGTAGGAGCGGCTTCCCGCCGCGAACAAACGAGGCGCATCACGCTTATCGCGGCAAGATGCCGCTCCTACCTCTTCGGTAACTTGCATTTCCTGGTAGGTCGAGCTTCAAGCCCGACCTACACCGGCACCTTTCCCCTTCCCTCGCATTTGATCCAGCTCCTCTTGTCAATCTGGAGCGGTTTCCAGCCGCGAACAAACCAGGTGCATCACGCTTATCGCGGCAAGATGCCACTCCTACGGGTTCACCTTTCACCTTTCCTCCCCACCAACGAGCCCACGGCCAGATTCAGCGTCACCGTCTCCCCCAGCACCTGACGAATCTCGGCGATGCTCGGGGGGGTGGCGTAAAACGGGGTGTCGAAAGCACCGTGGCAGGTCAGGCTCATCACTTCGGGTTGACGTTCGGAAGTGAGCCAGTGACGCACAAATAGAGCGATCACGCTGATCGAATCCACCCCGTCTCCGACATGCATCGCGGCGTA
>JBFFNE010000062.1:0-17969 GCA_041563315.1 Thiohalomonadaceae bacterium
ACCATTAAAAACTATGCGATTCTGACTTTACCACGTCCGAGACTGTGCAATATCACTTATCGCTCTTTGTGTCTTTGCGCCTCGACGGTGAACAACTATTCCAGCCAAATCAGGCTCGCCATGCGTCCGGTACGCCCGTCCCGGCGATAGGAATAGAAACGTTCTGGCTCGGAAAAAGTGCAATGCTCTCCACCATAAATGGCGCTGACCCCGACAAGATGCAAGCGCTGCCGCGCCAGGGCATAGAGGTCCGCCAACCAGCGGCCATTGTTTGAAGGGACAAACGCAACCTCCGCCGCTGGTGCATTGGCGAGAAAGACCTCGCGCACCTCATCCCCCACCTCAAACGCTGCCGGGCCGATAGCAGGGCCCAGCCAGGCCAGCAGCTCATCCCCGCCGCCCATGGCGGCGATGGTCTGTTCGATCACCCCCTCAAGCAGACCTCGCCACCCGGCATGCACTGCAGCTACCCTCCGACCCTCACGATCGCAGAGCAATACAGGCAGGCAATCGGCAGTGAGCACCGCGCACACCACACCCGACCTGTCGGTGTGGGAGGCATCAGCCTCGCAACGTGCCGTGAGCGCCGCGGCATCGGCCGAGCAAGTGCCATGCACCTGAGTAAGCCAGCACGGTTCCCCAGGGAGTTGCAACTCACAGACCAGGCGGCGACGGTTCTCGGCAACGGCGACCGGGTTATCACCTACGTGATCGCCGAGGTTAAGACTCTCGTACGGCGGCAGACTCACCCCGCCACGGCGGGTAGTCATCAGGGCATGAACATTCCCAGGTGCCGGCCAGGAGGGGGTGATGAGATCAAGGTTCAAGGTTCAAGGCTCAAGGTTCAAGGTTCAAAGTAGGTCACGTTGCGACAGCTGCGTGACAACATCGTTCAGAGTAGCACCGGGCTTCGGACGCGGACCGGGTATATGAAGCCAAGGGCATGAATGCGCCTCTTTGAACTTTCAACGGTTTTGCGCATCCTCGCGCAAAACGGTGATCAGCCGCTGCATATCCTCAGGGATCGGGGCCTGCCATTCCATATATTCGCCGGTTGTCGGATGCTCCAGGCCGAGACGTGAGGCGTGCAGGGCCTGGCGGTGGAAACGGCGCAGGGTCTCTTGCAACAACTCTCCACTGGCGGGGGGCAGGCGCAGTCGCCCTCCGTACACCGGATCACCGATCAGGGGGTAACGCAGGTGGGCCATGTGGACACGAATCTGATGGGTGCGGCCGGTCTCCAGGCGGATCTTCAGATGGGTGTGGGTGCGAAAGCGCTCTTCGACCCGGTAATGGGTCACCGCCGGCTTGCCGCCACTGCGCACCACCGCCATGCGTTTACGATCCACCGGATGGCGCCCCATCGGCGCACTAACGACGCCCCCTCCGGTCAGCACCCCGTTAACCACCGCATCGTATTCACGGGTAAAGCGGCGCTCCTGCAACTGTTCGACCAGCGCGGTCTGTGCTTCCAGGGTCTTGGCCACTACCAGCAACCCCGTGGTCTCCTTATCCAAGCGGTGAACGATGCCAGCACGGGGTACAGTCGCCAGTTGCGGGGCATGGTGCAGCAGCGCATTGAGCAAGGTGCCCTGCCAGTTACCCGCTGCAGGGTGAACGACCAGCCCCGCCGGTTTGTTAATCACCATAATCGCCTCGTCTTCATAGACGATATCCAGTGGGATCGGTTCCGGCTCAAAGGCCGTCTCCGGCTCCAGCTTCACCTCTACCGCGATCTCCTCGCCGCCATAGAGCTTGTCCCGGGGCCGCATCGATTTGCCGTCGACCCGGACCGCGCCGTCTTTGACCCAGTGCTGAAGGCGCGAACGGGAAAAATCAGGGAAAAGTTCTGCCAGAATCTGATCCAGACGCCGCCCTGCGAGCGACTCCGGAACCTGGGCTTGCAACATACGAGGCTCATCTGGAGCCTCATTCGTCGTTGTATCATTTATTCCGGCCGGTGCCATAGGTATACTTGCTCTTTCTCAGGCAATGCCTGCTTATTGATAAAGTAACGGATCCTATGCGTTTTTTCAGAATACTGTCCATTTTTTCCCTGCTACTGCTCTCGGGTTGCTCCACCATGAGTGAGGATGAGACCGAGGGATGGACCGCCGAGAAGTTCTACCAGACAGCCAAGGAGGCGATTGATAATGGCGACTACCTCGGCGCCATCAACTACTTCACCAGCCTTGAAGCCCGCTACCCCTATGGCCGCTACGCCCAGCAGGCGCAGCTGGAAACCATCTACGCCTACTACAAGAGCGATGAGCCTGCTTCCGCCGTCGCTGCTGCCGATCGCTTCATCAAGCTCCATCCACGCCACCCGAACGTGGACTATGCCTATTATCTGCGTGGTCTGGCCACCTTCGATCAAGGACTGAGTGCACTGACAAAGATGATTCCCTCGGATAAGGCGCAACGAGACCCCGCCAGTCTGCGTGAATCGTTCAACTACTTCAGGGAGCTGGTTACCCGCTACCCCGAGAGCCGCTACGTTCCCGATGCGGTCAAGCACATGACGGAGCTGCGTAACACCCTGGCACGGCACGAGCTGGTGGTGGCCGATTACTACATGCGCCGTGGCAGCTACCTGGCTGCCGTCAACCGCGCCAAATATGTGCTTGAGAACTATCAGCGCTCCACCGCCACCCCTGATGCCCTGGTGCTGATGGTCAAGGCCTATCGCCTGATGGGGATCGACGACCTGGCCAATGACGCCCTGCGTGTGCTGGAGATGAACCACCCAACTCACGAAGCCCTGAGCGAACTCAAGTCCGGCCAACGTCCCGCTCAAGAGAACACCGAACAAGAACCATAACGCAGGGAGAAATAAGATGTGGGATTTTTTTGAAACGGTACGCCACCGCCATTCAATCCGAAAATACCGGACGGAAATGCCGGTTGAACAGGAGAAGCTTCATGCGATCCTGGAGATGGCCTGTGCTGCCCCTTCTGCGGGAGATCTGCAGTCCTATCACATCATCGTCATTAGCGATGCACGACAACGCCAGCAGCTGAGCGAAATCGCGAGTGACCAGGCCTTCATTGCCGAAGCGCCGGTAACCCTGCTGTTCTGCAGCGATCCGAAACGTGCGGCAAAGCAGTACGGGGAACGTGGTGAACAGCTCTACGCCCTGCAGGATGCGACCATTGCAGCGGCGTATGCCCAATTGGCGGTAGTGGCCGCAGGTCTGGCCTCAACCTGGGTCGGCTACTTTGACAATGCCAAGATCAAACAAACCTTCTCTCTGGCACCCAGCCTTGAGCCGGTGGCTGCCCTGAGCATTGGCTACCCAGCCGAACTGCCTGAAGAGACGCCGCGTCGCCCCATCTCCGAGATGGTGACGCAACTTTAAATCATCCGTAGGAGCCCTACCCCTGTGGGCGAATTGTTCGCCGAGAGGACTCGGCTCCTAAATTGTTTAGGGTGCCTCTAAAAATTCGATCAAAACAGTGATGGCAAGGCAGAAAAGCACGAAAAAGCGGAGTTTACATGTGCTAAAGGAGCATTTTGAGTGCTTTTCCAACGCCGCCCGCGCACTTTCAGCGGATTTTTAGAGGTGCCCTTTATATCGCCTCCGGTCCCTCTTCCCCGGTGCGAATGCGGATCACCCGCTCAACATCGGTGACGAAAATCTTGCCGTCACCGATCTTCCCGGTGCGTGCGACACCGACAATGGCCTCGATGCACTGTTCGACCCGACTGTCATCGACCACCAACTCGATCTTCACCTTGGGCAGAAAATCGACCACATACTCGGCACCGCGGTAGAGTTCAGTGTGACCTTTCTGCCTGCCGAAGCCCTTCACCTCGGTAGCGGTCATGCCCGCTACACCGATCTCGGATAATGCCTCACGCACATCGTCAAGTTTGAAGGGTTTGATGATTGCTTCAACTTTTTTCATATTTCCTCCTAAAGAAGATTCCCGCAGGAGCCCAAACCGTTCGCCGAGGGGACTCGGCTCCTACATCTTGTCATTTGTCACTGATTTTTTCCAAACCCCGATGTGATCGGATAACGCCGGTCACGACCGAAGGCACGGCGGGTAATACGTACCCCGGGGGGGGCCTGACGGCGCTTGTATTCGTTGAGATCCACCAAACGGATCACCCGGCGCACCGTATCCATGTCATAGCCCGCCGCCACAATATCCTCGGCACACTGGTCCTCTTCCACGTACATCTGCAGGATCCCATCCAGCACATCATAAGGCGGCAGACTATCGCTATCCTTCTGGCCGGCCGCCAGTTCCGCCGAGGGGGGGCGGGTAATGACCCGCTCAGGGATCACCGGTGAGAGCGTATTACGATAGCGAGCCAGGCGGAACACCAGGGTCTTGGGCACATCCTTGAGGGCGCCGAAACCACCGACCATGTCGCCATAGAGGGTGGCATAGCCAACGGACATCTCACTCTTGTTGCCGGTGGTCAGCACCATCTTGCCCTTTTTGTTGGAGATTGCCATCAGCATGATGCCGCGGCAGCGCGCCTGAATATTCTCCTCAGTGGTATCAGCTTCGCGCCCGCTAAACTCACCCTTGAGGCTTTCCAGGAAGACATTAAAAGCCGGTTCGATGGGGATCTCGCGGTAATCAACCCCCAGCACCTCGGCCTCGGCACGCGCATCCGCCAGACTGATCTCTGCGGTGTAGCGTGAGGGCATCATCACCGCCTCTACCCGCTTGGCGCCGATGGCATCGACCGCAATGGCGAGAGTGAGTGCCGAGTCGATACCGCCGGAAAGCCCGATCACCACACCGGGAAAACCGTTCTTTTCGATGTAATCCTTTACCCCCAGCACCAACGCATTGTAAACACTGGCCGCTTCGCTGAGTTCAACGGCGCACTCGGTGACGCACGGCGTGACCTCACCATCCTCGACCTCAAATTCGGCGAGATAAAGCCCCTCTTCGAAGGCCGGGGCCTGCTGGGTGATAACGCCTTCCTTGTCCATGACAAAGGAGCCACCATCGAACACCAGCTCATCCTGGCCACCGACCAGATTGACATAGAGCACCGGTACACGGCCTTCGGCCACCCGCTCACGCACCGCCTGCTCCCGCTCACGCCCTTTGTAGATATGAAACGGGGAGGCATTGATATTGATGATGAAACGGGCGCCAGCGGCACAGGCCTTGGCCACCGAGCCGGGCTGCCAAATATCCTCGCAGATGGTGAGTCCCACCGGCACGCCCTTGATATCCACCACACAGGGTTCACTGCCCGCGGCAAAATAGCGTTTCTCGTCGAAGACGCTGTAATTGGGCAGATGCTGTTTATGGTAGGTTGCGATTTGCCGGTCAGCCCGCAACAGCGAGGCAGCGTTGTAGACTCCCCCTGCTGCCGCATGCGGATATCCCAGGATGATATCGATATCACGAACCTGCAGGTTGACCTTCTCCAGTGCAGCCAGCACACGGGTATAGAGCCCTGGACGTAGCAGCAAATCCTCCGGCGGATAACCGGTCAGGGTCAACTCGGGAAAGGCGATGACATCCGCCCGGAATTCATCGCGCGCCCGCTCGGCCGCAACGATCACCTTCTCGGCGTTGCCCTCGATATCCCCCACCAGCATGTTCAGCTGGGCCATCACAATACGGAGTTTTGTTGTCATGGATTAAAAACCCAACGCAAAGGCGCAAAGGCGCAAAGGGCGCAAAGTGTTTTGATCATTTTGATACGACATATCCGGGTCCGTTTCGCGCAAGTCAGCTGGGAATAATCATAGATGTGTAGGTCAGGTTGCACGACGTGCTACCTGAACCCCCGATGTCACAACGTGACCTACGACCCCACATGCATTTGATCCCTTTGCGCCTTTGCGTTGAAAGGTTTTACTGACCGAGACCACAGGGCGAGCCGTGCCCGCTAAACCGAAACGGCTCCGATGACAGCGCCCGCCCTTCGCGTCTTTGCGGTGATATTTTTTAGCTGGCCTTGAGTACCTCAGCCATGCGCGCGCCCATTTCAGCCGGGGAGCGCACGACGGAGACGCCGGCGTTTTCCAGCGCGGCGAATTTCTCATCGGCGGTGCCTTTACCACCAGCGATAATGGCGCCGGCATGGCCCATCCGCTTGCCGGGAGGCGCCGTCACACCGGCAATGTAGGAGACCACCGGTTTGCTGATGTGTTTGGCGATAAATTCGGCGGCCTCTTCCTCGGCGGTGCCGCCGATCTCACCGACCATGATAATGCCCTCGGTCTGCGGGTCGCTCTCGAACAGGCCAAGGCAGTCGATGAAGCTCATGCCGTGGATCGGGTCGCCGCCGATGCCGACGCAGGTGGACTGACCAAGCCCCGTCTGAGTGGTCTGGTGCACTGCCTCGTAGGTGAGGGTGCCGGAGCGGGAGACGATACCGATCTTGCCCTTCTGATGGATCGAGCCGGGCATGATGCCGATCTTGCACTCGCCGGGGGTGATCACGCCGGGGCAATTTGGGCCAATGAGGCGCGACTCGGTGCCCATGAGCGCCGCCTTGACCTTCAGCATGTCCATCACCGGGATCCCTTCGGTGATGCAGACGATGGTCTCGATACCGGCATCGGCCGCCTCGAGAATAGCATCAGCAGCGAAGGGGGCCGGCACGTAGATCATGGTGGCATTAGCACCGGTCTCGGCCACCGCATCATGCACGGTGTTGAACACCGGTCGATCCAGGTGGGTGCTGCCACCCTTGCCCGGAGTGACGCCGCCGACCATATTGGTGCCATAGGCAATGGCTTGCTCCGAATGGAAGGTGCCCTGCTTGCCGGTGAAGCCCTGGCAGATCACCTTAGTGTCTTTGTCGATTAAAATCGCCATTACTTGCTCTCCCCCGTTGCAGCGACGACCCGCTTCGCCGCCTCGGTCAAACTCTCTGACGCCTGGATAGCCAGGCCGCTCTCGGCCAGCATTTTGCGCCCCAGCTCCACGTTGGTGCCCTCCAGGCGCACCACCACCGGTACTCTCGCATCAACCTCTTTTACCGCGGCAATAATGCCCTCTGCGATGAGATCGCAACGAACGATGCCGCCAAAGATGTTGACCAGGATCGCCTGCACCTTGTCGTCGGAGAGGATCAGCTTGAACGCCTCTGCCACCTTGGCTGCGGTAGTGCCGCCACCGACGTCGAGGAAGTTGGCCGGCTCACCGCCGGAGAGCTTGATCAGATCCATAGTGGCCATGGCCAGGCCGGCACCGTTGACCATGCAGCCGATATTGCCATCAAGGCGCACGTAGTTCAGATCGTGCTGCCTGGCGCTGTTCTCGCGCTCATCCTCCTGGGAAGGATCGCGCAGCTTGGCCATTTCCGGTTGACGGTAGAGGGCATTCTCGTCCAGATTGACCTTGGCATCGAGGGCAATAAGGTGTCCCTCGCCAGTGACCACCAGCGGATTGATCTCCAGCATCGAGGCATCACGCTCACTGAAGAGACGATAGAGCCCCCCCATAATGGCGCCCAACTCCTTCACTTGATTGCCCTCCAGGCCGAGGGCGAAAGCAATTTGGCGAGTCTGATACGACTGCAGGCCGGCCACCGGATTGACGGCAACGCTGTAAATCTTCTCCGGTGTGGAGGCGGCCACCTCCTCGATATCCATGCCCCCTTCGCTTGAGGCCATGAAGACGACACGCTTGCGCCCACGATCCACCACCACACTGAGGTAAAGTTCGCGGGCGATGTCACTCACCCCCTCGATCAGCAGCTGGTTGATCGGCTGTCCATCGGCACCGCTCTGGTGTGTCACCAGACGGCTGCCGAGCAGCCGGTCGGCCTCGGCCTTGAGCTCGTCGATGGAGCCGACCAGCTTGACCCCGCCCGCCTTGCCGCGACCGCCGGCATGGACCTGAGCCTTGACCACCCAGCGATTGCCGCCGAGCGCCTGGGCCGCATGTTCGGCCTCAACCATGGAGCTGGCCACCTGCCCCTGTGGCACCGGTACGCCGTACTGGGCAAACAGCCCCTTGGCCTGATATTCGTGGAGATTCATGGTTCCCCCTGAAGGATTTTTCTTTGGATTCAGCTTGGTAAAAGGTCGCTTATTGTGAAACAAACCGCGTGGCGGCGCAAAAGGTCTATTTGTGAAAAAGGTTACGTTCTCGCTACAATGCACCTTCGTCCACCACTGTCCGATTGGCATGAATCTTATTCGTCTAATCATACTCGCCCTGGTTATCTGGCTGATTTACCGCATGGTTCGTCATATGCTGGCAAAACCACGCGCCGAGAAACCCTCTCGCCCCCAGGTCGGAACAGATATGGTCCGCTGCGCCCACTGCGGGATCCACATCCCTGACAACGAAGCCCTCTTCCGAGACGGTCACCCCTACTGCTCCGAAGAGCATCGAGAGGCAGGTCCGCCGTCGTGACGATACCCTTAGGTGCACTCCATGCCTGAGCTCGCCGCTTTTACAACCGGCCTGAAAGCCGATTCGGCCGTGCAAAGCGATTTCGCCAGAACCTGGCGTCCGCTGCAGTTCCTCAATATCTACCGCTTTGCCCTGGCGAGCCTGTTTATCCTGCTGTACCACTTCGGATTGCTGGCAAAACCACTCGGTAGTGCCGACCCGGAGCTGTTCTACCACACCAGCCTGGCCTATCTCGGTTTTAGCCTGTTGGCCCTCTATCCACTGCTACGGCGACAGCCAGGATTTATCCTCCAACTGACAGGACACATCCTCGCCGACATCATCTTTATTACCTTACTGATGCATGCCAGTGGCGGTGTGGCCAGCGGGGTCGGCATGCTGCTGGTCGTGAGTGTCGCCAATGGCAGCATGATTGCCGGCGGCAGAACGCCTGGCTTCTTTGCCGCGGTGGCGACCATTGCCCTGCTGGTCGAGCAGAGCTACGCCGCGCTGAGCCACTCTGGGGCAAATATCAATTATTCGCTGGCCGGCATGCTCGGCATCACCCTGTTCGCTACAGCCATTCTGGCGCATGTGCTGGCGGGACGTGCGAGAGAGAGCGAGGCTCTGGCACGCCAGCGCAGCGTCGACCTGGCGAGCATGGCCCAACTGACTGACTACATTATCCAGCACATGCAAACCGGGGTTATCGTGGTCGCCCCGGACAGCCATGTGCGCTTGATGAACGGTTCGGCCGAGCATCTGCTGAACTCGACGGTCACAGAGGCCAACGTCCAGCTGCAGGATTACTCCCGTGAGCTGCACCAGCAGCTGCAGGAGTGGCAGGAGAACCCGAGTACATCCACGCGCCCTTTGCAGATCGACAGTAATCCACAGGAGCTCCTCGCCCAATTCATGGGCATCGGCGAGCAGCGGGATGACGGCACCCTGATATTCCTCGTCGACGCTGACAACACGACACGTCAGGCCCAGCAATTGAAATTGGCCTCCCTCACCCGCCTGACCGCCAGTATTGCCCATGAGATTCGCAATCCCCTGACTGCCATCAGTCACGCCGGAGCGCTACTGGCGGAGTCACCGACACTGGATCCCAATGATGGGCGTCTGACTGAAATCATTCTTGAGCAGTCTCAGCGCATTAATACCATTGTCGAAAATGTACTGCAGCTGGGACGCCAGGAACGCGGCCAGGACGCACACTTTGCCCTCAAGCCCTGGCTGGATGATTTTGTACAGGAGTTCCAGCAATCACAACCCGCTACCAGGGAGACCATTCGAATAACGGTTGAGCCGGAGAATTTGATGATCCATTTTGATCCCGGCCATTTGGACCAACTACTCAGTAACCTCTGCCAGAATGGTCTGCGCGCTGCTGCGGCAAGTGATAAACCGGTCAAACTGCAGCTCAATGCCGCCATGATCGGCAAGGATCACGGTTTCCTCGATGTTATCGATGCCGGACCAGGGATTGCAGAGGAACATTACAATCACATTTTTGAGCCGTTTTTCACTACCGAGTCCAAAGGCACCGGACTCGGTCTCTATCTGGCGCGCGAGCTGGCGGCACGCAATCAGGCGCAATTGCGCTACGAACCGACGTCACTCAAGGAAAGCCGTTTCCGTTTACTGTTCCGCGCAAGTAAGGGAGTCATGAACTGACTATGAACGCCGAGGCCTCCATGACAAAAAAGGTCCTAATCGTTGACGACGAACCGGATATCCGGGAACTGCTGGCATTGACCCTCTCGCGCATGAAACTCGACAGTCTGGGCGCAGAGACCGTGCAGGAGGCGAAATCGCTACTTGCCAGCAACCATTTCGATCTCTGCCTGACTGACATGCGTCTGCCCGACGGCAGCGGCATCGATCTCATCCGTCACATGCAGGAGAACTTTCCCAGCATCCCGGTGGCGATGATCACCGCCCACGGCAACATGAACTCTGCCGTTGATGCACTCAAGGCCGGTGCATTCGACTTTCTCAATAAACCCGTCGAACTGCAGACCCTGCGCGAACTGGTCGCCACCGCCCTGCGTCTGAACGAGTCCAGCGCCGCCAAAAACACCCCACCACCCGGCCTGCAACTGCTTGGTCAATCGGACAGCATCGAGGAGATCCGCCGTACTTCCCGCAAGCTGGCGCGCAGCCAGGCACCGGTTTATATCAGCGGGGAGTCCGGCACCGGCAAGGAGCTGGTCGCCCGCCTGATCCATGCCCAGGGACCAAGGGCAGAAAAGCCCTTCGTTGCCGTCAATTGCGGCGCCATCCCCTCCGAGCTGATGGAAAGTGAGCTGTTTGGCCATAAAAGGGGCAGTTTCACCGGCGCCAACAGTGACAAGAACGGTCTTTTCCAGGCTGCCAACGGCGGTACCCTGTTCCTCGACGAGGTCGCCGACCTGCCACTTGAGATGCAGGTAAAACTGCTGCGTGCGATCCAGGAAAAGGCCGTCAGACCGGTCGGTGCACAGATGGAAACCCATATTGATGTACGTATCCTCAGTGCCACCCACAAGGATCTCGCTAAACTGGTCCGGGAAGGGCGTTTCCGCGAGGACCTGTTCTATCGCATCAATGTCATTGAACTGCATATCCCGGCCCTGAGGAAGAGACCGGAAGACATCCCCGTGCTGGTCGAACACTTTACCCGACGCCTGGCTCAGCAAATGGAACTCTGTCAGCCAACACTTAGCCCTGCTGCCCGGGAAGCGCTGTCACGTTACCCCTTCCCCGGCAATGTGCGTGAACTGGAGAATATCCTCGAGCGGGCCATGACCCTGTGCGACGATGAGCTCATTGATATCGGGGATCTGTACCTCAACACGAACAGCACGGCCACGGGTGCCGCTGACAGTCCTGCCGAACAGAGTGTCGAACAGGTAGGGCTGGAAGCCTATCTTGAAAGGATCGAACGCGGCCTCATCATCAAGGCACTGGAGAAGACCGGTCACAACAAAACGGCCGCCGCCAAACGTCTCGGCATCAGTTTCCGAGCAATGCGCTACCGCTTAAAGAAACTGGGGCTGGAGTAGGAATACGGTTTCAAATTACAAGTTTCAAGAAGCACATCCCACTATGGTGGCTTCCCGCATCATGCTCCGCGCGAAATCCTCCCAGGGGTTCCGCTCTGCGTGGGAATGTTTGTTTGACGCTCCGCGTCACGTATTGGGATGGTGTACGGGACGCGAAGCGTCCCCGCCTCATTCCCCCGCGGGAGCGTGGGAACGATTAACGGTTAAGCGCATGCGCGACGCGAAGAGATTATTGAGGGGCGAGTAGTTACCAAAGTTCAGGGTTCAAGGTGTTAGGGGCGGCATTTTGCCGCGATGTGGACTGAATGCGCTCTTTGAAGGTTGATCCCGTGTTTGTCCTGACCCTATATTTTCCCGCTGTAATTCAGCCGGTAACGTCCCTGAGCATCAGGCTTACCCAACCAGCCAAGTGCCTGTTTCACTGCCGCAGGGGCATCAGCGGCGGCGGCGACGGTGCCATTGATGCGGTAACTGCCGTCAGGGGAGTGTTGCAGTGTTCCCGCTACCTTCAGCGGGCCGCCGCGGTCGCCGATCTCACCAACCAGCTGACCATCGGCTTCGGTGCGCAGCACTACCTGGAGGTCGCCCAAAGGCAGTGCCTGCGGGGCACTCATTGCCGCCTGGTGCCATGTTACCGTGCCTTCGGCACGTAGCGGGCGGCCATCGGCCCCCAGCTCCAGCACAGGCAGCTTGAGCGAGACCCGCCCCTCCAGCACCACGGGTAGATAAGGAGCGAAGCGAAGTAACTCCCCCAGAGGCAGTTGCCCTTCAATGTCGGCTAGCGCCACATTCCCGCCACCGAGCGGCGTACTCACATGGCTTTGTAGATATCCATCATCGCTCTGCAGCAGGGCTTTGATTTTCGCCTTTCCGAACACTAGCGATAGAGGTGATAACTGCCAGTTCACCTCGCCCAACAGCGCCTTGCGAAAGACTACCATCCCAGCCCGCCCGGTCCAGATAGACCCCTCGATTCCCGTCAGATTCAACTCAGGGAGCGTCTTGGCCAGCGGCTCGGCAGCAAAGCGGTAGGCTTGCGCGGCCGGAAACAGGGCGATGAGAAACAGCAGATAGAACGGTAAACCAAAGACCAGATAACGCAGCACGGGCTTCATCCGTTCTCTCCTCCCAGCACCACGCTGGCATTGACCCTGCCGGGTTGTGGCAGTCGCTCCATCACCAGGCCGCTGACACTAACACCCTGCTGACTATTAAGCTGTTCAAGCCAACCCAGCATGTCGTCAAAGGAGACCTCCTCCAGTCGCACTTTCACCCCCAGCCCCTCCGGCTTGATCTCTTTGATCGCCCCGGAAAGGCCGGTGCTGCGGGCGCTGGCATCCACCAGGCTCATCAGCGACTGTCCGGCAACGCGTCGGGCGGTAGGGCTACTAGCCCGCAGCTGCCTCACTTCCGCCGCCGCCTGCTGCATCCAGGCAAGCTCTGCGGTCTGCGCCTCTACGCTCTGATGCAAACGCGCCATCTCCTGCTGGAAAGGATCGAGCACCAGGGCATAAAGCAGAATCAGCACCAGTGCGATACCCCCACCGAGCAGCGTGTGCCGCTCGCGCGGCTGCAGGTTGGCCCAATACTGTTTCATGCGCCGTTCTCCCTGAGAGCGATGCGGCTCTCGACCTTGTTCTCGCGCGTCGTTGCACCGCGGACATCCACCGTCAGGCTCTGTTGCTGCAACGACTCGCGCAGTCGATCCAGCGAGGCCAGGTCTTTCAGCTCCAGTTCCAGCTCCAGTTCATCCTGGCGGTAGCGCAGGTTACGCAACTCCAGCCCCTCGATCCCGCCCAACACCGGTCCGCTGGTCGCCAGAAGGTAGGCAAAAGCACCGCCATGCCCTCCGCCCTGCAGCGCCGTCAGCTGGCGCTCCATTTGCACCCGGGGATTGACCACATTACGTGCCTCGGGGAAGGTCTCGCGATAGACCTGCTCAATCGAAGTGTAAAGCGTCTTCTCCCTGGCGCTGAGTGAAAAGTAGTTGCCGATCACCATCCCACCTTGCAACAGGAGCCAAAGACCAAGTATCGCGGCCGTCGCGCGCCAAGGCCGCCACAGGCGGCCCAGCTGCTCCTTGCGGCTGAAGTCACCCTGCAGCAGGTTAATGCTGGAGGCAGGTTCCGTACTAGCCAGCAAGGCGAGCGGAGAGTCTGTCCGCTCATACGCAACCTCCATGCCGTGCACCCCCTCTTGCCATGCCGTGTCGCCGTCATCTTGCCTTGCATCGTAGACACAGATACGGGATGGGGGCACGGTCTCGGCCTGCAAGGCCACCGTCAACCAGGAAGTCAGCTGCGGCATGGGAATGGCAAATCCCTGCGTTGCCCCGCTGCGCAGCAGCGCTTCATCATCTTGCAGTAGCAGGGACCACTCCCCCTCGTTCCAGGGTAAGGCGAGCGCCTCGTTGAGCATCACATGAGGGCGTAACTCGGATTCAGCGAAGAGCGCCTGCCAGCGGCTCATCAACTCCCGATCGAGCGCCACCACCGGCAGTTTGCCGTCACTATCGCGCTTGCCCACAGCAAAGTGCAGTCGCTCAACATCCTCGGCAAACTGCTCCTCCAGGGCATAAGGGAGTGCCTGGCGCATACGGGACGCCGGGGTCGGAGGCAACTCAGCCTCACAGGTCAGCATCGGCGAGGCGGGTGCCAGCACCACCACCTTGGCCCCTTGCGCCCTCAGGGCCGCCTCGTGCAGCTCGCCCTCCGCCTCCTTCGCGCCCCCCCCTTCCTCACTGCGCGCCAGCCAGCTCACGGCAGTCTCAGGTGTGGCACCAAGACGAATATAAACAAAATTTTGCATGTCTAAAGCGTTCCCTGGGCGCGCATCAGAACGCGCGCCTCTCCTGTTGCACTGCGCTGGATCATACTCTGATAGCTCACAGTGATACGACCGAAAAGCACCTGAGACGTTACCACAAAATACTCGCTCATGACCCCGATGATTCCCTCCGGGACCGTTCGCCCGGCCACGGCATCGGCCTGGAGGAAGACGCTGGCATCGGCATACCCCTCATCTCCGCGCCCCTCACGTAGGGCCTCCGCATCGGCTATGGTCAAACCCTCTGCGAGGCTCATCAGTACGGGATCGGTCGCCGTGTTGACATTGATCGGCCCCCGCGAGGGAAGAGCGCAGACATGAGGAAGCAGCCTGTCATAGACCGTCTCGTTCTTCTCTGGGTTGACCACCTCGCTCATCCCCTTGAGCAGCCGTAGCTCGCTGACACTGACAAAAGGGGCGTTGGCAGTACGATAGGGATTCTCTCCCTGTGAGTAGCTATCGTCCTCGGCCCCGCCGGGGAAGGCGATATCGATATCCGGATCCAGCCAGTCAGTCACCACCATGGCCAACTCGGTATTCAGCTCCAGCGCCGCGAGTAAACGGCGAAAGCGTGCGAGCGCCTCGGCATCCACCTCGTTATTGAGGATCAGGTCGTTGAGATTAAACCGTCCTTGCAGCTCCTCGATACCACCGGCAAGCTGGCCGCCGTCGATGGGAATGGGCGGCAGAAGTGTCGCCCACTCCTCACCGGCATGGTCGACACGGTTGTCCTCCCGGTCGCGACGCAGGATCTGCCCGGCCCACCCCTCGATCCCCAGTACATAGAGGTAGGCCTGTTCCCCTTGCAACAGGTTACCGGTGCGACGGATGTCGTACTGCTGTCGCGAGACCATCGCCACCGCGGCGGTGGCGGCCAGCGCCACCACCAGCATCGCGGTGATCAGCGCCACGCCCCGTTGCGCTCCCGGCAAGCACTTCATTGGGTACCCTCACCCGACGCCGCCCCGTTCACCGGCGTGCTCGCCGAGGCCAAGGGGGCGGGTCGGAGCAAGGGAAGTAATCGGCGTATCTCCCCCATATCCTCCAGCTCCAGGATGATCTCCAGCGCCTGAGGAAACGGTACCGCTGAAGTTTGCGCCAACCCGGCAGGTGGCCACTGATCGTGCCACTCACCTGTCTCGGCCAGATAGCGTAGACGCATGTCACGCACCCCATCGAGCAGCACGACCTGATTGGGGGTACCCTGCTGCGCCCGATCCAGCACCGTCCAGGAGAAGCGCCGCAACGACTCCTCCTCAACGCCATAGGCGACCCGCTGCAGCGTACTGCGCGGCATACTGATCGGATTGCGCCAACCGGCACGGGTAAACTCCAGCGTAATCGAGCCGAAGTCGGCGGTACGCAGTGCCTCCTGCCGATCCCCATACTCGTCGCGGATGCCACGTAGCAGGGCAACCTGACTGAGGTCGCGCTCCAGCATGAGCACCGCGCTCTGCAGGTGCTGGATGCGCTGGGCGTGCTGTTCGGTCACCTGCTTGCTTTGCAGAACGGCGCGCAGCCCCGAGTAGGCCATCAGCGACACCATGGCGAATACCGCCAGTGCTACCAGCAACTCCAGCAGGGTAAAACCGCTTGCACGCATCGCCTTCACGAGCCCGGCCCCCGCGCCGCCATTGGGCGAGCAAGAAAAGCCACCAGGGTGACCAATGGTGTGTGCTCCTTGTCATCGGTGGCGCGAACCGCCACTTCCAGCCGCCGCACGTCCTCATCAAAGGTTTCAGCGACCCGGAGTTCCCAGAACCACTCGTGCAGGCCCATCTCCTCGCTACCGCGTTTCGTCCCCTTGGACGGCCAGGCGGCAGAGAGCTGCTGCTCGGCGATCACATTCATTGCCACCCACTGCGCCAGCGTCTTGTCACGCAGGTAAGCCGCGGCGCGGGCATTTTCCGCCCCGGTTTTAATCAGTGCCGCCATGGCAAACGCCAACACCGCCAGCGCCACCAGCACCTCCAGCAGGGTAAATCCCCTCTGCCGTCGCCCCGTCACAGCGCCGAGTCCACCCGCTGCAGTGTCATCGGTCCCATCAGGGGAGCTTGCAGACGATAGGCCAGCGGAGCGCCCTCACGGTAGCCCACGGAAAGCTCAAAGGGGGTGCGTTCACCACTGGAGAAGAACAATAATTGCGGTATCACCGCCTCCTCCGGCATCGCGCTGCGCGGTTTTAGCGAGACCTCCAGACCATCCATGAACAGCGCCAGCTCAACCCCCTCGGGAAGGGTATGCTCGCGTAACAGGTCGTCACCGGTCACCGGCAGCCAGTCGCTGCCCTCGTAAACGACGAAGGTATAACCACCACGTTGCAGCACCACCCCAAACTCCAGTGAGCGTAGTACCGCCTCCTCACCGACGAGGTCAAACAGGGAGGCGATCCGCTGCGCTTCCTGTCTTAACCGCTCCTGCCTTCCGCCATCGCCGACCGACAATACGGCAAAGCTGATGATGATGCCGATGAGCACCAGCACCACCAGCAGCTCCAACAGGGTAAAGCCTGAGGAGCGGGTACGTGTCTTCAAGGTTGTCGGCTTGGTTGAGAGTGCCATGCAGTCATTGCCGCCTTTCCCTTAGCACGCGTTGCATCTTGACGAGAGTGATACGAGTCGGGGAAACCATTCCGGGCTTTCCGACCCGACTCAGTTGTCCCAATTGCCGAGGTCGGCGTTGACACCCTCACCACCCGAGCGACCGTCGGCCCCGAGGCTGAAGATATCCACCTCGGCACGGGTGCCGGGATTCAGGTACTGGTAGTCGGTGCCCCACGGGTCCTTGGGCAGACGATCAAGGTAACCGCCCTGCTTCCAGTTGCGCGCCTCGGGCGAGCCACCGGGCTTCTGCACCAGTGCCTGCAGGCCCTGATCGGTGCTCGGGTAATAAAAGTTGTCCAGTTTGTAGAGATCCAGCGCACTCTTGATCGCCTGGACATCCTGCTTGGCTTTAACAAGTCGCGCCTTGTCCGGATTGTCCATGATCTTCGGCACCACTACGGCGGCAAGGATGCCGAGGATGACCACTACTACCATGACCTCAATGAGGGTAAAACCTGCGTTGCGTTTCATTGTCGACCTTGTACTCTCATACATTACCTAAAAGACATCATCGATGCCGACCTGTTCCCTGCTTAGCAGGTTATTTTGCCATACAAGCTGAAAACGCGGACTGGAGCCCGCGCTTTTGTTGACAATCTCAGCTAGTAAGTAGTCACCAGGCAGGATCGGGTACCAAACATGCTGTAGCCGCCCCGGTCCAGCAGGCCTGGTAATAGAGACAACCGCCGGCATCATTTCCTGCATCGACCGTGATGTATCCAAGCGTTCTTTCTTTGGTATTCCAGTCATAACCGTAGATAGTCACGGTGCCGCTGATCGGGTGGGCACAAACGCTGTCATAAGAGAAAGTTGGAGCCGTGACAATTTCAATGCAGCCCTCAGCCGGGTCGCACAAAATGCCATCTACGCTGGTAATACCATCGAGGACAGAGAAAACGGCCCTGTAGTCCTTCATCCTGTAGACAAGACCGTTGGCTCTCTGGTAGTCCACGGACATCATAAGCGATAACTCTGGGTACAACATGCTAATGGTGAAGGACCCTGTCAACGTCTCCGTCACGCCGGCTGTATCGGTTGTTGCCAGAGCGGGAGTACTCACGGCCATGCCCGTAGCATCGAGATCATTGTAAGGATTATCGTAGAGGAAGGTGATGGTTGCCGACCCATTGCTGGTAATGGTGCTACAGGAGCCATC
>JBFFNE010000063.1:0-17808 GCA_041563315.1 Thiohalomonadaceae bacterium
AAATCGCTGTATGTACAGGTCAACGGATTCGACAGTGTCAACCCGATTGCCAACGAGGATCTCGCCCGGGAAACCGAGGAAAAAACCTCTTCAGTGCATTTTGTCCGCTTCGAACTGAGCCCGGAAATGATCGAGGCAGTGAAGCAGGGTGCCGTGATACGTGCAGGTATCGATCATCCGGCCTACAGTGAAGAGACGGAGATACCAGATCAGGTACGGGATTCACTCGCCGGTGACCTGCTGTGAGGATTTTACTCCAGTCATACCGATGAAAAGATAGGTAACCGGACCAGCCTGACATAATATGGTTCACAAGCGATTGCGGCATTTTTTTCTGTTTTTTATCGCATTTTCCGTGGTAATGTTTTTTTACTGAAGTGACCAACCTAAGGACATACCTATGGCAAACGAAGGCTATCATGAACCTGTCGATGAACTGAGTGATGATACCCGAGACATGCACCGTGCCATTGTCTCACTGATGGAGGAGCTTGAAGCGGTCGACTGGTACAACCAGCGTATCGACGTCTGCAAAGATGAAGAGCTGCGCGCCATCCTTGCCCATAATCGTGACGAAGAAAAGGAACACGCCGCAATGATGCTGGAGTGGATCCGCCGCAAGGATCCCAAGTTCAATCACGAACTGAAAGATTACTTATTTACTGAAAAGCCGATCGCCCACCGCAGCGAGTGAGTGCGGTCTGAAGCATGACCCTTACCGAGCTACGCTACATTGTAGCCGTTGCCGACAAGCGGCACTTCGGCCATGCGGCAGAAACCTGCTTCGTCACCCAACCCACGCTCAGCGTCGCGGTTAAACGTCTGGAAATGGAGCTGGGCGTGACTCTCTTCGAGCGCTCACGCGGAGAAATCACCCTCACCCCGACCGGGGAGCGGGTGGTGGAACAGGCACGACATGCCCTGACCGAAGCGGCTACAGTCAAGGAAATCGCCCTGGCCAGCCAGGATGAACTAACCGGACCGCTCAGGCTTGGCGCTATCTACACCATCGGCCCCTATATGCTGCCTCAGCTGATCCCGCTGCTCACCGAGCAGGCGCCGCGCATGCCCCTGCTGGTGGAGGAAAACTACACCGCCGTGCTCAGCGAAAAACTCAAACGCGGCGAACTCGATGTCATCATTATCGCCCTCCCCTTTAACGAGCCCGGCATCCAAACCCTGTCGATCTACGATGAGCCCTTCGTTGTCATGCTCCCTGTCAGCCACCCTCTGGCCCAGAGAGGTGTGATCACCATCGATGAACTCGGTAAAGAGACGGTGTTACTGCTGGGCAAGGGCCACTGTTTTCGTGATCAGGTGATTGAGGTCTGCCCCATGTGTGCACCGCGGAGCGAGGATAAACCATGCCTGCAAAAAACACTGGAAGGCGCTTCGCTTGAAACCATTCGCATGATGGTGACCAGCGGGGTCGGGGTGACAGTGCTGCCCTGCACAGCGGCCGGAGCCGATCGCTACGCCGAACGCCTTGTTACTATTCGGCGTTTCAAAGGAAGGCCCCCAGGGAGGACCGTCGCACTTGCCTGGCGCAGCAGCTTCCCGCGCCCACGTGCTATCGAGGTGCTACGACAGGCCCTCGCCGCCGCCTGTCTCAACTGCGTTAAAAAAGTTCCTGAAACCAAACAGCCTTAGCGAAATAAATCTGAGAATAGTATAATCACTATAGCGCTACCCCCATCGAGTCACCCTCATCAAAGCAAGGTGAACGTCTTTTTGGTCTCTCACATCAGATATTTTCCGCTACAGGCATTCCGTATTTCCATTACTGCCTGAAAACTCTCAACACCAACCAGGTACTCAAGCAGACATTCATTATATTTTTTTCTCCTTTCGTCGAGAGAGAGAAACCCGATGTAATTTTCATAACATGCCTGTCGAATAAAAGCAGTTGCGGCGTCATCCTTTGCCTCCCTGAGGTGTTTCAGTATGCAGTCGTTATATGCATCCTGGTCGGCAAGCACGGTCACAGCGCTCATAGTGCCAATGAGAAAAACGAGCACGGCCAGATACTTTTTCATATCAAACCTCCCTACCTAAACCACCGCACAGGCGCTTTGCTTACATCACGGGGGGGGCATATCCCCCAAGCCATCCCTCATCATCAGTTTAGCCGCTAACTGATGCTAAGCTAGCCGATTCGCTCATAAGTAAAATCAAGACATTCTGCATTAACTGGTTCAGCGTTCACAGGAGTCCCTTTGATGCCTCTAATCCTCTCAGCTGGCGCCGTAATCATTCGTCACACCGAGAAAGGCCCACGACTGCTCCTGCTTCGCGCCTACAACTACTGGGATTTCCCCAAAGGCAAGGTAGAGACTGGCGAGCTGCCGCTGGACACCGCCCGCCGTGAAGCCACCGAGGAGACGGGGCTGGAGCACCTGGACTTTCCCTGGGGCGAGCACTACCGAGAAACCGCACCCTACGGAAGGGGTAAGGTGGCCCGTTACTACCTTGCATCCACCACGCAAGAAGCCATTACACTGCCGATAAGCCCGGAACTGGGCCAGCCAGAGCACCATGAATACCGATGGGTAGCGCCGGCGGAGGCACGAGAATTACTGTCAGGGAGACTGCAGCCGATCCTTGACTGGGCACTACAACAGATAGCGAAGAGATAGTGAGGGTTGTCACGGCAGGGCGTTGCAGTGAAAAGTGCTGAGTGCGGCTTATCTGCAGAAGTCCGTTACTTTCTCCAGTTCGAAGATCGCATCCGTAAGTGACTCCAGGCGCTTCTCCAGGATTGCCTGTGCATCATAAAGACCGCGATTATAAAAGTACGCCCCGATTTCCTCGGTGAAGAAATCCAGAAGAAATTGTGCATCAAAGCTGCCGATATCCTGCTCCAGCTCTTCCTTGAAGTACATCTGAACTTTCCTGGTAATGATCTCTTTTTCTTCCTTCGAGAACTCTATGAGTGACATGCGAAAACACTCCTTTCACTGTAACACTTTGATGACTATTTCCTTCAACCCACCGCGCGTGCCATCCCCCTGACTTTACACACCTCTCCAGTTCCTGAAAGTCAACGGCACACCCGGCAATCTTTCGGTATTTGCAGCGAGCTTTGATCTGCCCGCCCCTTCAGGCGAATGCAGGTAAAAAACACCTGGCCGGAATCGATAGGCCACCGTGATGATGCACCGTTAAACGCATTCGGCCAACTAACCGGTGATGCCCTTTTTAACAAAAAATAGAGATGGTCGTGAACAATTCATGATTTATTTACGCGTGTTATAAGCGACAGCATGACCACGATCCTACCCGCTATTACCTGTTATCCTCGCCATAAATGGCAACGCACATGTGACCATATTGGCTATGGTAGCCACATGCAACCCCACTGTGGCTGAGCTGCGGCTTGAGGAGGTTTGTTCTATGACCGCGCCCTGGTACACCGTCATCAACCAGAAGTTGTGCAACGACATCTCTGCCATTGCCATAGCCGTAAGAGATATTTTCCGCCGCGGAAGTAAACTTGCCCTTCACAACAACGCCCGCCACTCTTTCGGAAAAACGGCGGCCCGTACTACTGTTATGGCTAACAAGCCCCTTGGCGCCGGTATCCAGCACATGCGCCCGAGCAAGCGCTGCCAGTTCGTCAGACCACTTCAGCTCCATTAAGGCTTTCTGTCTGCCAAGCGAAGCAACCGCTTCCGTGACAGCGCTCGCCCCCTCGTTGGTGACAATACCCACGTCGCTGTCCAGCGGGTGATAAACATTGCCGGTCATTCTTCGGATAACATCTTGCAGTATCGTAGCATACGCACCCGGCTTTGCCCGCAACCTGTTTGTCTCTCTAAACACCTCTTGCGCCAGGCGGGCGTAGCGATCGTCATTCTCCGATGGCTTGACCGCTGCGGTACTACTGCCACAGCCAGCCAACACCAGTAACGACAGTATCAGAACAACACCGCGACGGTGCTGTTGTGTTGGCATCGTTTTCCGGGGCTTGTTTTGGATGCGCATCTTATGTGATAGGGGCAAGGTCATCTGTCAATGTCTCTTCAATCAAAGGAAAAAAAACCAGACTGAGTGAACTTCAGCCGGAAAGATAGTTTCACGCGGAGGGTCGCGTGAAACATGGCGCTTTTGGCAAACGGCCTCTGTCGTGTTGAGGTCCGGGGCACCGGGTGGGGCAACCTGGCCTACTCGGTACTCGTATAGGGGGCTTCCAGAACCAGCCTCAAGACCATAATTGAAACAACACCGTTAATAACGTCGCCAAAGGAGTTACCTCAGGATATCGGGTATCCCGGCACTCCCTGGACGCGATACTCCGGATACCAGCAAATCAAGACATTACCAAAAGTCGTTCAACTGTGCTCGCTGTTAAATTTCATTTTCACGCTATCCAGCCACTCCTCCAGGTAGTGCAAACCATTCTCCACCAGCGAATAAACGGCTGGCACGACCACCAGGGTCAACAGGGTGGAGCTGATCATGCCGCCAATCACCGCCACGGCCAGCGGGCCGTTAGTGTCGGCACCGGCACCCACGCCACTGGCGGCAGGAAGCATGGCGAGGATCACTGTCAGTGAGGTCATCAACACCGGCCGCATGCGGATTGGGCAAGCCTCCAGCAGGGCCTCGTTGATCCCCCTGCCCTGGCTGCGTAACTGATTGGTGAGATCCACCAGCAGGATGGAGTTCTTCGCCACCAGTCCGATCAACAGCACCAAACCGATCATCGAGTAGATATTCAGCGAATGGTTCATCACCCACAGGCCAAATACGCCACCGATGATGGCCAACGGCTGGGCGACCATGATGATCACCGGCTGGATGAAGGAGTTGAACTGGCTGGCCAGCACCATGTACACGAGCACGATGCCCATCACAAAGGCGAGCAGCATGTAACCCGCGGTCTTGCCAAACTCCTCGGCCCGCCCCTTGAGCCGCACCTGATAACCGAGGGGCAAACCCATCTCTTTCACTACCCCGGTCAACTTCCGTGCGGCATCGCCTTCAGCCATGGCCGGTGTAGCAAAAAAGTTGGCCGAGTATTGCAGGTCGTAGCGCGAGATCATGGCCGGACCAACACCGTTCTTTAGGTGGGCGATGTTATCGAGCCGGATCATCTCACCGTTGGCGGCTCGCACATAGATGCGGCCCAGGTCTGAAGGGCGGATGACCTGGCCTTCACCTGCCTTGAGACGCACGTCGTATCGTTCGCCATCACCAGGCATATCGTTATACTTGGCGACATCCAGGCCACCACCGAGTACGTTGATGGCCATGGCCACATCGCTGGGCGCAATGCCGAGGGCTGTCAAACGCGAGCGGTCCAGTTCCAGTTCCACCTGGGGAAGGTCCATTACCAGCACCATGTCGATCTCACCCATCGCGGAATCAGCAGCGAGTTTCTGTTGCAGTGCATCCGCCAGCTCGGCAACCTTGTAGAGGTCCGGCCCCACCAGAGCGAACTGCAGGGGCTCACCACGCCGACCGCCGACCATGGGGATCGCGGAGGTAAATCCCTGTATGCCGGGGATCTGATTCAGCTCCTGCTGCACAGTCTTCATCAACGTTGCCTGGCGTATCGAGCGCTCCTCTGGCGGCACCATGCGCACAATGGCCCTGCCGCTGGTGACACTACCACCGGTATCGCCACCGGCGAGAGTGAAGTAAGAACTGATTTCAGGGTGGGAATCGAACACCGCCTCGACTTTAGTCAAACGCTCTTCGATGTAACTAATGCCCGAGCCGGTCGGGGTTTTAATGGTCACCATAAAGCGACTCTCATCCTCCTCCGGCATAAAGCCCTTGCCAATGGCGCCGAAGAAGTAACCGCTGGACATGACCACCGTCAGGGTCATCACCACCACCTTCCAACGATGCTTCAGTCCCAGGCCGAGCACCTGGCGATAACCGCTATCCATCGCCCGGAACACCGTGTCCAGTGTGCGATAGACCCTGCCGTGCTGTTTGGGGATGTTGAGATAACGTGAGCAGAGCATGGGCGTCAGCGTTAATGAAACAAACAGCGAGACTAATACCCCTACGGTGACCACCACCGCGAAGGATTCAAAAAAGAGACCGATGATGCCCTGCATAAAAATCACCGGAGCGAAGATCGCCACCAGCGTAAGCGATGCGGCCACCACCGCAAACACCACCTGGCGCGTGCCTTCCTTGGCGGCAGCGACCCGATCCAGGTCGGTGGTCTCGCGGGTACGATAAATGTTCTCCAACACCACGATGGCGTCGTCCACCACCACGCCGATCAGCAACAGCAGCGCTAGCATGGTCATGATGTTGAAGGTGTAACCGGCAAAATACATCACCGCCACCGCACCGAGCAGTGATACCGGAATCGCGGCACTGACGATCAGGGTCGAACGCAGATTCTTGAGGAACAGCCACACCACCAACGCTGCCAACAGGGTGCCTTCGAACAGGTGCGACTTCAGTCCTGAGATAATGTCAGTGATCAGATCCGCATCATTGGTGGCAATGCCGATCTGCATCCCCGGGGGCAGCTGGGGGATGATCTCTTTTTCCAGGCGATGCTTTACCTCATCCACAATCGCCACGGTATTGGTGTTGGCGATCTTGACGATGCCGATACCCACCGTCGGCTTACCGTTGTAACGGGCCAGACTGCGAAAATCGGCCAGGCTGTCCTCCACCTCGGCGATGTCGTTTAACCTGACGTTGAGTCCGCCGTGATTGGCGACGGTCATCCCGGCCAGCGTCTTGAGCGTATGAAATTCGACATCAAGCTTGATCAGGTCATCCTTGTTGCCGTTAGCCATGAAACCACCAGGCAGTTGCACATGCTCGCGCTGGAAGGCGGCGATCACATCCTGCGGGGTGATGTTGAACGCCGCCATGCGGGTAGTGTCGAGATTCACGCGAATGGTGCGGGGACGGTTGCCGCCGATCCGCACTTCACCTACCCCATTGATGGTTTCGAGCCGTTTTTTAATGTTGTTGCTGGCATATAGGTTGAGTTGCTGGAGGGTACGATTACCGCTCAGCGACAGCCACATGATGGGCATGGCGCCGGAATCCACCTTGCCAACCACCGGCGGGTCGGCCTCTACCGGCAGCTTGCGCAGCACCTGGTTGATCTTGGCCTGCACATCGTTGAAGGCCACGTCCACATCGTTCTCCAGCGCGAAGCGGATGGCCACGATGGAGACACCAGGGTTGGAAGTCGATTCAATATGCTCGATGCCAGGGATACTGTTTACCGCCGACTCGATAATATTGGTCACGCTGGAGTTGACGATCTCCGGGTTGGCACCGGGCAGTGCGGTGCTGACTGTGATCATCGGAAATTCAATCGCCGGATTCCGGTCAACCCCGATCTGTTGGTAACTGACCAGGCCAAACAGCACCAGCACGCCCGACAACATGTAGGCCAAGACGTAACGTTTGATGGATATCTCTGGCAGGTTCATCCCTGCACCTCGACTTTGACTCCGTTGCTGAGAAAACCGGCGCCATCCACCACGACCCGCTCACCGGGGTGAAGCCCCTTGACAATTTCGATGCCGTTGTCCAGCTGTACGCCGCTGACCACCGGCCGCTCGCTAACCTTGTTGCCGGCCCCGATCACATAGACCACCTCACCTGCTGGGCGTCGTACCAGACTCAGCTGCGGAATCACGATTGAATTTTCATGCACCGCCAGCGTAGCCGTTACGAGAGCGCTTGCCCCGGCCCGTGTCAGGCCGGGATCAGACAAGTCAGCATAAGCCACCGCGCCCTTGGTGGCGCTCTCCAACTGCGGACGGATCTCGCTAATTACCGCATCGAAACTCAGACCGGGATTGACCGCGGTCTTCACCTTCAACGGTGTACCCATGCGCAACTGATTCATGGCCTGTTCAGGGAACACCATGACCAGACGCAAAGCGTCGGTATCGGCGATGGTGAACAACGGCGCGCCATCCTTAATGTAATCGCCCACGGAGACAAATCGGGCATCAACCTTGCCTGCCAATGGCGCCTGGATCGTGGTTTTGCTCAGCTTGTATTCGGCCAGCGCCACCCGTGCCTTGGCCACCTCCAGCTCCTCGCGCAGGGCACGCAGCTGGGCCTCTGCTGCATCGATGTCACTGGTCGAGACAAAGTTTTTCTTCTTCAGATCATTCAGCCGTTTTACCGCCAGCTCCTCGTTGGTGGTCAACGCCTTGGCCCGGCCCTCTTCGGCACGGGCAACATCAAGCTCCAGCAGTATGCCGCTACGGTCTAGCTGCCCGAGCACCTCTCCCTCGGCCACCACATCGCCCACCTCGACCAGCACCTGCGTCACCCGCCCGGAAATCTCGGCACCAATCGTCGGCGCCTTGATGCTTTGCACATCACCGGCCACCTCCAGCACGATAGGCACCATGGTGGCTTTCGCCTCGGTGGCGGTCACGGCGATAGTGCGTTCCTGCGTGTCGGAGCTTGTTTCATCCGCTTTTTCTTCCGTGGTTGTGCCGCAGGCTGAAACCAGCAGAACACCCGTTAGCGTTATCAGCGCAATCCATGATCTCTTTGTCATTTATCTGTCTCTTTTGAACTAATTCCATGCACAAGAATATCCGCCAGCAAGCGGGTGTATTGCTCCGGATCGCCAGCAAATCCCACTTCAGGCTGATGGCGTAAAAGCGAACGAACCTGGAACTCAAATGCCACCACGCCGAGCATCATCACCACCAGTGCCGCCAGATCGGCATCGGCGCGGATTTCACCGGCAAGCTGTGCCTCTTGTAACAGGCCGAACAAGCGCCTGAACTGGTCGCCAGTGGCCTGATCCGCCAACTGGCGGGTGACCTCGTCACGGTCCTCCAGCAACTCACGCTGTATCACATGGGCCGAAGCAGGGTGTTGCAGCAAATGAGAGGCATGGGCCAGCAGAAAGTGGTGCAGACGCTGCTCCAGGGGAGCCCGCTCTGGCTGCATGTGCTCTGTCAGCTCACCAAACTCATTCACGGAGTACTTCAACACCTCCATGTAAAGCGCCGGTTTGGAGCCGAAGTGATGAAAGATATTGGCTTTGCTCACCCCTGCCGCCGTGGCGATATCGCTGATTGATACCCCATCGAAACCGCGCACGGCAAACAGCTGCCGCGCCTCAGCAAGAATGACCTGAGCGGTTTCATTAAAATGCGAATTAACTGCCTTACTGGGCATGGGCAATAGAACTCCAAACGCAAACTGACCGGTCGGTCAGTAACAGGAGTGTGCATAATATGGTCAATAAAAACAAGAGGTGTAGTAGAAGACGGGGTGAAAAACGATCCAGAGATTGTTCACGATATCAACGTATCAAGGGTGTATCCCGGCTGGCCACCCACCCGGTCAGCCCACGTCAATTCCTGCGCTGGGTCGACCAGAGCATCATTAATTTCTCTGGGTGACACCGGCTGGGGCGCAGCTCCTGTTCTCGGCACGCTTGCAGCCCATCCTGGCGTAGGCACTGGGGAAAATAGAAGGATGAGTGCAATTTCGGGAAGTGATAAAACCGTTCAGCGAATTCACTACTGTCCCATTCACCCCCTTTCCCTCAGGGAGTGGGCTGGGGTGAGGGGATCCCTTCATTTGCACAATATTCATGCCCCAAAGATCTGGGTAATAAAACTGGCAATAAAAATCCAAAAACTTGTCATTATAATGAACGGTATTAATGTGGCAGCGAATTAATTGATTGCTGGAATGTTTATTTCTGAAGTCGGTTGGCTTTTCCAGTTCGTAGATCGCTTCCGAGATCGATTCCAGCCGCCGCTCCAGAATAGCCCAGGCATCGTAGAGTCCCCGATTATAAAAATAGGCCCCGACCTCCTCGGCAAAAAAATCAAGCAGGAACTGGACATCGAAACTGCCCATCTCCTGATTCACCTCTTCCTTGAAGTAGAGCTGGATCTTTCTGACGTTAATTTCCTTCTCTTCCTTTGAAAACGCAATCATTCGCTTTGCTCTGCCTCTCTGGCCATCACCCGGAGTGTACACACCGTTTTCCAGTTTCGGTCCGTCATCGGCACACCGATTAGCCGCTCGGCATTGGCCGCCAGCCGGGATTTACCGACGCCATTGGGCGCATGGAGATAAAACAGCTTCCGGTGAAACCGAAACCGCTCACCGTCGCTTCTCACCCTCTCCAGCGCATTCAGATCCGGCTGCTCGGGCACGCGCTCCAGAAACCGCACATGCAAGGCGTTATGGTTCGCGCTCACCTCAGGGAACGGGTTGTCGCCAATGGCCCGTTCAAACTCCTCGCGGTGCAAGACCATCACTACCGGTGCAAAACCGTGCCGCCGGCGGATCGCGTCACTGATTCTTTTGCCAAGCAACGCGGCGTCCTTCTCCGAACTCCGGAACACCGCATTGCCGCTCTGAATGTAGGTCCTGACGTTGCTACATCCGAGGTATTCAAGGATGGCCACTAACCCCTTCATGGGCAGGTGATTTTTTCCGCCGACATTAATCCCTCTTAGAAGGGCAATATAGGTATTCACACAGCTCCCTTTAATCAACTCCAGCGGAGTTCACCGGAGCGGGCGAATGACACTCGCACCGGCAACGCCTCCATTCTGCAGTCTATGCACCTAACCGTTCATGACAAGCCTCGGCCTTGAGCGCATTATTACACGCAGCAACCGATCGCCTAACAAGCCCTTATTTTTTTGCATTCAGTATATCTATTTGATCTATAGCCAATTTAATATCACCACCGAAATCTTTATCCATTTTCTGATATATGTCTATTTTCATGAGTACTTTACGACCAAGCTCACCCGACGAAAATCGCATCGCGGTTTTTGAACGGATAGAGCGACGTTATAGATAGTCCGTCCTTAACCCTTTTTGTTTTTCCTTTAGGCTCTAATGGAGGGACAGGCACCTGCCGGGGACGACTATAGAGCGCACAGCACACAATGCTTACTAACATACTGCCGCCCCCGGCAAGGTGTTACCGATTTCGCTAACGAACACTCGGGGGATGCCTCTAAACGCTACCTATAATGCCTTCGCAGAAATCGCTATGCCTTTCCTAGATAAACTCTAGCAGCAAGGAACCGGTTAATGAATATTCTTTATGAATATGCCACGATCATTGGTCTGGACTGGGCCGATAAGAAACACGATATCTGCCTCAAATATTCAGACAGTGGTGCGCTTGAGTTCTCCATCCTACGCCATAGCGCAGAAGCTATTGATGCCTGGGCCATGGCCCTGCATGAGCGATTCCCTGGACAATCGATTGCCGTTTGCATCGAATCGCGCAAGGTGCCGCTTATTTATGCCTTGCTCAAGTATAACTTTCTTGTCCTGTTACCCATCAATCCTCAAACCGTGGCCAGATATCGGCGAGCCCTGCGTCCAAGCCGCGCCAAGGATGATCCAACGGATGCTCAGTTGCCGATCGATCTGGTACTACGGCACGAGGGGAGATTCATACCGTGGGTGCCAGAACGCCCCGAGGTCCGATCTTATAGTCGCATTGAAGAATGAATACCCACAAACCCTTGTTTGATTAGAAGAAAAGACACCGCCGTGTTTTGTCACTTCCTTGAGCGCTGGCCAACAGTAGAGGCGGAACAACGTGCCAGAGAAGCCACTTTACGCACATTTTTCACCTCACATAATGTTCCGTTACCCTAAGGTCATCGAGCGTTGAACCAGTGCCATTAAAGACGCTGCGGAATTTACCACGGACTTCGGTGTGATTGAACCGAGCCGGATGTTGGTGTTGGCTCTGGTCGCTCAATTAACTCTTCTGCTGGAACAGATAGGGCGGCTCGATCGTCAGATCGCCGAGCGCTTCGCGAAACTCGATGATGCTGTGCTAGTTGAAGCTTTACCTGGCGCCGGCAAGCAACTCGCACCACGCCTACTGGTTGCCTTTGGTGAAGATCGTACGCGCTTTGATAACGCGGACGCGATGTTCAAACACTCCGGTGTTGCTCCGCTCAATGAGCGCTCAGGAAACAAGAGCTGGGTACATTGGCGTTACAGCTGCTCAACGTTCCTGTGCAAAACCTCCATCGAATAGGCCAATGAATCGATCCGATTCTCCTTCTGGGCCAAGGCGTACTATCAGCAGCAACGAGAACAAGAAAAAACACACCAAATGGGGTACGTGCCTTGGCATTTAAATGGATAAGAATTCTTTTCAGGTGCTGGTAGGATCGTAAGCCATATGATGAGGCAAAATATTTATGGCTCTCAAAGCTAAAAAATCGCCGCTTGTCGCAGAGTTGGCAAAGTAACGTTATTTTTACTGACGGACTACCTCAGGGGGTGCGCTATGTGTTAATTGCATCATAGCAACCCAAGATCATTAAATGACTTATTGAAATCGTATTTATGTATTTCGGGGCCTTCATATTCTGCCTGCCATATGAGATCATGATAATCTATTAAAGATAACTCTACATAATGGTTGAGTTTACATATACTTCCTTGTGACAGAAAGACAATTCCGCGACATATACGGCTAGAAACATGTTCTTGAACTGCTGTCTCCATTGCCTTTAATATTTTTAATACTTCATCTGGCTTCTCGAAATCGGCATTGATTTTCTCAAGTATATCGGGCTGCATGATGTTCTATTAATCGCACTTAATGTTTGCCATAAACCGCGCGTTGTACGAGCGTCAGTTTTGATGGCGTTGTTAGGCATATTTTATCTTCCACTCGTACATTTATGCACTATTGCGTCCACTAACACTCTATAATCCTTTTTTGCTGAGTCCATAGTATGCCCAAGAAATAACGACTGGACCCGGATTGCCATAACGGCAACCTGAACACTCAATGGCGGGACAAACCCAGCAGGAAATTTATTTGCATATTTAGAAAGGAATTCCCCGGCCAATTTAACAGAATCATGTAACTCAACACTCCTATCAGAAGTAAATTCAAATTCCCATGAGTTTACTTTTCTTCTTATTTCTTCGCTTTCTTCAATGATTTTTAAGTTCGTTGCTGCCAAAACCCGGCAGTCATATTGCCTGCATGTTTCAGGACGTGATTCATATATTGAGCAATTACCTGTTTTAAACATTGGACAATTCCCTTTCTCGTCATATCCAAGAAGATAATATCCTTTCGGCAGGCCTGGCGCCTGAAACATTAATTCTTTTGGAATTGCTTTAAGCGCAGTTTTGTCTGTGGGACGTATGTGGATAAATTTTGACGAAGTACAGCAGCCTACGCATTCTCCACAAGGAACATCCCCATCACCAACACCCTTCATCGTTCGAATAAAATCCTCAAACCAATTAGAGAATTCACCCGCGCTTGATTTATTCACCATAATTTCAGATTTCTTCTAACTTTTTGTGCACCTAACGCTACCGGTAACCCGCGCCGCACGGAGGTCCCCAGTGACTAAGACAGTCCGCGTTTAGCGCATTGTTAAGTTCGATTTTCATGGGCACATAGCGCAAGCCCTGTCTTTCCTCTTCTGGCCCAGCCACCTCAAACCCGTAGTTCTCGTAAGCGGGGACCGATGACAGTGAGGCACTTACAGTGACTGACGGAACACGCCGATGGAATAATGCCACACGCACGAGTTTACGCCCGATCCCGGACCTTTGCCTATCGGGTGCGACAAACAGCATTGCTACGTGGCGCCCTTCCTTGAACTCGATCACTCCCATTATTTCGCCTTTATCTTCATAGACGAACATGCAGTTCTCTCCAGTCATACGCTTCGCGAACGCTTCGGGCGCGGAGAGACTCATAAAGGTCGCAATACCCTCTTGAGACAATCCACTAGCCACAGCATCCGAAAATGCCGCGACGACAATTTGGGATACTTCTTGAACATCCCTCTGTTCCATTGCCCTGACTGCCATTCAGCTACCCCTTACTCTAAGAACTTAACGCCAAGCTAAAGGTCTCAAATGGAGCGTAGCGGAATTTGCGGCAATTTTGAGCGCTGTGTTATGTGAATCGTTACTTTGCATTGAGATTGAGAACCTTTGTTACCATTCTATCTATTTCGGAATTCTGTGAGTTTCGAGGATGTTCATTTCGGTAATCACTGACTATTTCTATTGCCTTAGCTACTGCTTCATTTGTTCGTTGTGTATTTTCACCGCAGATCTGAATGCTGACGATTTTGCCATCTAGAGTTACCTCGAAAAATTCAATGGCCTTTTCAGTGTCGACATCACGCAGATTCTTTAGAATGGCGAATTCATATACTAAGTGCAACACACACTCCCTTTAAAAGGGTGAGCTGGGGTACCCTAGGTTTTTCTCTCCCGCCAAGAAGTGAAAAACCATGAACAAGTACACCCAGCTCACCACAGAGGATAGATATACTATTGCCGCACTGCGAAGACAAGGGCTAAATCATGCGGCTATAGGCCGACAAATAGGACGTCACCGCAGCACCATCAAACGTGAGATCGAACGCAACCATTGCCGTCTCGATGGTGCCTATCGGGCTGAGAAAGCCGACAGCCGCACACGCGGAAGACGCTCCAGGTCTCGAAAGAACCAACAATTCACACCCGCCGATTACAAAGTTGTAGATCAGCTCCTTCGCTGCAAGTGGAGCCCGGAACAAACATCAGGCCATCTTCGCAAACAACAAACGCTATTCATCAGTCATGAGACTATTTATCAACATGTCTGGCGAGATAAGCGTAATGGTGGAGACCTTTACACTCATCTGCGTTGCGCCCAGAAACAACGTCGCAAACGCTATCGGTCCTATGACAGCCGAGGAAGACTCGCCCAAAAACGCCATATCAGCGAACGGCCTAAATCCGTAGAGAACCGTAAGACACCCGGTCATTGGGAGATAGACACTGTCATGGGAGCAGGAACCAAGGACTGCATTGTCACAATCGTCGAGCGTAAATCAGGCTACACGCTCATCGGCAAAATGCCGGACCGCACACAGGTTTCCTTAAACAAACGAGTACTGGCTATCATCAAGAACCATTTGCATAAATTCAAAACAATTACTTCTGATAATGGTACTGAATTTCACAGCTATGAACTTATTGAAAGCGCCACGGGTATTCGCTTCTACTTTGCCACGCCACATCATTCATGGGAGCGTGGCACCAATGAAAATACAAATGGCCTAATACGTCAGTACCTACCTAAATGAACCAGCATGCGCTCTTTTACTCAATACCAATGCAATGCTATTGCCAAACAACTGAACACCAGACCGAGAAAGCGTCTTGGTTTTAAAACGCCTGAAGAGGTCTATCTATGAGTCCCCATTATTGTTGCACTTCAAACTTGATACTAGGGTCTCTTATATTTACTAATTCAAGTTGCAAGTCCTGCAATCAAAGCAACCATCCCCAATATACTGAAAAGAAAATTAATCACGAAATGTAATATAAGTGATGGAACTATACTTTTACTATGCCATACCACAAATGCGAAAGTAAGGCTGGCCATTAGCAAGATCGGCAACAACCAAAGCTGGAATGTATGGTAGAAAGCAAATAATAAACCATTAATTATCCATGTTGGCCTGCCTATCCATGACATTTTTGGCATTAGCCAAGCTCTGAAATAAAAGTCCTCTGCCAAGATATTCAGTGCCAAAACAATAGCCATTATCGGCAGTAACCAATAAGCACCTAGCAGTGGCAGTTCCGGTGATAATTGGTCGAGTGGTGTTGCGGCTGGATCTAATCCGCGAAGAAAAAACGGATAGTACTCGGGTGGCACAATGCCTAATGCCTCCCATACCTTAGGTAAAACTGGTTGTATAATTGATACGAGCATTATCAACAATAGAGCCAAAGCCAGATAACATGCCCATTGCTTACCCGAAACGCGATTTAAACAGAGACGGGCTTTCAAGCTTACGTCTAACTTCCTGGCGTCATGCAAGAGTAGTATGAAAGCTAACACTGTGAGAATGGCAAGCATAATGCCTGCAACAATACCCCATCCAATAATCGGCGAGATTCCGTCATTTACAATTTTTGGTAAAACCCAATGAAAACCTAACAAACCAAATGTACTAGGGACAAAAACAGCAAGAAATATTTGCCATGCATTAAGGGGGGATGTTGTAGACCAATCAAAGTTTTTGTTTTTCATATCTGGCTATCATTTCTACGGACAATAAATACCATAACATGCAATGACCAGCTCACCCGGCCTTCGAAAAATACCCATATATAGATATCTATATCTGCATATCTAAATATGGCAACACTCATTTCTCGTTCAATGCGGAATCAACTCGTAAATGCAACTCAAAAAGTCGGATTAGGGGAACATCATAGCCTTTCGTTCTGGCAAGAATGAGAGGCACCTATGACTACACGAACGCAGCTTACCCAAGAGCAACAACGTCGATGTCACGATTCAAAAAAAATAGCCAGGAGTACCCGGCGGGTGGAAGGGAGTGTGATTAATCAAATTATCCATCCCTGTTATTTTGATGCGTGTTCCTTTCATTTTATCCTCCCTCCCCCCCCTCTTTCCGAGGAGGGGGGGAGGTAAGATGATATCAACTATACCCCGGCGCGTGCGTTGAGATACGCCCGCTCGGAAACATCGTGCCACTGCATCACCTGATCCCGGAAACGCTTGTACGATTCGTAGACCTTTCTGGAGACGGCGTCCTTTTCGGCGATTTCGGCCACCACGTCATCGGAGACTTTCTTCAGTTGCGCCAGCACATCGTCGGGGAATTTACGCAACTCCACATTGTGCTTTGTGACGAGGGTGTGCAGTGCTTCGTTGTTTCGCGCGGTCAGTTCCGACAGGCCGTCCAGGTTCGCGACCTTGCTGGCGTTGAGGACGATGGACTGCAGATCGGCCGGCAGCGCCTCGAACGCCTTTTTGTTGATGAAGCACTCCAGCGTGGTGCCCGGCTCGTGCCAGCCTGGGTAGTAGTAGTATTTGGCCGCCTTGTGCAGGCCGAAGGCGAGATCGTTGTAGGGGCCGACCCATTCGGTGGCGTCGATGGCGCCGGACTGCAGCGAAGGGAAGATCTCGCCACCGGGGAGGCTGACCGGGGTGCCGCCAAGACGCTGCAGTACCTCGCCGCCAAGGCCGGGGATGCGCATCTTCAGCCCCTTGAGATCGTTCAGCGAGTTGATCTCCTTGTTGAACCAGCCGCCCATCTGTACCCCGGTGTTAAGCGCCGCGGTGGGGACCAGGCCGAACGGCTCGTAGACCTCTTTCCACAGCTCCATGCCGCCGCCATAGTAGAGCCAGGCGTTCATTTCCTGGGCTGTCAGCCCGAAGGGCACGGCCGCGAAGAACTGTGCCGCCTCGCTCTTGCCCTTCCAGTAATAGGATGCGCCGTGGCCCATCTCGGCGGTGCCGCGGGAGACCGCATCGAAGATCTCGAAGGCGGGCACCAGTTCGCCGGCGCCATACACCTTGACCTCGATGCGCCCGCCCGACATTTCGGTGATGAGCTCTGCCAGCTTGTTGGCGCCGGTGCCGAGACCGGGGAAGTTTTTCGGCCAGGTGGTGACCATCTTCCACTGGAATTTCTGCTGTGGCTGCTCTGCGCCTACGCTGGCCTGCTCGCTCTTTTTCTCGTCGCAGCCGGCCAGTAACCCGGCGCCCGCTGCCAGTGAACCGGCACCGATACTCTTGATCAGATCACGTCTTTTCATGGCACTCCCCTTTCAGTTTTTTTGATTATTCACTCCCCTCTCCCCAACCCTCTCCCTGGGGGAGAGGGGCTAGGTCCATGAAGCATTACGACGCCTGGGGGAGAAGGGAGCCTCCATTTCGCAATGGCGTCATGTTCCCACTCACCTTCCGCAGCCTCTACCCTGAATTATGCCTGCCATCACTAATCCCCTTTGCGTCCTTTGCGTCCTTTGCGTCCTTTGCGT
>JBFFNE010000064.1:0-17617 GCA_041563315.1 Thiohalomonadaceae bacterium
TCGATGTTCGGTTCAGGGGCAAAGCTGAGCCGCCCGCCCTGTGCACCAAGTTCGATTTTAGTGATGCCAAGCGGGGTAGCCTTGAGTTTTAATTCGGTAACCAGGAACAGGTTTTTTGCCGCAGGTGGCAGAAGCCCGAAACGGTCAATCATCTCGACCTGCAGCTCATCGAGCTCGTCGACGGATGTGGCATTGGCGATGCGCTTATAGAGCTGCAGGCGGCTGTGTACATCTGGCAGATAGTCATCGGGGATCAGGGCCGGCACACCGAGGTCTATTTCCGTACCGTGCATCAGCGGTTTATCCAGTTCCGGTTCTCGTCCCTCCCGAAGGGCGGTGACGGCCCGCTCCAGAAGTTCCGAGTAGAGACTGAAACCGATCTCATGCATCTGGCCGCTCTGTTCCTCGCCCAGCAACTCACCGGCGCCGCGGATCTCCAGGTCATGTGTGGCCAGCGTGAAACCGGTGCCAAGCTCCTCGATGGCCTCGATGGCCTCCAGACGCTTGATGGCATCCTTGGTCATACTGCGTCTGGAGGGCACCAGCAGGTAGGCATAGGCGCGATGGTGGGAGCGGCCGACACGCCCACGCAGCTGATAGAGCTGCGCCAGGCCGAGCCGATCGGCGCGGTTCATGATAATGGTGTTGGCGCTGGGGACATCGATGCCGGTTTCGATGATGGTGCTGCATACCAGCAGGTTAAAGCGCTGATGGTAAAAATCTGACATGACCCGCTCCAGCTCCCGTTCGCGCAGCTGACCATGGGCGATGCGAATGCTTGCCTCAGGCAGCAGTTCTTCCAGCTCGCGCGCTATCCGCTCGATGCTCTCTACCTCGTTATGCAGGAAATAGACCTGGCCCCCACGCTTGATCTCGCGTTGGCATGCCTCGCGAATGAGTTCCGGGTTCCATTCGTGGACAAAGGTTTTGATGGCAAGACGGCGCGCCGGTGGGGATGCGATGATGGAGAGATCACGTATCCCCCCCATTGCCATATTGAGGGTACGCGGGATGGGTGTGGCGGTCAGGGTGAGCACGTCGACCTCGGCACGCAGCGCCTTGAAACGATCCTTTTGTCGGACACCGAAACGGTGCTCCTCGTCGATGATAACCAGACCCAGTCGCTTGTAGCGGATTCCCTCCTGCAATAGCTTATGGGTGCCGATGACGATGTCGAGTGAACCATCCTCCAGGGCACGAATCACCTGGTCTTGTTCCTTGACCGAGCGAAAGCGCGAGAGTGATTCAATCCTCACCGGCCAGTCTGCAAAACGGTCACGGAAATTCTCCGCATGCTGTTCGGCCAGAAGGGTCGTCGGTACCAGTACGGCAACCTGTCGCCCGCCCATGACCGCCAGGAAGGCGGCGCGCATCGCCACCTCGGTTTTGCCAAAGCCCACATCGCCACATATGAGCCGGTCCATTGGACGCGGCGAATGCATATCGGCCACTACCGCGTCGATTGCATCTTGCTGATCGGGGGTCTCCTCGAAGGGGAAGGAGGCGGCAAAGGCAGCATACTGAGCCTCATCGAAGGGGTAGCTGTGGCCTTGGCGAGTCTCGCGTTTGGCATAGATCTCGAGCAGCTCGGCCGCCACGTCGCGGATCTTTTCACTGGCGCGGCGCTTGGCCTTCTCCCACTGGCCGCTGCCGAGTTTGTGCAACGGAATATGTTCGGTACCCCCTCCGGTATAGCGGCTGATTAGGTGCAGGGAGGCAACCGGCACATAGAGCTTGTCACCGCCAGCATACTCGAGGGTGAGAAACTCCGCTTCACTGTCGCCGATGCTGAGCTTTTGCAGGCCGAGGTAGCGGCCCACACCGTGGTCTTCATGCACTACCGCCGCCCCAATATCAAGTTCAGCCAGGTTGCGTACTACGGCCTCCGGGTCAACTTTGCGCCCCTTGCGTCGGCGGCGTCGCTGCATGACCTGTTCGCCATAGAGCTGGGCTTCGGCGATGACTGCAACCGGGGGCTCGGTGAGTAACAGCCCCTGCTCGAGCGGGGCTACGGTTATCGCGATCCTGGCATCACTGTTGAGAAAGGCTTGCCAATGATCAACCGCGGTGGGATGGAGGTCGATACCGCGCAAGGTCTGCAGCAGGCTCTCTCGCCTCCCTGCCGACTCGGCGGCAAACAGCAGCCGTCCGTTGAAGTTTTCGACAAACTGGCGCAGCGCCGCAGTGGGGTGTGCCGCGCGGACGTCTAGGGTCAGGGATGGTGGCTTTTCCGTGGTGAAATTGGTTCCACCATGGACTTCGGGGAGCTCGAAGTGTTGCAGTGTGTGGCGCGGAAAAGACTTGAACCGGGAAAACAACTCAGGCACATCGAGAAACACCTGTTTCGGCGGCATGGGCGGATGATCGGTGTGGTACTGAGCCAGCTGGTAGCGTTCATGGCACTCGGTGTAAAAGGCCTCGGCAGCCACTTCTGTGCCCTCATCGGTGAACAGCAGGGTACTTTGCGGCAGATAATCAAATAGGGTGGCGCTCTGCTTGAAGAACAGCGTCAGGTAGTACTCGATCCCGGCTGGGGCCAGGCCGTTGCTCACATCGCGGTAGATGATGCTTTTTTGTGGGTCACCCTCGAACTGAGCCCGGTAGGCCTCGCGAAAGAGTTTGATTGCCGCCTCATGCAACGGGAACTCGCGGGCTGGAAGCAGTCGGATTTGCTCGACTTTCTCCGCCGAGCGCTGGGTCTCCGGATCGAAGGTGCGGATGCTCTCCACCTCGTCATCGAATAACTCGATACGATATGGCTGGCTGCTGCCCATTGGGTAGAGGTCAAGCAGACTGCCGCGTACGGCAAATTCACCGTGCTCGATCACTTGTGAGACACAGCGATAGCCGCTGTTCTCAAGCCGTCGGCGCATAGTCTCCAGCTGAAGCCTGTCGCCAATGTCCAGTATCAGGCTGTTGCCCTCGATGTATTCTCGCGGAGCGATGCGGTGCATCAGAGTCGAGACCGGCAGGACCAGGATGCCCCGTTCCAGGTGAGGCAGGCTGTTAAGGGTGGCCAAGCGTTCCGAGATGATGTCCTGGTAAGGTGAGAAGGTATCGTAGGGCAGGGTTTCCCAATCCGGGAAGCCAAGCACTGGGATACCTTCGAGACCTCGGGTGTAAAAACGCAGTTCATCCTCGAGTCGGGATGCCGACGGGGTATCCGCTGTCACGACCAGCAGGATCCCGGGATGGTGTTGTGCTGCCTGACTTATCACAAGACCAAAACTGCTGCCGTAAAGCCGCCCCAAGCCTGACCGTTCCCCGGGCTTGTTGAGCAGGATTGGCTGGAAGGGCGAGAGGTACTGGCTAGTCATGGCTTGGTCCGGTGGAGTTTGTTCGGCGGGCGCTTATTGTAGGCGTCTGGCGAGGTTGAATAAAGCGCTGTCAGATCCATAACAGTTGATGTATAACTTAATTGTTAATATAGAAGTTCTATTTTTTTGTATGCAGGATATTGAAAACCATCTTGGTGATGGCATGTTGCTTGCTTTAATCATGCTACAGCCCTAGGCTGAAAAACGATAACCAAAAATTGAGGAGTCATTGTATGGCACATGTCGTTATTATTGGCGCCAGCACCGGAGGCTTGCCTGCTGCCTATGACACTAGAGAGGTGTTGGGTCGTCAGCATGAGATCACTGTAATCTCTGACAAAGAGGATTTTACCTTTGTACCTTCCAACCCATGGGTGGCGGTAGGCTGGCGTAAGCGACAGGACATTTCTTTCCCGCTGGAGCCCTACCTCAAGCGCAAGGGGATTAATTTCATCCCCAAGGCAGCGGCCGAGATCAAGCCGGACGAGAACACGGTTGTGCTGGCCGATGGCAGCAGCGTCAAATACGACTACCTGATCATCGCCACCGGTCCGAAACTCGCCTTCGAGGAAGTCGAGGGCATGGGACCGGTCTCCGGCAACACAGTATCCATCTGTACCACCGACCACGCCGAAGAGGCTTATACGAAGTGGCAGCAGTTTGTCGAAGCTCCGGGGCATATCATCGTGGGGGCGGCACAAATGGCCTCTTGCTTTGGTCCTGCTTACGAGTTCGCCTTCATCATGGATACCGACCTGCGCAAGCGTAAGATCCGTGACAAGGTGCCGATGACCTTCGTAACCTCCGAGCCCTATATCGGTCACTTGGGCCTGGGCGGTGTAGGCGACTCCAAGGGTATGCTCGAATCCGAACTGCGTGACCGTCACATCAAGTGGATCTGCAATGCAAAGATCAGCAAAGTAGAGTCCGGCAAGATGATCGTCGAGGAGATGGACGACAAGGGCGAGTTGCACAAGACCCATGAGCTCGAGTTCAAATACTCGATGATGCTGCCGGCATTCAAGGGTGTCGATGCGGTCAATGCCGTCGGTGAAGACTTGGTCAATCCGCGTGGCTTCGTCAAGGTCAATGACTTCCAGCAGAATCCCAAGTGGAATAATATCTACAGTGTAGGTGTTTGCATCGCGATTCCACCCGTTGAGGCGACCCCGGTCCCGACCGGTACGCCGAAGACCGGTTACATGATCGAGTCGATGGTGTTGGCCACTGCTCACAATATCGCTAACGATATCGAGGGCAAGCCGGCAGATCAAAAAGCGACCTGGAACGCTATTTGTCTGGCAGATATGGGGGATACCGGTGCGGCTTTCGTTGCGATGCCCCAGATCCCGCCGCGCAATGTCTCCTGGATGAAGAAAGGAAAATGGGTGCACATGGCCAAGGTAGCCTTTGAGAAGTATTTCATCAGTAAAATGAAGAAGGGTTCCAATGAGCCAGTCTTCGAGAAGTACATCCTTAAGGCTCTGGGCATTACGAAACTCAAGTAGCTATAAATAGGTAGCCTGATCAACCGGTGGGCTGTGAGGCCTTCCGGTTTTTTTATGCCTGAAAGAATATGATGATTTTGACGTAAACTGACATCTCTGTCATTATGGCAGGGCTTGTCATGTAGATAATAATAAAATCAACTGGGTTTGTTTGGGGGAATAAAAATGACGGAATATAAGAAGACAAAACCGTCTTGTGAACAGATAATCGATATCTTGCCTGATCCGTTTGTGGTCATTGACCGCGGCTTCAAAATCATCGCTGCTAACCGCAATTACCTGAAGCATTATGGCTTTAGCCAATCTGAAGAGGTCGTTGGCCGTTATTGTTATGAGGTGTCTCATCACGTCGATGCTCCATGCAGCCACCATGGTGAACACTGTCCTTTGGAAACTGTTTTTGAGACAGGTCAGGCCTCTCAGGTTATGCATATTCATTATGACCGTACTGGAGGGGAGGAGCATGTCCAGTTACACTCCAACCCGCTGTTCGGCAATGATGGAGAGGTTTTATATGTGGGGGAGTATATCTATCCGGTGAGTAAACCCGGTGACGAGTCGATGCTCATCGGCCGTTCCCAGCCTATGCTTCGCCTGGCAGGTTTGCTGCAACGTGTCGCGCCTACTCAGACCAGTGTGCTGTTGTTGGGGGAAAGCGGCGTTGGTAAGGAGCGCGTCGCCCAGTATCTCCACCATTATTCGACTCGTGCCGGGATGCCTTTTGTTATCGTTGATTGCAGCACACTCGGAGAGAATTTGATTGAGAGTGAGTTGTTCGGCCATGAGAAAGGTGCCTTTACCGGCGCTAACAACCGAAAAAAGGGTTTGTTCGAGGTGGCCGATGGCGGCACGCTTTTCATCGATGAGATTGGTGAGCTCCCACTGGCACTGCAAACCAAGCTGCTGCGGGTGCTTGAAACCGGTACTTTCCGACGTCTAGGTGGTACTGACTATATTCGGGTTAATGTGCGAGTTCTGGCGGCGACGAATAAAAATCTTAAGGAGATGTCTGAACAGGGAACGTTCCGCCAGGACCTCTATTACCGCCTATCAGCCTTCCCTGTCCATATCCCGGCCTTGCGAGAACACGCCGATGATATCCCGGCGCTGGCTGAGCATTTTCTTTTGAACTTTGAGGAAGGGGACAGGTTGGCTCCCATTCCGCCGGATGTGATTGAGACTCTGTTGGGATACGAATATCCAGGCAATGCGCGTGAGTTGCGCAACATTATCGAGCGTGCTGCTATTCTGGCCTATGGCGAAGAGATCCTGAGGCCTGAACATATCGTGTTCGAGGAAGGTCGCTCGACAACTACCGGGGCGGGAGAGAGTTTCATTATGAGCAATAATAACTTGCTTGTGCGCCGTAATGGGCGTTTGAACGAAGAGGCGGTAATGCGAGCACTGGTAGAAAGTAATGGTCACCGGGCACATGCCGCCCAGTTGCTCAATGTCAGTGAGCGGACCTTATATCGCTATGTTCAGCGTTTGCGGGATAATGGCTGAATGGCAGTCATCGACTCCAGTAGGGCAAATTCGATTGGTTTGATGAGAGTACCGACTTTGACCCAAGGAGTGTCCTGAACTCCGGGATAAGACAAGGTATTCAAAGCAGGCTGACGTTTTTCTCCCGCGATGGTAAATATTGCTGCAGGGAGAGGAGGTGAGGGGTGTGCTTCTATGGAACGGTTGTCAGCTGTAGCGATCGTTTGTCTGTATCTAGAGTCGCTACGGCAATTCATCACAGCAAACAAAAAAGGCGGCCATCAGGCCGCCTTTTGTCTGTGTGCCGAAAATCTTAATCAGGGTTTGACGGTGCTCAGGCCCAGGATTTCCCAGTCCTGCATACCACCACGATACCACTTGATCTTTTCGGCAGGGTAACCCTCAGCCAGCAGACCGGCGATACCCAGCGGAGACTGGCCACACCACATACCGTTACAGAACAGCACCAGGGTTTTTGCCTTGCTGAAGTCCCAACCTTTGGAGGTTTCCTTGGCACCAAATTTCTCCAGTGACTCGGAGATGGAGAGATCATCGGCACCCTTGGCGCGACTGATCTTGGTGAAGGGGACGTTCACTGCACCCGGGATAGTTCCGCGGGCAGCCCAGTCAGGTGTGCGGTTATCGACCAGCATGATGGAGCTGTCACCATTGCTCATCTTTACTGCGTAGTCGATCACTTCGAGTTCGGCGATGGTTTCTACGCCCTTACCCAGTGATATCGGTTTGATGCAGAACGGAGGACATTTACGGGAGGTTTTGGCAAAGGCTGGATTGACCGTATTGTCCTGATCCTGGTTACGCATGATGGTGGTTTTCTTGCCATTATGCATGACTTCGGCAGACGCCATATCCGGCGTGATCTTGACCTGGACGTCTGCGGCATTCGCAGTTGTCCCGATGGAGAAGAACAGGCAGGCGATGAGGGCACTTGAGGTAATGATGCTTTTGATCTTCATTACGCGTATCTCCTTTGGTTTGTTGGTGATTCTTGTTGTATTGGGCGATATGCCCTGTGCGGTTATGCTGTTTCCGGGCTTAGTCACACTCCGGCTCAGCGCCGCCACCGCTTTTGGCGGGTGCTGCTGTTTCTGATGCCGGGGCTTGAGTCGTGGGAGTAGCTTCTGTCGCTGTGCTTGCCGGAGCAGTTGCGGTTGAGGCGCAACCTGAGAGCAGGCTGAGAGTGACAAGCATGGCAAACAATGAGCTGCTGCGATAGTTCATTCATGTCCTCCATCTATCCGGTTATAGCGCCGGAAGTAATTATCTGTTTTATTCCTGGAAATCACTTACAAATACCTTACAGATAATGCCATATTTAGCATGCATTACAACCCTGTATTTTGGTCAACCCTCCGCAAAACTTTTCTCATCCCGGACAGGAGTGAGGTGGTTAAAAAAACGTGCCCTGTGCGGGCACGAAAAACACCACAGAGTGGAGGGATAAGTACGGGGCACCTTCCGGCTTCCTGTACTTGGAGCGATTTATAATCAATAACTATGCCAGCTTTCACTCAGCTCTATAACAAGCGATTTACTGCACAACAAGAACGACACGCATGACGCTACCTGACAACTGTCTGGTTATGTCATGACTTTGTCATAATGTTGGCAGAGGGGAAAGTGTTGCGGAATGGCCGTGGCGAACGGTATCAATAGTCCAGCGCAGGGCACAGACCCGTCGGTATCGCTGTGCCTGTTGTACGTGCCGTTCGTTTAACTGTGTTTGTACGCAGAACCGCGGTGGTTCGATGAGATGGTGAGCTAGCAAAGCCCTTGGCTGTGGAGCAGGGTGCCGCACAGTTTGTAGAGCAGTCGTGCCCCGACGTTGGCATCCCATTCGTCTCCTTCCTCTCCGGGTGTGACCTCACACAGGTCAAAACCTATCACCTGCCGTCCCGAGCGTGCCAGCTGCTCCAGCATATAGCAGGCCTCATCAAAACTCAGACCGCCTGGCACTGGAGTGCCGGTAGAGGGGCAGTAGGAGGGATCGAGCGCGTCGATATCGAAGGAGATATAGACACGCTGTGGCAACTCATTGATGATCTGTTCAGTGATATCCCGAAATCGTACCCCATCGGCCTTCATCGCAAATAGCCGGTTGCCATAAAAAACACTGGCCCGCTCGCCGAGATCTTCAGCGTAACGACGCTCGTCGCGGCTGTAGTCGCGGATCCCTACCTGAACCAGTTTGTTCACTGCTGGAATCTTTTCCATGACATTGTAGAAAATGGAGGCGTGGGAGCCAATGAAGCCCTCATAGGCGGCGCGCAGATCATGGTGGGCATCGAAATGAAGGATACCAAACGGTTCAGTTGAGGCTTCCGCCAAGGCGCGTATTAATCCCTCCGGGCAGGCGTGGTCACCACCGACTACAGCGATTAACTTACCCTCTTCGAGGTATGATTTGGCGTTACGATAGACGCTTTCGGTTACTTCGATACTGGCCTGATTGACCCGAGCCAGAGCCTCTGGCACCTGGCGTCCCTTTTCGATGGCCTCAATGACGAGGGCCGCGGCTCCTTTGGCAGGATCATTGAGTTCCACCACCAGCGGATCGGCATCAACAAAGGTGATACCTGCCCGGTAAGGACGATTAAAGCTGCTGTCCTCCAGGTCCAGTTGGTGGCTGGCGCGGATGATGGCCTCCGGAGCGCGACTGGTTCCTCCCCCATAGGAGGTCGTGGCTTCCCACGGCACTGGTATTAGTAGAAGTGAGGCCTCCTGAGGGTCGAGGTTGGCGCCAAGAAAACCGGCATTGGCACCGGATGGCTGGCCCTTCTCCAGCAACTCGATGGTTTCATTAAGGGGGCGTTTTTGAGGTGCCAACGTTGCGTGTGCTCCTGGGCTTGTATGTTGCCGATCAGATTCTAATAGAGAAGGGTAGGCTGCCGGGGAGCTGCGGCCTATTCGATGGCCGCTATCCTCTGGCGTGTCAATTATCGGTTGATCACACTTTGAATAACGTAGGAATATTCAAAGTAGACAGTATAACCCTCGTAGATCCAACGGCTGATCGGCGGATCGCCGACGGCCGGCTTGATCTCCCGGGGCTCACCGAAGTGCGCCCGGACCTGATCCTTGTGCATACCCCTGACAGGCATCTCCATCTTCTGCGACTCGCCCATTTGCGGGGATTCGTCTGGCACTTGCAACACTTCGGCGGTGGCGCTGAAGCTGATGCTTGCACTCAGCAACACCAGGGCGGTGGCATAAAAAAGTCGCATGGGTCCGGCTCCTCGGTTCTTCTTCAAGTATAATGATTAAGTGATTGAAATATACGTCATATAGCCCCAGTGAGTAAAACAACTCTCACTGAACCTTTTTCCGCCGTTGAAATCTTAATCCCATGCACAAGCCTCCCGACATCTTTTCCTACCGCCAGTATTGGGCGAAGCGCTTTCTGCCCAGCCCTGTGATGCCCATGTCCCGGGAGGAGATGGACACCCTCGGCTGGGATTCCTGCGACATCATTCTGATTACCGGAGATGCCTATGTGGACCATCCCAGCTTCGGTATGGCGGTTGTCGGACGGTTGCTTGAGGCGCAGGGGTTTCGCGTTGGCATTATCGCGCAGCCGGACTGGACCTCGGCGGATGATTTCCGGCGTCTTGGCCCTCCCAATCTCTTTTTTGGTGTGACCGCCGGTAACATGGACTCGATGGTCAACCGCTACACCTCAGATCGCAAGCTGCGCTCCGATGACGCCTATTCGCCTGATGGCGAAGGAGGTAAGCGCCCGGATCGCTCGGTCGTGGTCTACTCCCAGCGCTGTCGTGAGGCATTCAAGAACGTGCCGATCATTCTCGGTGGGATTGAGGCGAGCCTGCGCCGGATTGCCCATTACGATTATTGGTCGGACAAGGTACGCCGCTCCACACTTATCGATTCCAAGGCCGACCTGTTGCTTTATGGTAACGCCGAACGTGCACTGCTCGAACTGGCTCACGGTCTGGCGGCGGGCAAGACGCTGCAGGAGATGCGTGAGATTCGCGGTTCCGCCTTCGTCCTCAAGCAGACACCTTCCGACTGGGTGGAGCTCGACTCAAGCGAACTGGACGAACCGGGTGAACTGGTTAGTCCCCCCGATCCCTATGCTATGGAGCCGGGATGCGCCCAGCCACAGGTGGTGCGCCATATCCGGGATGTACCACGAGAGCAGCGAGACAAGGTGGTGGTTCGTCTACCTTCCTATGAACAGGTGAAGGACAGCCCGGTAATGTATGCGCACGCATCGCGGGTGTTTCATCTGGAGACCAATCCGGGCAATGCGCGGCCGCTGGTGCAGGCCCACGGCAACCGTGAGGTGTGGCTCAATCCACCGCCGATTCCACTTACCACCAAAGAGCTGGATCGGGTGTTCGAGCAGCCCTATACCCGCAAGCCCCACCCGGCCTACGGGAATGCGCGGATTCCTGCTTACGAGATGATCCGTTTTTCGGTCAACATCATGCGCGGCTGTTTCGGCGGCTGTACCTTCTGTTCCATTACTGAACATGAAGGGCGCATTATTCAGGACCGTTCCGAGGATTCGATCATTCGTGAGATCGAGGCCATCCGTGATCAGACCCCCGGCTTTAGCGGTAACATCTCTGATTTGGGTGGTCCTACAGCCAACATGTGGCGCCTGCATTGCAAGGACGAGAAAATCGAGTCGGCCTGTCGCCGTCTCTCCTGTGTTTTCCCGGACATATGTAAAAACCTCAACACCGACCAGACCCCGCTCATTCATCTCTATCGCCGGGCGCGCAGCGTGGAGGGGGTCAAGCGCGTGTTCATTGCCTCAGGGCTGCGTTACGACCTGGCAGTACGCACCCCCGAGTATGTGCGCGAACTGGTAACCCACCATGTGGGAGGCTACCTCAAGATCGCACCGGAACACACGGAGGCCGGGCCGCTCAACCACATGATGAAACCGGGCATCGGCACATACGACCGTTTTAAAGAGATGTTTGAGAAATACTCGAAAGAGGCGGGTAAGGAGCAGTACCTGATCCCGTACTTCATCGCCGCCCATCCGGGCACCTCCGATGAGGATATGCTCAACCTCGCGCTGTGGCTGAAGCACAGCGGCTTCCGCCTCGATCAGGTACAGAACTTTCTGCCCTCGCCGATGGCCATCGCCTCGGCGATGTATTACAGCGGCAAGAATCCGCTGCGAAAGGTCCATCGCCAGGGGGGCGATGTGGGCACTCCCAAGGGAGAGCGGCATCGGCGTCTGCACAAGGCATTCCTGCGTTACCACGATCCGAAAAACTGGCCGTTGTTGCGCGAGGCGCTCAAGCGCATGGGTCGTGAGGAGCTGATTGGTAACGGCAAACGCCACCTGGTGCCCAGCTGGCAGCCGAAGGACGCTGGTGTGACCAAAGCTGGTCAGCGCATGCAACGCAAGGGCGGGAGCGAAAAGGCGCAAGCCAGCGCCCATTCCTCACGCAGCACAAAGAAAACGGGGAAACGCCGTGGTCGTTAACCTCTCTGCAAGGGTTTAGAATTATCTCTGATACCCTGTGGATGAATCAGTACGAATATGGTCTACGTCGAAAATCAACTGCCACCGTCCTCCCATGATCGGGAGAAGGCCAAGTCAATCTGGCTGGCCTCCATTGCCGAGGGGCGAAAGCCGGAAGAGCTGGCACTGATCCATACGGCGCTGGATATCGCCGGCCAGGCTCATGTGGAGCAGACCCGCGCCTCGGGCGAGCCCTATCTGAGTCATGCCATGGCCGTGGCCGATATAGTTGCCGGGATGCGCCTGGATCATGAGAGCATCGCCGCGGCGATCTTGCACGATGTGGTCGAGGATACTGACGTTACTCTGGAGCAGATCGCTGAGCAGTGCGGTCCTTCAGTAGCTCATCTGGTCGACGGTGTGACCAAGATGAGCACGATAGGCGAGTACAGTTTCTCCACGGATGGCGGCAAAGAACAGATCAAGGCCGAAAGCCTGCGCAAGCTGTTGCTGGCGATGGCCGAGGATGTGCGCGTGGTGCTGATCAAGCTGGCTGATCGGCTGCACAATATGCGCACCCTCAAATTTCTTCCCGAAGACAAGCAGCGACGCATTGCCCGCGAGACCATGGAGATCTATGCCCCGTTGGCCAACCGCCTCGGCATCTGGCAGATCAAGTGGGAACTCGAGGACCTCTCCTTCCGTTACCTCGATCCAGCCACTTACAAGCAGGTGGCCAAGTTTCTGGACGAACGCCGTGTCGATCGACAGGAATACATCAACCGGGTGATCGCCATCCTTGAAAAGGAACTGAAGAGGGCAGGGGTCAAGGCGGATATCAAGGGGCGTCCCAAGCATCTCTTCAGCATCTGGAAAAAGATGAAAAGCAAGGGGTTGAGCTTTCATGACCTCTATGACGTGCGGGCAGTGCGTGTACTGGTCGACTCTGTAGCCGACTGCTACCACGTTCTCGGCACGGTGCACGGCTTGTGGCCGCACATCCCCAAGGAATTCGATGACTACATCGCCACACCGAAAGAGAATAACTATCAGTCGATCCACACGGCGGTGATCGGCCCTCGCGGCAAGACCCTTGAGGTGCAGATCCGCACCTGGGAGATGGACAAGCATGCAGAGCTGGGCGTGGCGGCACACTGGCGCTACAAGGAGGGGGGCAAGCAGAACAAGGGCTTCGAGCAGAAGATCGCCTGGTTGCGCCAGCTCCTCGACTGGAAAGAGGAGGAGGCCAATGCCGGAGACTTCATTGACCGCTTTAAATCCGAGGTCTTTCAGGACAGGGTCTATGTGCTGACCCCCAGTGGCGAGGTGTTCGACCTGCCACAGGGCGCCACCCCGCTCGATTTTGCCTATTACGTCCATACCGAGGTGGGTAATCGCTGTCGTGGTGCCAAGGTCAACGGCCGTATCGTACCGCTCACCTATGAATTGAAATCTGGTGAACAGGTTGAGGTGCTGACCACCAAGCAGGGCGGTCCGAGTCGCGATTGGCTCAACCCGCACCTGGGCTATCTAAAAACCTCGCGCGCCCGTTCAAAGGCGCGGGGTTGGTTCAAACAGCAGGATCAACAGCAGAATCTGACCGACGGGAAACATCTGCTTGAGCGTGAGCTTCATCGTCTTGGTGTGTCCAGGCTGGGTTATGACAAACTCGCTGAGCATTTTCATCTTCAGAGTGTCGATGAGATGCTCATCGCTATCGGCCGCGGTGATATCAATCCCTCGCAAATCGCTGGTGCGGTGCACAAGCTGACGACACCGGAGGTTAAACCTGGGGCGGAGAGCAGGCCGGCACGCAAGCCAAAATGTCAGCTTAAAGAAGGTGATATCCAGATTAGCGGGGTGGGCAACCTGCTGACCAATATGGCTCGGTGCTGTAAACCGGCTCCCGGTGATCCCATCATCGGTTTCATCACTCAGGGCCGTGGTGTCAGTATCCATCGTCGTGACTGCAAGAACGTACTTAACCTGCCTGATGCCAAGAGGGTTCGGCTCATCGAAGTGGAGTGGGGCGGAAGCGGAGAAACGAGCACCTATCCGGTGGATGTCGAAATAGAGGCGATAGACCGCCATGGCCTACTGATCGATATTTACTCGATACTGGCTAATGAGAAGATTAATATCCTTGCCACCAATACCCTGTCGGACAAGCAAAGCCACAGGGCTCGCATTGATCTGACGCTGGAGATCGCCGATATCGATCAGCTCAGCCGCGTGCTGAGCCGCATCAATCAGCTCTCAAACATTGTCGAGGTTCGGCGCAAGTGTTAAGGGGGCTGACACCGAGGGCGTGCCTGGACCGTCAATGCAAGGCGCGTTTCGCAGGTAATGGCAGGGTCTTGCCAAGAACCGCAACACAGCCGTGATGGCCCAGGCACGGCCGAATGTAAAGATTATTTCGGCCAGCCACCTGAGTGTGGTTAGTGCACCAGGCTCGGTAGCCAATCCTGGTGATATTCGGTGGCCGCGCAATAACAGCTATCGAGGTTGTTTGCGACCAGATTGACCAGGTCGTTGTCGATGCGCCCCTCTGTCGCCATGCCTTGAAGGATCTCAACAATCTCCATAACGGAGAGTGCCCGGCGGTAGGGGCGATCCTGCGCAAGGGCCTGGAAGATATCTGCCACCGCGATGATGCGTGCCTCAATCGTCAGCTCGGTGTGTTCATGCCCGAACGGGTAGCCATCACCGAGCAGGGTCTCATGGTGGTTGCCAGCCCACTCAGCAATCTGCTCTAAGCCCTTGATATGCTGAAGGATACGATAGGTTTCGTAACTGTGGCGATGCATGATCCGGGTTTCTTCCGCGGAGAGCGGCGTGGGTTTATCCAGAATTTCGTCCGGTACCCCCAATTTTCCCAGGTCGTGCAGCAGGGCGGCAATCTCGATCATTGCAGTGCGGTGTGGCGGCAGTTCGGTCAACTCTGAAAGGTGACGTGCCAGCTGTGCCACCCCCAGGGAGTGGGCAAAGGTAAAGTCGCTCTTCGCGTCGACAATGTGGGCAAAGATACGCGAGAGTTTGCGCAAGTCATCATAATCACTCAGTACTTGTTTGCACTGGCTATCTATCTGTTGCAGCTTTCCGACCAGGTTGAGAGGTTCGAGGTTGAGCCAGAAGGCGTCCTTGCTCGTGACCAGGAGGAAGCAATCGACCAGCTCTGGTGAGAAATGGCTGTCGCGATACGAGGCAATGGTTTGGCGGATTTCGGCCACCATATCCGGCAAATTCTTATGTTGTTGTAACAGGTTGACTCGCAGCGCATCGACCCGGTCTACCAGGTAGATAAGGTTGCTTGCGAGCTTTACTTTTATGGGCAGAACCAGCTCGTCGAGACTCTCCCAGTGGGTGTGGTGATAGCGTATCGTCGTTGCCAGGTGTGCGAGCGGCGGGAAGTTGTTGAGGTAGTATTCACCCAGTACGCAGTGCAGTTCAGCCCCCTCCCAGTCCATCTCGGAAATGAGATGGCGGTGCACCCTGCTTGAAGAGACCCCGCAGTCGTGCAGCAGCCCCGCATGGAACAGATCGTCCAGGGACTCCTGCTCCCACTGTAGATGACGGGCACACTCCATCGCCATGTAGGCGATCCGTTCGCCATGCTGGTGCTCGTCGATGCCGACCAGACTCAGTGCTTCGGCCAGGGCGCAGACTGCCTGGTGCAGGTCAACCTTAATCGCCGGGGTATCGAGCAGTTTGCAGACTTTGGCATCCATGAGACTCACCGCCTCAAGCCAGATTCAGGTCGTTCTGGTGGTAGGTTTTTGGATTTGATTTGGAGCAACATAAACTTTCGTGAACTAGCGGAAACCGGTTCTGAATGAGTCAGGATAATATGCTTTTCTTATGTCGTTACGCAAATCAGAAGGATGAAGGTGTCTTTTTCAATTACGATTTGTCTAGTCCGTCTGGTCAAAATGAACAGATTCTTATAAAAAAGCCATCAAGGCGATAACAGCCACTGTGGTTTTTTTTGCCAAAGAATGAGGTTATTCTGGTGCTCCCCTGCAGGGAATAATAATAAGGAAATTCAATGATGAAACCTCTTCGCCTCACCAAAACTCTGGTGTCCCTCGCGGCCATTCTTCTGTTGCTTGCTGCCTGCAGCGGCCCGGAGGACGAGCAGAAATCCACCTCCGCTTCAGGGTGGAGTGAATATATCAGTGAACATACCGGTCATGAGGTCTCGAAAAAGGCGAAGATCCGCATCCGCTTCGTCCATCCGGTCATCGATGACAATCAGGTGGGGCAGGACGCCGGGGCGTTCCTGAAGCTGGAGCCAGTAATAGAAGGCTCTGCCAGCTTTAGCAACACCCGCGAAATTCTCTTGATTCCTGAGCAGCCGCTACAGAGCGGGACGCAATACAAAGCAACTGTTAAAGGCAAGGGCCTCAAGGGCATCCCTGCCGCGCTTGGCGATTATCGGTTTGATTTCCGGGTAAAACCGCAGAATTTTGAGGTGGTGGTCAGCAGCCTTGCGGTCGATAGCGCTAATGAGGACAACTATATCCTTACCGGCCAACTGACCACCGCCGATGTGGAGTCGGCGGAGAACGTTACCCGACTTCTGACCGTTCGTTATAACGACCAGCCGTTAACCCTTTCCTGGGGGCATGCCACGGATGGTCTGCACCATACCTTCACCATCCCGGCAATATCCCGGGGCAATGCGCCGGGCTCACTGGTACTGGCTTGGGATGGAGCAAGTATCGCGGTGGACAACCGCGGGCAGCAGCAGCTTCAGGTGCCCGCGCTGGGTGTTTTCAATGTCTCGCATATGAGTGTGGTGAAGGGCGAGCGCCGCTACATTGAGGTGAATTTCTCCGAGACCCTCGACAGCACCCAAAACCTCAACGGCCTGATCCGCATCGCTAATACCACCTTCACCACCGCCATCGACGGCAACGTCCTCAAGATATACCCGCAGGGTGATGTCAGCGGGGAGGTGAGTGTCACCCTGGAACCGGGGATCAAGAGTGCCAAAGGCCGCCCGCTCGCCACCGCGGTGACCCGCAGTGTGGTGTTTACTGCCGAGAAGCCCGGCGTGCGCTTTGCCGGCAAGGGTGTGATCCTGCCGGCCAACGACAAGCTCACGGTGCCGGTTGAGGCGATGAACGTGCACTCGCTCCAGGTTACCGCCTTCCAGGTCTTCGACGACAACATCGGCCAGTTCCTGCAGAACAACAAGCTGGACGGCAAGGAAGAGCTTTACCGTGTCGGCCGCTATCTCTGGCGCAAGACGATTAAGCTGGACAACCCGCAGGCCAACAAATGGAACCGCTACGCCCTCGATGTGGGCGAGTTGTTGCGCTCCCATCCCGGCAGCCTGTTTCGCCTGACGCTCTCGATCAACCGGGGCAACTCGCTCTACACCTGCAGCGAAGAGGAAAATGCGGTGCCACTGCCCGCAGAGCGTCCGCTGCAAAACCGTGAAGACATCTCGCGTCAGGACAACAGCAGCTGGGATTACGCCGAGGATTACTACAATGTCGGCGGCAACTCCTGGAGCGACCGGAACAACCCGTGCAAGGACGCGTACTACACACGTGACGGCAACACCAAAGCGAGCCGGAATTTTCTCGCCTCCAATATCGGCCTGATCGCCAAGCGTGGTGAGGCCGGTGCCCTGCATGTGATCGCCACCGACTTACGCGAAGCGACACCCCTCTCCGGCGTTTCCCTGCAGGTGATAAATTTCCAGGATCAGGAGATGGTCAGCGCGGTGACCGACAGTGACGGCTTTGCCCGCATCGAACTCGACGATACCCCGTTTTATCTCATCGCGGAAAAGGACGGCGAGCGCGGTTACCTGAAGATGAACAAGGGCA
>JBFFNE010000065.1:0-17312 GCA_041563315.1 Thiohalomonadaceae bacterium
ACGGTGTACTTGCCGTCATTGTACTGGTTCTGGATCAATTTAAGCAGGTTAATGATCGGTTGGGCCACTACGCTGGTGACAAAGGTCTTGTGCTCGTCGCGAGGCTATTGCGTGATCATCTGCGAGGCAGCAAGGCCGCCACCGTGTCGTAGGCGATGACATGGAAGAAAGCGTGGAAGTAAATGTGGTCAGATGAAACCTTTCCAGTCGTGTTTAAGACCGCATTTAGCACCGCGCTCTTTGTTTTACCCCTGTTCCCGATATTGCCCCGCTGTGCGCACCGGTACTTCGAATAGCGGCACAGTCGGAGATTGCGGGTCAGTGATGATGAGGTGATGATCCGTCTGGCAGGGCTTATGGCTGTCATTACGTGCTATCAGCCGTATCACCTGGACACCACCTGGCGGGATCGCTGAACTCATGGGAGAGTAACGGAGGTTACAGACTTTTGCGCTACCTGCCTGCGGCTGAAGATCGACACGAACCTCGTGCCATGTTCTGCTGTGGTTGGATATAGTGAGTTCTTCACTGGTTTTCCCCAGCATATCCAGCTGCATTTTGGACAGCGTCAGCCCGGAGCCGTCAGAGATGGGAGGGAGGATGGTGACGGTGATGATGGCGGTAGCCGTGGCAGCGATGACGACACACGCCACGGCGCTCAACCATAGTATCGTGATGAATTCGATGAGATACCACAGAGTTCGCCGCGTCATTTAATTATACTCTATTCCTTGTCGTTTCTTCTTGTCTGCAACCCTAGCTTTTTCAATATATAGCATGAAAGCACAAATGAATGCACCTTTTTGGGGCATTCACGCCAAGGCATGGGAGCGTGAGAAATATCGTAAATCCATACCAACTGCGCATGAGTGATGGTGGACGATAAATGCCTAATTTAGCGAGTCTAACCGCTTCATCAAGAAAATAAGAGCTGAGGGATAACAGGGACCTACCCCAAAGAAACGGCGAGGTAACTGCTTGCCCCATGACAGTGCCCATACCGCAAAGGCGAAAAGAGAAGTTCCAGGTAGCCAGGGTGCGTGGAGCATGGCACTTTCGGCAAGCGGCGCTTGTTGTTTAAGGTTCGGGTCCCCGGATGGGGCAACTGGCCTACTCGGCAATCGCATAAGGGGGCGACTGGGTACACCGGGAGATGAGATGATCTTTATTCCCGCCGGGGAGGGGCTCTATAAAAGTTTTTCTCTGGTTATTTCACGCCTTGTCAGGGATGAACTTCAGTGCCACACCGTTGTTACAGTAGCGCTTACCGGTCGGTTTAGGACCGTCGTTGAAAATATGCCCGTGGTGTCCGCCACAGCGTGTGCAATGGTACTCGGTGCGTGGCCAGATCAGTTTGAAGTCACGTCGGGTGCCGAAGGCATTGGGAAGGGCCGCGTAAAAGCTCGGCCAGCCGGTGCCACTATCGAACTTGGTCTCGGAGCTGAACAGAGGATGATCGCAGGCAACGCAGAGATAGATCCCCTTGCGCTTTTCATCGTTCAGCGGGCTGGACCAGGCTTTTTCGGTACCCTCTTCACGCAGCACGTGGAATTGGGCTGGGGTGAGGCGTGTACGCCACTCTTTTTCGCTGAGCACCAGTTTTTCAACAGTAACTCCCGACGGTCCGGCGAAAACCTGTTGTTGGAGCAGGGGCAGGAGGGGCAGGCTGCCCAGAGCGAGAATAAGATTGCGTCGTTGCATGATCATCTCCCTGGGTTACCGGGTGCTTCGTGATGGGTCATGTAAAGCATGGTCAATAAAAAACGGCTCAGCAAGAGCCGATTTACCATTGAAGACGAATAAGGAATGGTTTGTCTGCTGCAGGGTGACTCTGACACTTCACTGGGAGAAGATGCGCCGCGAGGGCTATGACCTGGTGATCGATAATCCCGCGTTTGCCGCTTTTCGTGCCGTCCGGATGGATTATATGGTGATTGGCAAGTTGCCCTATGTGCTCAGTTTTACCCTTGTCAGCCAGGTCGATGAAATGATGTTGACCCAGCCGGGCTGATCGGTCGAGCTGTGGCCAGCCTGCCTTCGCCATCGATATCTGCCCTGCGTCTGGAGCGCCGGTCGTGCCATGCTGGAGGCGCTGAATTGAAGCGGCGACCAATGACATCTACGCCGGTATCGATGGCCTGTTGGAAGGACTGTACGGCTATTGATAGAGAGACTGTGCAGGTTCTGGAGGCCACTATGTTGTTCCTGGAACAAGCGGTTGCCGATTAATCACGAAAACCTGGAAAAATCGGCCATCATGGCATGGAACACCGTTTTAATCAGCGATTAAAGGGATTTAATCGGCCTAACAAGGAGCGAGTTGCTGTGGGCTTTATGCCGTGTTCGCTCTAGTTTTAGACAACAGCTTAAGTTAATCCGATTCCTGGGCTTCGCGTTGACGCCTGCGCCGCTCATACTCTTCGTCCATGGCAATCTGGATAACATCCAGCACTACCTCAACATCGGCATTCGGTGTGGTGTCCTCGAACTGACCCGTTAGCGGGGTCTCTGGGCGCAACTCGCCATCTTGGTATAACGCCCACATCTCCTTCGCATATTGCGTGGTGATTAATTCGGGGGCGTAACGAGCGTAGTAGGTGGTAATGGCGTCAACGTCGCGCTGTAGCATCCACTGTGCATGGTTGTTTCTCGCCGCATCAACGGCTTGTGGAAGATCGATAATTACCGGCCCATTGCTGTCTAGCAGGACGTTAAATTCCGAAAGGTCGCCATGCACCAGCCCGGCGCAAAGCATACGCTGCACATACTGCATCATCACCGCATGGTGAGCCAAGGCCTCTTCGGGCGGCAGAGAGACATCATTCAGGCGCGGCGCTACCTGACCCTCGGCATCGGTGATCAGCTCCATTAGCAGCACACCCTCAAAGCAGCCATAGGGCTGGGGCACACGTATCCCGGCATCCGCCAGTCGATAGAGGGCATCCACCTCAGCATTCTGCCAGGCCTCCTCCTGCTCATTTCGGCCGAAATTGGAGCCCTTCACCATGGCGCGGGAGCGGCGGCTGTTACGTACAGTGCGACCTTCCTGATACTGTACCGCCTGTTTGAAACTGCGCTTGCTCGCCTCCTTATAGACTTTGGCACAGCGGATCGCCGTACCACAGCGCACGATATAGACCGCGGCCTCTTTGCCGCTCATCAGAGGTCGGATGACCTCATCCACCAGGCCATCATCGACCAGGGGTTGGATTCGTTTTGGGATTTTCATTTGGTAAGGCTGTTTGCTTGCTTTGATAGGGTATGAGGGGGCATTGGCGGCGGGTCTTGAATCCATGCACTACTGACGCTTCAAGACCGGCTCTATGGGTCGGGGATCCATACGAGATGTTTCTGCCGAGTATGCCCCTTTTTCTGCCCTAGAAGCAAGGGGAATAATCTGGATAGGAGGGGCGAACGCGGCTGGACTGCTCTCTTATGGTACTTCCCTGACCAATAGCAGGATATGCCCACGATAGTGGTGGCTGGGGTGTTCGCCACCGCTCGCTTGTCGATAACCCGATAGCCCAAGCGTCGATAGAGTCTGAGCGCCCCGCGATTTTCCTCGAATACCTCGATGCTGCTCAGAGTGCTTCCCGCCTGCCTGCCGTGCCAGCCTATCGACCTCCTCCATGAGGGCGCTACCGACACCCAGATGGCGGAATTTGGGGTAAGTCGCGAGCATATTGATTTATTAGCTGTCTGGGACGCACTGCTCTAGTTCAATAAGGGGGCGGATAAACTCCGGGAATTCATGCTGATCATCTACCGCCTCCGCTGAGGGGAGGCGGTAGGCCAGTAGCATCCCGGCGACTTCCTCATCCAACAGCGCCAGTTGTGCATTGCGATAGGAGAAGTTCTCGGTTTCAGACGGCGCATTCCTTGCCCCGACATCGACAAGAGTCTTTCCGGCTTGTTGTGACTGAGCCCAGAAAAAGGTAGGTATGCCTTCACCCGCCATCATAGCCAGTTCTGCGATAGCACAAGTATTCTCTCCGGTCGCTGGTCTGATTTTCATCATGCCCCATTAGAGGCGATAAGCTGGCTTGTGCTAAATGTTGACCAAAAATTGCTTCCAGGGCTCCAATGTATGCCATGTGAAATCAAGGTGTTAAATTCTGCTCCTGGAAATTTATGTGATGTCCATCACATGCTAATGAGGATAGTGGTCCTTGGGCTTGTGCTGATACCGTATAATTCATAGTAAATGAATAAGTTATTGCGGAGCGTTGTTCAATGACCACAAAATCAATGAGAGTTATAAGGCCGTCTTTTCAATCAGGCTATTTGTTTGTTTTTCTTTTGTTGATGCTACTGGTGGGCACTAGCAAGGCAAACGAGCTAACCTTGGCGGTTAATTTGGGCCTGACAGCGGAACAGGCGGCCGAGAAGTACAAACCTCTGGTCAGGTACCTCGGTCAGGTCACCGGACAGCGGATAAAGCTTCAGACCAGCGCTAATATGCTGGCCCATTGGGAGATGATGCGCCGCGAAGGCTATGATCTGGTGCTCGATAATCCCGCATTTACCGCATACCGTGCAGCCAAAATGGACTATACGGTGATTGGCAAGTTGCCCGATGTGCTGAGTTTTACCTTGGTTACTCATGTCGATGAGATGATGTTTGAGCCTGATGAGATGATCGGGCGCGGCGTGGCGACACAGGCTTCACCGGCGATGACGGCCCTGCGTTTGGTGGAGATCTATAGCAACCCGATGCGCCAGCCAAGCTTGATCCGGGTAAATACCCATACGGAAGCCCTGGAGCTGGTGATGAAGGGAAAAGCCACCGGCGCAATGGTACCGACAGGGATGATTGCCGGCTATCAGGAACTGAATCCTGTTTATACCACCGAGCAGACGCCTGCCCCCGGAATTTCCGTCAGTGCCCGAGTCGGCCCTGAACTGCGCGACAAGATCCATCAGGGACTGCTGGATGCCCACAAGTCCCCGTCTGGCCGCGCCATGCTGAATGCGCTGAATGTCCCGAATATTGAGAATGCTAACAATGCGATCTATGCGGGTATGGAGCATATGCTCGAAGGGCTACATGGTTATTAGCGGCACATAGGGATGCTCGGGGCGATTGGGTCTGAACTAATACAGTTAAGTATCTATCCAGCCCCAGCATCCTTGGACTGTGTTCATTCACAGAGTGGGCATCTTTAGCTCAGCAAGCCGGCCAGCGGTGTTTCGTGAGGGCTCTGTGCAGTCTGCGAGCAGTGTGCCTCAGCATGAGATCTGTTCGATATTTAAGTCTCTTGTCGCCATGATTGTTTGATCTAATCCAATAACAATCCCCATGATGTCATTGCCCAATGTGTTTTTCCGCCACTGTTAGTTATAGTGCCGCCGTTGTGCTGGTGACCGCGGGTGCCTATGCCGTGCAGCAGGCCAGGTCGCTTGAGCCTCAGTACAGGCTGTTGGCGCTGACTCCTGTTTTATTTGGTATTCAGCAGGGCTTTGAGGGGATGGTGTGGCGGGAGATCGATGCGGGAACAGCGGAGGCCGCGATACCCTATGCGATGGGGTTTCACTTCTTTTCGTACTTTCTTTGGCTCTGGTGGTTCCCGCTCTGTTGTCTGCTTATCGAAACTGGCAAGATTCGCAGGAGGATCTTTCTTGGTTTTGGTCTGTTTGGCGCACTCACGGGTGGCCTGGTCTACTTCACGATTCTCTTTCATCCCGATTGGATGTCGGTAGGGGTGAGAGAACACTCCATCATTTACCATGTGTCGTCCACCTATCGGGGGCCCGTCAGCGTCCCCATCCCTGCCAGTGCGCTCTACGCCCTGGTGGTGCTGGTGCCACTGCTCTTTTCCAGTGAACGCTATTTGCAGTTTTTCGGTATCTTGGTAGTCATCTCCGTGGTGCTGGCATCAATGTTTTATGGTTATGCCTTTGTTTCGGTCTGGTGCTTCTTCGCCGCCGTGCTTTCAATTTATCTCAGCGATATGATTCGAAGAGTAAAGCACTCAAGACTTACAGTGTGAATTGCCCGGACAGTCTGGACTGTCGTTCTTGTGCTCTTGAAGAACAGAGTTAGCTACGCGTACCTGGTGGAAGATACACATCCAGTCTAGAGCCTGAAAGGATCAAGCTGTAAGGACTCTTCATATTCTGTCTCCAAAATTCCAGGAATTCAGGTAGACTCTACTGCCCTGGTAGCCACTTCTCGTTGTTATGATAGTCAAAATCCTCTTCACCGCGTTGATCATCCTGGCTGCCCTGATCTTTGTTCGCTATCAGAATCGTCAGGTGAGGAAGCAGGAAGCCGAATGCCAGACAACACCGGCCTCTGACCGCCGCACCCCTATGATCATTGCTATGGGGTTTGTGCTGCTAACCTTGGTTATTTCTGGCGGCATTTATTATTCACACTGGCAAGAGAGCCACCGTCTTTTTACCGTTAAGGTCACTAACAGCCACAGCGGTGAGGTACAGAGCTATCACGTGTATCGGCGTGGTATCCATGATCGTCGTTTTCGTACTATTGATGGGCGAGAGGTCCATCTTTCTGATGCTGAGCGTATGGATGTGTGGGAAGGAGTAGACGATGAGAACACTGAGCAGTCCGGCCCTTGATGCTGATGGGGAGTCGCCGAGTCATACAGAACTTGGTATATCATTCATAAAATAAAAAATTTATTTCGACAGGGTAAAAACATGATCGGTATCGGCCAATCATATGAGTTAGAGGTGGTCAGCGTTGTTGACTTCGGGGTTTATCTGGATGCGATGAACCTCGGTGAAGTGTTGCTGCCACGTCAGCATGCCCCGCGTGACCTGGCTGTGGGTGATACGGTGAAGGTTTTTCTTTACCTCGATTCAGAAGACCGTCCGGTGGCGACCACACAAAAGCCCAAGGCTTGTGTTGGCGAGTTCGCCTATTTACGCGTCGTGGCCAACACTGAGGTTGGTGCTTTTCTGGACTGGGGGCTGGATAAAGATCTGCTGGTGCCATTTGCAGAGCAGTACCGACCGATGGTGGTTGGGCACTCCTACCTGGTTTATGTATACCGCGATGCTATGGACGGGCGGATTGCTGCTTCATCCAAAATCGACAAGTTTCTTGACGATGAGAAGCCGCACAGTTTTAAAGCTGGACAGGCGGTTGACCTCATTATAGCCAACAGTACTGACTTGGGTTTCAAGGCGATTGTTAATCATAGTCTTTGGGGAGTGCTCTACAAAAATGAAGTGTTCGAGCGCTTGAGTTTTGGGCAATATAAGAAAGGTTACATCAAGCAGGTTCGTCCTGATGGAAAGATTGACCTAAGTCTTCAGGGGGGGCAGGAAACCCGCGATAAGTACGCGAGTGTCATTGAAGATTATTTAAGAAAACATGGCGGCTTTGCTGCCGTGCACGACAAGTCTGATCCGGAATTAATTTCAGCGCTGTTTGGTATGAGCAAAAAATCCTTCAAAAAGGCCATAGGCGGATTATACAAACAGAGGGTTATAAGCATCGACAGTGATGGGATTCGTCTGCTTGAGAAAAGGGAGTAAGGCAGGGCAGCAATAAGCGGCTTTCCACGGTTGATTAGCGCTCCAGATAAAGTACCACTGGTATCGTCAAAACTTAGCTCTGTCTAGGCCGCCAGGGTTTTCACTCTCGCTACTGAAGTCGCCGATCCGTATATCACCACTGAATTCCATCTCTCCCGGAGTCACCCCGGCGACACAGAGAAAAAGAGCATCGATAACGCGAGGGTAATGCGGTCTACGAGCGGTGCTCTTTGCATCGTCGCCTATCCTTAATCCAACGGCTGGTTGCCTCGGAATTCGGGCGAGTGGTCTCAAGTATAGGCTGAGAATAGCGCCGGAATGGGTAATGCTGAGGGCGGGGACGTCTATGCCAAATACTGAAGGTGGTGAGTTACACCGCACCAGGCGCCGTCAGGTGTGACGCGATGAAATTCACTACCGCACGTAGTCGGGCGATCTGTCGTAGATCCTTATGATAGACCAGCCACATCTCATGAGCGGGCAGGGTGAGATCCTCTAATAGTGGCACCAGTTGCGGATTGGTTTTGACGAACATCCTGGGCTGGATGGAAATGCCGACACCGGCATGCGTTGCTTTGAGACGCGTGCTAGTGCTGTCGCTGTTCAACACTTGTGCTGCAGGGGAGGTGTGTTCCATCAGCCACAGGTTTTCGGGCATGGTGGCCAGCTGCTCGCCGTAACTAATTACACGGTGCTGGGATAGCTCACCAGGCTGAGTGGGATACCCGAAGGTGTCGATATAGGAGCGTGCGGCAAACAGTCCCATCTCTATTTTGCCGAGTTGTCTGATCACCAGGTTAGATTCGCTCGGGCGGAACAGACGCACTGCAACATCCGCATCACCTCGTGTCAGGTTGGCAGTATTCGAGGAGACGCTCAGGATTAATCGGATGTTCGGGTAATCGAGATAGAATTGAGGCAGGATAGGAGTTAACACCTCAAGGCAAAGGCCTTCCGGTAATGCGACCCTGACCGTGCCACTAATGTCCTCTTCACCGCAGACGGTTCTCTCGATCTTTACAACGAGTGACTGGATCTCCCTGCAGTGGCCCAGGAGTTGAATACCCTCCTCGGTAAGCACTAGCCCTTTGACAGAGCGTTGAAATAACTTGATTCCCAGTTCCGCCTCAAGGGAATCGATATGCCGCCCAACAGTGGGTTGGTTTGAACCAAGGCTTTTTGCTGCGGCAGTTAGGCTGCCACCCTTTGCCGCAGCGATAAAGAAGCGTAATCCATCCCAATTTAGTTTATTCATAATTGTATTGTAGTTATGCGTTTTCTGTCATATACGACATGTATATGAATAGTTTAGTTTATGGTTAGTTCAATACACAAGCGGAGAGAAGTCATGACGGACTACGTGGACCACGCAGAGATTAAGCTGGGGCAGTTGTTAACCATCGGAATATCGGGTGTTGCCCTCGGTATGCAGAATACCTTGCCACTAATGCTGCTGGGCGTTGTGTTTTTGCTTTCCGGGAGTGTACGGGCAATCAGTCCCTTTACACTTCTCTATCGTTGGGTGGTTAGCCCTTTGCGCCTTATGAAGTCTGATTATCGTCTCGATAATATCCAGCCGCACAAGTTTGGGCAATTGGTCGGCGCCCTTACCGTGATGATCGCCCTTGGCTTAATTGAATATGGAAATCCACTGGCGGGCTGGTTTGTTGTTGGTGTTCTGATCGCCCTTACAGTAATCTCGTATGCAGGGTGGTGTATCGGGTGCTTTATGTATTACCAGCTCAACCGGCTGGGGCTTGGCGGATTTTTCCGCAAGGCACCAAAGGATACAACCGTGTTTCCCGGCATGCGCCCAAAACGTGATTAAAATGAAGAAACGAACACTGGTGGCTAACCAGATCAAGCCCCGGCGGCTCGGGGAGCCCTTGCTAAATGGCGGTTACACCTGTTGTCCATACTGGAAATCGGGATACGATGTGGGCTATCGCCAGGAGCATGAAGCCGATAATCAGGAAAGTTATGCAGGACAGGGCTGACCCAGTTACCGCATCACCTTGACACACTTCTTGCGCACACCAGGGAGAACGAGGCCATTCAGCAATGCGTACATACGCTGGAGCTGGCACTGAACGCGAGCAGAGGCTTGGGGGAGTCTCTGCGCAATTACTGACCGCTATGCCTATGGCTTTCGCTCTCGACACCCTGAGTCTGCATCTGCACGATGCCGAGTGCACAATTCGTCATCAAGACTTATCCACCACTTAAGGCGTTGCTGCCCCAACGAAGTAGTCACTTTTCACTCAACTGTTCGAATCATCAGTTAGACGAAAAGGGATGGGGTATGCATCGACCAGACGCAGGCGCTTTGATCCGCGCACATTCTATTGGGTTAGCACCTTTGCCGATAGCGGCATCACGCTTTTTTCCGATCTTTCGATTGTCCTTGAGCGGCGCCCATGCGTGGGTCGCCCGTAACGGGCTGGGGAAATCGTTGCTGGCACGTTTACTTGCCGGCAAACTTGCGTCCACTTGCGGCCGCATTGAGAAAGCCTGTCGGATCGGGTGCCTGCCACAGGAGTTGCCGTCTTTTACAGGGACGGTTGCGTCCCACCGGGATTGGGCTAGGCACCTGGAGGCTTATCAGCGCATCCTCGATGGTGCAAGGCAGTAGCACAGATTTCGATCTGCTGGAGGCGCACTGGGGGGGGCGCACCGTGCCACCCTGGCATTGGAAAGTGTCGGCTTCAGAGCCGAGCGGCTTGGGCCTCAGGTTGGCACCCTGTCTGGCGGAGAGCGTATCCGCTTGGCACTGCTGACGCTTAAGGAGCAGGGTGCGCAATTTTTTCGGTTTGAAGGGAGTGAATCGCCTGTTCTTATTTTGTTCTTTATGTGGTAGATTGGAGAACAATAGGAGAACGGATGGCTTTGCAATGAAACTGACCCGGCGACAACAGGCGATCTACGACTACCTGCGGAGTAACGCCAGGCAGTTCGTTTATCCACCGACCTATGATGAATTGTGCCGTGCATTGGGTCTCAGCTCCCGTGGATCGTTACACAAACATATCCAGGCACTGATCGATGCCGGTCTGGTCGAACCGATGGCCGGGCGTCAGGGGATCAGGCTGGTTGAATGGGAGTCACAGGAGAGGGGGATCCCTCACCTGGGCGCCATTGCTGCGGGTCGCCCGATTGAGGCGATATCGCAACCGGAGTTTCTGCCGGTTCCCGACTTCCTGATCAGTCAACGTCCCTGTTATGTTCTGACCGTAAAGGGAGAGTCGATGATTGAGGCGGGGATTATGGATGGGGATCTGGTGGTGATTGAGGAGCGCAGCGTTGCTCGCAATGGCGAGATCGTGGTTGCGCTGATCAATCACGAAGAGGCAACCCTCAAGCGGCTGCAGGATAACCACGACAGCAGCATCACCCTGTTACCGGAAAACAGTTCGATGGAGCCGATGACCTACGCGGCTGAACAGGTACAGATCCAGGGGGTGTTGGTTAGTCTGCTTCGGCGCTATTAAGGGCGTACTAAGCATGTCAGACATGGCAAAATGTCAGCTAAGTAGTGATAAAAAGCAACTCGAATGGCAATGATTTAGCGTATTTTATTTTCTCACAACAGGCCTCCGACAGTCGGAATAAGCCTTTGAAAAGATAAATGGGCTGGAAAATTGCACCAATCAATCAGGAAAATAGAGGATATGAAGAATGGCTGTAATTGCGATGTGGAAATGCGACCGGGACGGCGCCATGTTTGAGGATAAGAAATCGGCAGAAGAGCACGATAAAATGCTGGAACTTGGTGATGTTTTTACCCGGTTACTGGAGAAAGTTGTCCCTGAAATCGATGAAGACAAGGCGGAGGAGTTTGGCCTGATCATGGCGCGCAACAAGGAGCAAGTGATGCTTGCCTGCAAGGGCAAGATCGAGGCAATGGAAGAGGTGATCAGCGGCCCGCATAATGTCACCAGACTGGATGTGGCTGAATCGAACTAGCTGTCTTTACTGAGTGCCATGGAAGGCAACACGAAGTCGATAACTCCCACGATTTCTGACACCCTCGGTTGCGCGAGTGGTGAAAGGATCGTGGTTAACGAGCGGGTGCTGCGAGAAAGGCTGGTAAATCCTCGTGCGCAGTCGAGAAGAAGTTAATGACATTTTGACCTTGCTGGCATGATTCCTGGCGCTGCCATGATTGGCTCCAGATACTGGGGAATGTCCTGGATCACACTTGCCCTTTGCCGACGGCACAGCCCAATGGTCAACGTTCAGCGGTGTTTCCAGTCCACCCGATAGGGCATTTCACTCCTGCCATGGGAAGTTGAAGTGTAATCACGCCAGCTCAAATATTACCCCTGCAGTGATACCCTTTACCACAACGAGATGTCCACCTCAGGATGACGCGATTTCTGTCATTCCCCATCCGCCTGTAATGGGGATAATTTATTCCATCCGTAGTGTGAACGCCTGGCGTTAGAGCCGGTGGCAGATATGCGCTATGTCACACTTTTGAGAACCAATGGCTGTTAATCTGTTTTTATGGCGAGCAGACGCGTATGCCTTCTGCTTTGTTGCACTGAAACCCTTGGCGGTGGCTCATCGAGCACATGGCTTTATCCATGAAGTAGATGAGGGATATAGCAACATATAAACGCATTTAAGAAACTGCGCTAGCGCATGACAAGCATACCTATAATATGACGGGTGGAGGATGTAGGAGATGGCGGATGAGTCAAAAACGGTTTATGTCGATTGTGAAGCCGGCCGACATCTGGGGTGTCGCACATTCTGCTGCCGTTTGCTGGTCAAACTCAAGCCGCATGAGATGAAGGGGAGTGTCGATGGTCTGCCGGCAAAAGGCTATATGGGTAAGAATGCCGAAGGACTGTGCATTCATATGGATAAGGAGACCTGGCGGTGTAAAATATGGGAAAAAAGGCCAGAGACCTGTCGCGAGTACAGCTGCAACAACGACTTCATGCTACAGGTTGCGGTACGTGAAGGATTTATCAATATCGCTGATCTTGCGCGTAAAGCATCGGTCTCGTATATCCCTATAGAGACCTATATCAAAGTACCTCTGATATCTGATGGTGAGAACGTCAGCGACTCATAGGATACGGGATCACCATAACCCTCCCCCCCCCCCCCCCCGGGGAATGCAATAGCAATTCCTTCAAGTTAATCAAGCTCTTCTTCATGCAATGGCGCAGAGTGTGCTGTCAGATCGCCGCGGGTGCTGTGGTACCACACCTGTGCCTCCTCGCGTAGGAGAGTGCCGAGGGTGTGGAGCTCCTCTATGGAAAGATGGTCCATAATGGCGTCACTGCCGTCTGCCAGCTTCAGGTGAATAGCGGTGCGGCGTGGCTTGTTATGAAAATTGAGTGAGTAGTTTTCGACCTTTTTCCACATGTGCTTACACTCCAATTCGTTGCCTTTCGATGAGTATAAACCAAGTCGAGGCGGTTTGAGCAAGAGAAGTGAGTGTCGGATTTGATATCACCTTATTTGTCATAGTGCAGTGTTAACATGAGTTGCGATGCCATCGCCAACTTGAGGTGGTAGTGGAAGAGGGCAGAATTTATGGAATATTCGGTGCTGTTCCGCTTAATAATTGGCGGCTCTTATGTTTAGGGGTTTAGCTAAGTCAGGTAGGTGGCTTGGGAACCAGTCATCACTACCTACCACGACGAAATTTTCCAGGTGTGAGATGATGCTTTTTGTTGAACTCGCGGCAGAGATGAGCGCTATCATTAAATCCTGCATAGTGACTTATTTCCGATAGCGTCATGCTAGAGGCAAGGAGAAGTCTTTCTGCAGCCTTTATTCTCATGTCATTATAAACTTTGGCATAACTCGTCCCTTCTGCATGGAGTTTTCGCTGCAGGGACCGAGAAGAGATGTTGAGTTTGGATGCGGTTATTTTTATGGGAGGACGGCATGATAGGTCCTCTGCCAATAAATGTTGAAGATTATAAAGTAAAGAATCTGTACAACCACCTCCGTTACCATCAATATTTTCGAGGAAAAAGTCATCCATTCCCTCAATGCGATAGGAGCGCTCAAGTCTGGTCCAGCGGTAACGCCAGCGTGTGAACATTTCTATTGATAGAGGTTTTATATTGACACTTGATAATATGTTGTAGAGCTCTCTAGAGCGCACTGACTCCCATTCCACCGTAAGATCACGGCAGCCATATTCAGATAGGACGCCTTTAAGAATACTGCAAACAAACATGTCATCAGCAGGAATGGAAGGAGGACCGGCAAAATAAACATCTTCGACAGTGAAGTAATTTTCTCCTTCTTCTATAACCTCAAGTCTACGTGATTGATGAAAAAGTGGTGCATGGGATGAAATCTTATTGACCAGTGAAACGGGTGTCGATGAGTTATACAGAAGGAAAAACAGGGGGGATGCGGGGGCATGCAAAGGGAATTTTTCACAAAGCTGCAAAAATTGTTCGGGTCCGAACTGCTGTAATAAGCAGTTCACAAGCGCAGTCCGGTCCGGCTCTTCTGTTTGACCCTGCTCCTGCCATTGGCGGCGGCAGTCGCTAACTACGTCTGGTAGCACCTTGAACATGGCAGAGTAAAGCAGGTATTCGAGGTGGGTCCGGTGGCGCATGTGTCCAATACCTTCCTTGGTAAATAATTTGTGTCGGATAATATTACAAAATTACCTGACAGGTGTCCTGTCTTTACTGGGAAATGACCAATGACGACATAAACCACCCATTATTATGCTAGATGCTAGGTCATACAATAGAGCACTATTGCTATTTGGGTCGTTAAGTGGTTAAGCAACTATAAATATAAATTATGAATCTATTATTCTTTTTATAAAGAATATGAGTGATTTTAGCAAGTAGTGGCGCGTTTATTCAATTATTTGGCAGTTTTGTGCAAGCGTAGTGGCATGATTTGCTGGCATAGTTGCCATTATAGTTGCTCTATGTGCGTTTCCTGGTCAAGGGAGGCGAGTGTTAAAAGGAATCAGTATAGGATACCCCTGAGGTGTAGGCTTGGGGCATGGAATATAATACTCAGTGGCAGTTCAACTCAAATCTGTAAAAAACGGAGTGTGTGGAGTGCTTTGACTAGATGAATTCTTAAGTGTTTAAGTCATGGATGGAGCGCAGTCCTTTAGTGCGCATGTAAAGAAATATAAGGAGTTATTATGCCTGTCGTATTGTATGAAGATAGTAATCATAAATGTATTGCCTTTTCCGATCTGGTGACCTGTGGTGATGACTGGGACAAAGATAACGAGGAACAGGTCTGCGAAAGTGTCCAGGCAACGCAGTTTCTGATCATTAATAATGAGCACGCAGCTTTAATCGATCCTGGAGGAAATCTTACCTATAGCCGTTTGTATATGGCGATCAATCAGTACGTCGCACCCAGGAACCTGGACTTTGTAATCGCTTCTCACCAGGACCCGGATATTGTCGCCTCGTTGAATAAATGGATAGTGGGCACAAAGTGTAAAGTTATTGTGCCGGAGTTGTGGAAACGCTTTGTGCCTCACTTTTGCAGCCCAGGCGCCACCAAAGGGCGCCTGCTTGGTATACCTGATCAGGGAATGGATATCGAAATCGGCGGGGCAGCAATAAAGGCCGTTCCTGCACATTTTCTCCATTCAGAAGGGAATTTTCATTTCTATGATCCAATTAGTCGGATTCTTTTTACAGGCGATCTCGGGGCTTCTATGGTACATGAAACGCTTTGCGCAAAGCCCGTAAAGGATTTCAAACAGCATGTACGCACAATGGAAGGTTTTCACCGGCGCTACATGAATGGAAACAAGGTCTTGCGCTACTGGGTTAATATGGTGCGTGGGTTGGACATAGATATGATCGTTCCCCAGCACGGTGGTGTATTTCAGGGGGAAAAGAGCATTAATGAGTTTTTGGCCTGGCTGGAAAACCTGCAGTGTGGTATTGATATCCTTACCCAGGATAATTACAAGGTTCCAGGGCATGCTGCATAAGTTATGATGGTTATTAGTATGTAAATTGAGAGAAGAAGAAAACACGCAGCTACGAAGTATCTTCTGTTCAACTACTACGATTCAGTGGAATCAAGTCCGCGTTTTTCGATGACGATCTGTAGTGGTGCCTCGATTGGAGCTCACTCGGCGGGGTGCTGTTATTCCCGGCGGGCTAGCCATTTGCCCTGTGCCGGAGAGTGGAGAAAATGTTGCCGGAAACGACACACATGGAACGGATGATCATGGGTGCAATGGACAAAGTTGCGCCTGATGTGCACAAACGATGCTGGAAAAAAAACGGGGGCGAGGATATTGGTCCATCGCCGCCTGACAAGATGCTGCTGTTGCAGGAACTGATGGATGCCAAAGGGCCTGAGGCGATACTGAGCTTGCCAGAGAATATTCCTGAAGATGCATTATATTCATCACTGCTTTACATTTTCCTGAATTCAGCCTCACCGATTGAGCTAATGGAAAAGTTTAATCGCTACGACAGGTACTTTCACCCGACACGAAGAGTGGAATTGCGGGCTTCCGGACCAAATTTTGTTGATGTCGAAAACGTTGCCGATATAGACGATAAGCCAAGGGCGGTGGAAGAGTTGTTTTTATGCGGTGTTCTTAGCTATATCCTTTCGCGGAACGGGTGCCAGGGCATGGAAGTGGAGTGGTTGTCAGTCTGCACCGAGAGCCTGCTGCATGTACTCACAGCGATGGATGTCTTACCCCCCCCCTTGGAGCAGCATACGCGTTGGCGTTTTACATGGCGTGAACATAATCGTCGAGGCCAGATAGCCGGTCTGGATCAGTTTCTTTCCAGCTATGCTGAACCCTTTAGGCATAGTAGTAAGGTCAGGGTCACAGAAATGGTGGAGAAGTTTTTGGAGAACGACCTCGGAAGAAAACCGGGAATGGCAGTGGCGGCAGATATGCTTGGGATGTCGGTGCGCAGTTTTCAGCGAAAAATGCGTGAAGAGGGGACGACCTATACACGCCTATTTAATGAGCTTCGGATCAAGGTGGCTTCTCGAATGTTACGCCACTCAACTGCAAGTGTGACGGAGGTAGGTTTTGTCTGTGGCTTCAGGGATAGTTCACATTTCAGTCGTGAGTTTAAAAAAGTGCAACAAATGTCACCGAAAAGTTATCGTGAAAGTTATCACTGTCGTCGTCGGAAAGAAAACTCCTGAGCGCTATTGCTACGTCGAAAAGATACAGCCGACGTGTGTCATGTTTCCTCATGAATCAGCTGTAAACTGAGTGCAATAGCTATTTTTAGGCGATTAATACGCCATTTTTTGCAAATATCTCAAGTAGCCGTCGAGAGTTGTTGGTAACAGTTTGCGTTAGCCTTTGAGGCTGTTCATGACGTTTTGTGTCAACTGATTTTCTGGAGTGTTGCGTCATTACGCAGGAGCTTGGTCATGTTCCCCGAGGTGATGTTTTCCACCAAGCTGTGATAGAAGTATCGAGCCGAAAACATCAAGTTGCAGGAGGCCATGAGGGGCGACGCTAATCTGCATAAGTCCTGATGCATTTTGCTCCAGTGCCAGACGATTCGCGCGTGGTCGCTCGCTGATGGTTTTGAAATTGCTGACCGGTGAGTTCGGTACTGCACAATTTCCTGGCTGAATAACAAAAACAGTTCAGTTTTGACTTCCTGAAGTCTGACCGAAGTGAACCGCTGTGCAGGGGATGCTGAAGCATCCAGGGATGAGCAAGTCTATCCCGCACTGGCCATGCAGGTGGGTCAAGTGACCGTCACCTGGGAAGATCACCAGCCCGGCCACACGATATGTCATGGCCAGTGAGGGTAAGGCCCGAGAGCGCTGCCGTTTTACTGCGC
>JBFFNE010000066.1:0-16927 GCA_041563315.1 Thiohalomonadaceae bacterium
ACTTAATAAGATACTTTGTATTTGCAACTAGACCCCTGTTTCCTTTTCCTCTCAGCTGAATCTAAGGCACTATCCACTGTGCGGTTTCGAAGTCTTTTGCCATCTCCCATACATAACACCCTTTAGCGGCATAACGCTGGCCGGGGGCGAGACTGATACGTGGATAGAGCGAGGGGTTTATCATGTTGTCGAGAATATGTTCGATGCGTTCGAGAAAATACTCTCGTGAGAGATTTCCACGTAGGTGCATCAAGGTCTCTCCAACCAGGCTAGCGGTGAGGAAACTGGATGACTGGAGATGAAGATCGCTGATCGGGATCTTGCGCAGGTGTGCCCAGGTGCGAAAGCGAAAGGTGTACTTGTCGTTGTCAGCTGCCCGGTATGGCGTGAGCAGGGTGAAGCGTGTATGCAGCGGGTGTTGTTGCAAAGCTGTGCTGTCCTGCTGGAGTGAGGCCGAAAGATAGATGGCTGTGGGCATTATCTGGCCTGCCGTTGGAAATTGGCCAAGTCCCTGTAACTTTTTCTCATCAAGCCACAGAACCCATACCGCTTTACCATACTGCTGGACAAGCCCTGCCCAAAAGTCTGCATCGGCTACCTGGTCTGCCTCCAGTACGATATCTGTCAGCTTGAACATCTCCTGGCCGGCTAGCGCCTGCTGCAGGGTAGCCGCCGCTACTTCTGCAATATCACTGCTATCCCTGATTTGAATGACCTGCTGCTTATGCCGGGTCGTATGTTCAAGATGGCGTGCCAGGGCCTCGGCCTCCAGGGCGACTCCTCGGGAAAAATACAGCGAGTAGAAGTCCTCGTCGGCATGCCTCGGCGGTAGGGGGATATTCGGCATCAGACAGGGCAACTGCTGCTCCTCACAGAAGTGGTGAACGGGCTGCCAGTGGCCGCTGCCTACGCCACCGAGGATGGCAAAAACGGGCTGCTTCTCATAGAGCGCCTGCAGCTGCGCAGGCCATTCCGTTTCCCTTCCGTGCAATGCCCACTCGTGCAATACCCAGCGCCGGTACGAGTTGTATACCCACTCCTTGTGGTAGGGCGCATGTTGCGCCCGTCGGGTTTCCCCGCGGGTGCCGGCATTTTTATCGCGAAAATAGGTGGTTAAGACTTCGAGCAGTGCGTCACGCGCGGCATCATTGCCCGGTGTCGTGATGGTGGCGAAATGCATCTCCTGCTCATCGATTCCCGGCGGTATGGTGACGCTAAGGTTGGCAAGGTAGGTGGAAAGGGCAAGCACCTCACTGTCGTTCAGCGTAAAGCGTGGCATCAGCGGTGACAGTTCGCGCCCTGCCGGATCGATACCCTCCCTGAGTACACGCCCCAGGCTTTCGGTGGTGTAGGCGGGCCGGATTTCAGTGTGCATGCCTCCGCTGGGGTAGCTATCGTGAAGGCTGGCTGTACTCGGAGAAAAAAGTGCCTTGGCAATTACCGGCGGCACCGGATCGCCCCCTTCGCTTGAGCCGATACCGCTTCGTCGGTGGCAGCTGACGCAAGCATACTGGGTGCCGCGTAGCATGACATCGCCACGTACCTTGGCACTGATGCTCTCGCCATCAGGGAGCTTGCCGTAAAGATATATCTGTTTGCCGACCTCAAATGGATTTTGTTGTGAGTGACGGCTGTGCCGGGTAGAAGCATCCTCCTGCATCGCGGCAGAGAGGTTGTTCATACCAAGCAACAGAAGCAATATCAGTAGTCGTGGCACTCCCATTGCTAATGCGCGATCTGATGGTACTCGGCAACAAGTTCGGCGCCACTGGTGAGCCCTTCGAGTCGTACCCATGGCTGGTCACGTCCGGCCCGCATCAGGGTTACCGGTTTGTGATTAGCCTTGCTGCCGAAATAGACACCAAAGGCTTTTTGCAGTGCGATTATTTGGGCGGCCTCACCGGTGATGAACTGCCAGTTGGCGCCGGCCTGAAACCGCTTTGCATATTCGCGCAAGCGTGCCGGTGTGTCGTATTCCGGATCGATGGAGATCGAGATCCAGTTGACAGGGGCAGCCGCCTCTCCCATCTGTTGCTGTGCGGAGGAAAAGGTGGCGCTGAGGATTGGGCAGATGTTGGTGCAGGAGGTGTAGATGAAATTAACCATCAGTGGCTGATCGGTGTCCAACACCTGCTCTATCTGCACCGAATTGCCGTGCATATCGACCAGCTCCAGCGCCGGCAGCGTGTATTGATCGACACTCCGCCTGTAGTCGTGATTTCCCATCGACTGGAGAGCTTTCATATGGTGAGAGTGATCTTCCATCGCACTCGGTGCTGCTGCCTCCTGCATCGGCATCGGTGAGTGGTTGGCATGATTGTGATGCGGCATTTCCTGTGCGACGCCGGCTTGACTGCTCAGGGCGGCAAGCGTGACGACGAACAGGCTGACTAATGACGGTTTTTTGTTGTGGACAACTGACAAGGTGCATTTCATGGGATCCTCCCGAGGGGCTTTTCTGTGTGTTCATTTAGACCATGGCGAGTCTTTAACAGACTGGCTCGGTCGCGGTTTATCAAGTTAACGCCATTAAATGTAATCCATCAGAGATGGATTCCCAGTAAATGGGGTATGGCCCCCATGCGGCTACGGTTTTCACCTACTGCGAGTAGTGGTTGCTTGGTCTATAGTTTTCCTGACCATGTCCAATTGGCTGATAACGATGAACCGGGTTGATGATGAAGCTTGAGCGTCTATTGATGAAAGAGACAGAGACTTCTTTGATAACAAACGAAAGGGATGGTGCGGGCAGCTCTGCATCCATGGACACATCAAGACTGAAAGCGCTTATTGTGCCCATGGCGCCTGTTGTCCGTTGGTGGTTGGGGGAGATTGGCGCCATGCTGCCGCTTTCGTTGCGGCGCCTCTTTTCTGTCCATCGTCTGCAGGTTAGGGCTTCACATGACAAACTGTGTTTCGTCGACCCGAATAGCCCATCAGTAGAGGAAGATTGCCTGGGGTTTGGGCATACGGGGGGCACCAGGGGCGCCAGCGCTATCCTTCGGCCAAACGGAGGCAAGCAGCCTTGCGAACTCCTGCTCGATGAGTCCCTGGTACTGGTTCGTGAGGTGGAACTGCCGCTTGAGGCGGAGAGCACGCTTCGTCGGGTGCTGTCATTTTCCATGGACCGCTACACCCCGTTCACTGAGAGTGACGTTCTTTTCGACTACAAGATCATGCGTCGAGATGTGGTGAACAAAAAAATTTCTCTCACCCTTTATGTTGCCCCGCGTGATGGCGTTGAGCCTGCTGTTAACGCCCTTGCTTCGATGGGCATTGAAACGGCGACAATGGATGTTGTTAGTGACGCAATCAATGGGCGGGCGGGCATTGAACTGTGCCCCGCCGAGTGGCGGTCGGGAAGTGCAGGGATGGGACGAATCGAGGGGATGTTGGCCCTCTCGGCCCTGGTGTTATTACTGGTGGTAACCGTCCTGCCTTTTTTTCAGCGCCACCAGGCAGCAGCACAATTGGAAAGTGAGCTGGCGGTGCTGCGAGGACAGGTAAATCAGGCCGAAAATGATCGTCGTGACCTGCACAATCGTATAGAGCACATGAATCTGATTCAGCAGCATGCCAGTGCAACACCGTCCGTGCTTGATATTCTGCTGGAGCTTACACGTCTGATGCCTGATGAGTCATGGGCCGGGCAGTTAACCATAACATCAGGACGTATCAGGTTAAGCGGTGAGGCGAATGCTGTTTCCGAGTTGTTGGCTCATCTCAGCAAATCATCGTTATTTTCCGACCCACGTTTTGAAGCGCCGTTAACGCAAAACCCGAAAACCGGACATGAACGTTATGTCATTTCCCTGGCAATAAGGAATACCAGTGATGCAGCTTGAGCAGCTTGCTCCGAAACAGCGGCGAGTACTTGCGCTGGCAATCCTCATTATTATTATGGGTACAGGATATGCTTTATTGGTGATACCGCTGCGAGCTGTGTCGGCGAGCTATGACCAGCAATTACAGCAACTAACTCAGCGTCTTGCTGGTATGCATAACCTCCTTAACGAAGGCAGGTCGGCAAGAGCACAGCTCCAGCGCCTGGCAGTGGCAGAGAAGCGTCATGGCTACTATCTTGAAAGTAACCGACCGACACTGGCAGCTGCGGAATTGCAGCGGCGGGTAAAACAGACTGTTGAAAATGAGGGGGGAAGTATTGTCAGTAGCCAGATCCTTGGCGAGCAGGAGGGGAGCGGCCTGCACCGGGTTGTGCTTAGAATCAATTTGCGGATGGATTTGCCGACATTTGAAAAAATTCTCTATGAGCTCGAATCAAAAGCACCGGTGCTAGTACTCAATAATATAAGCATATCCGCTCGTCCTTCAGGGTCAACGGCCAGGCGGCGAGGTGGTGTTGAACAGCAAGTGCTGGATGTCAGCCTTGATGTCATGGGTTTTCGTAAGCCGGTGAGCGAGAATGACGAGTGATTTGAATAGGTACTCTGTGACAGCGATCTCCTCATTGGGGCATGACCTGATTGACGGGCCCATCGGCAGGGCAAAGCGTCAGTGGGAAGCGGTCGTCGATACATTGCCACAGCTAATCTGCATGGTTGATGGCTCTGGTAGGATCGTGCGCACTAATCGTACTTTTGAACGCTGGGGTTTGGGGGGGGTGAAGAGCGCGATAGGTGAAGATTTTCATCAGCGACTCCATCCATACTGTGCTGACCCTGATTGCTATCTCCTGCAGCATGTCGATATGGTCAGAATGGCGAATTTCGCGACGCCAGCAAACGGCTTGCGAGTCTATGATGAGCAGTTATTACGTTATCTCAGGATACATCTTTCCTCACTGAACCAGACTGGGCAAAGGTTAGGTGGTGAGAATCGTTTCTCTTTGTTTGTTGCCGAGGATGTCACCTGCAGGGCAGGGCTTGACCGCAAGGCTTCTGCCAGTGAGGAAAAATTGCAACTTCTGGTTGACTCGGTATCTGACCTCATCGTACAGCACAGTTCAGATGGCACTATGCATTATCTCTCCCCGGCAAGTATCACGCTATTGGGCAGCACGCCGCAGGCATTACTTGGCGTGAGTTTGTTTGACCTGATGCATGAGAACGACCGTGACGTTGTCGCCACCCGCATGACACATATTCCCACGGGTGAATCTGTCGAAAGCAATACTTTTCGCTTGAGACGATCGGTTGGTGACTGGCGCTGGGTGGAGGCACGAACCCACGCTATGGTGAATACTGCTGGAAACTACGAGTACGTCACGATAATGCGGGATGTCAGCGACCGCCGACGAGAAGAGGAACTTGCGCTTGAATATAGCAAGAAGCTGGAGCATGAGGTCGCAAAGAAGACTAGCCAGTTGACCATGGTTATCGATATGTTGAAGCAGCAAATCGAAGAGAATGACCGTGACTGGATCTCCCTTGAGGCCTTGGGGCGGCGTTATACTTCACTGGTTGAGAATACCTTGACAGGGATCTATCTGCAGCAGAAAAACAGGGTGGTGTTCTGTAATCAACGCTTTGCAGAGATATTTGGTTATTCCCGCGATGAGATATCAGGCATGGAGTTGCGTCAGTTACTCGATGATGTCAATGAACCCTCGGCATTGCCCGATGTGGATCAGGGTGCCTATATCACAATGAGTAGTGCTAATGTGGTTGAGGGTTGGCGATATGACGGAACCAGCATCTGGATGAAGATGAGCCAGTCACGTCTGGAAAATGATGAGGGGGTTTTTGTTCTCGGTAATGTTATTGATGTCTCAGAGCAAGTGCGCGTTCAGGATGAGTTGCGACGTTCTGAAAAGGCCATGCATCATCTCTCTTCACTGCTCATTGCAGCACAGGAGAATGAACGAAAACGTATCGCTAATGAATTGCATGACGGCATTGGGCAACGGCTTAGCGCCATTAAGTTTTCGGTTGAAGATGTGCTGCGCAGTGCCGAGGGTTCGGCGAGTGCGCAGTCATTAGAACGACTGCATGATGTGGTCGGGAAAATTCGCGACACTATCGAGGAGGTGAGGCGAACCTCTATGGATTTGCGTCCTTCGATTCTTGATGATCTTGGTCTTGTTGCAACCATCAACTGGTTTTGTCGGGAATTCTCTGCCATGTTTCCATGGATTGAGGTGATTAAGAGTGTAGGGATAGATGAGGAGGCGTTGCGCGAAGAGCTGAAAGTTGTCATCTTCCGCGTTATGCAGGAGGCTTTTCACAATATTAGCAAACATGCTTCAGCACAAAGGGTTGATATATCTCTGGGGCTACGCGGGGATATGCTGGTGCTGAAAATTCATGACGATGGTTGTGGCTTCATCCTTGATGCCAAAGTTCTTAATGGACCCAGTCTCGGGTTAAAGAGTATGCGTGAGCGTGCCGAACTTATGGGGGGCGCTTTTGATATTCGATCGGGTTTTGGTACAGGCACGAGGATTGAGGTTTGCTGGCCAGGAACGGTTGCATTCTCAGAATTCAATTAGCCCGTGTTCAATGGCGTAGGCAGTAATTTTTGATGCGCTGTGTAGGCCAAGCTTCTTCATTAAGTTGCCACGGTGTTTTTCCACGGTTTTTACGCTAATAGAAAGCAGGCGTGCAATCATTTTGTTGGTGTTTCCTTCCGCTATAAGTTTTATTACTTCGCGTTCGCGAAGTGTCAACGCGTCCCATGATGTGTTGGTGCTGTTAGGGCTATGTGGCTCAAGATAACCGTTAACCAGCTGAGCGCAGATTGAAGGGCTGAGGTAGGTCTTTCCTTGCATAACTGCATTGATCGATGAAGTCAGCTCGTTGCGGGTATCATCCTTGAGTACATAGCCGTTGGCGCCGGCATCCAGGGTAGCGCGAACGTATTCCTCGGTGCGATGGACGGTGAGCGCAATTATCTTGAGCTGTGAATTTCGCTTGCGAATGAGTTCGATCGCCTCGGTACCGTTCATTCTTGGCATTGAAAGGTCAATAAGGACGACATCTGGTGAAAGTTGGTTGGCCATCTGTACGGCCTCATGACCATCGGCTGCTTCGCCAATAACTATGATACCTGGTGATGCATCCAGCAATGCGCGCAAGCCTTCACGCAGGATGGTGTGATCGTCTGCCAGCAGCACTCGATACAACTGTTTTGCCATGTTTTTCCCCTTTAATGTAGCCCCGGATGGATGCTGGGATTTTTTCTCAAGTGTTTAGGTTGTCAAAACCAGCTCTCCAAGCACCGACATTTCCGCCATCGAAAGGCTGTTTCTCTGTTGTTTCAGGAGTATAGATGAATATTGTGCATTTTCCGTTTTGAGGGGATTTCCGGAAAAATAATGGGGTAATGAAGTCATACAACTGGGGTCTCAACCGGGGTTGCTTCTGTACCGCGCTTAGCTAATCTGCTTCTCGTATAGTGAAATGTTCTCAGTCGGGAGGCTTGGTTGTCGAATATGCCTGTGGCAGGGGATATGAGCGGTACAGGTGAATGTGCAGCGGAGGCCATGAGAGATGTTTTGCACACTGTTGGTGGAAGATAGTCCTGGGTTTCGCACAACACTGCATGCGTTGCTGCAAGAACACTTTACTGCAATTGATGTCGTGGAAGCCGGTACGGGTGAAGAAGCCATAGCGATGACGGCATTATACCGCCCCGATCTTGTACTGATGGATATAAAACTCCCCGGTGAAAACGGTTTAACGGTTACCCGCAAAATCAAAGATGCCGATTCCGCAGTCAAGGTGGTTATCCTGACCAGTTATGATTTGCCGGAATACCGCGAAGTGGCCTTTGCCAATGGCGCCAGTGAGTTTCTCTGCAAGGAGACCACGACACCTGGTGATATCTTGTCGCTGGTGCAGCAACTGCTATCCACCTAATTTCAATAATATCAATCCACTTTTTTGTCTCTCTCAACTCAATCTGGTTTCTGCTGACGGTAGTGCACTGGCATGCCTGTTATTTTTGGTATCAGGTGAACTACTACTTGCTCATAGGGTCGTCCCCCTACGGAAATGGGGGGTGCACCGACCAGTAATCCACTAGCTAAGCACTAGGCTATTTCTCGATGGTCGTGGTTATTTCTAGCGATCGGCATTTTTTGGGTTAACGGTATTCTGGCAGCACGGTGCAACGGCAGGCGAACGAACGCGGTCTGTCCAGTGTTACTGAATCAGCTAGTGGGAGAGCAGAGATGAACAAGCACAGTCGACAGGTGAGCTTCGCCAGGGATGGGTGGTTGGCCATGCCTGCCTGGTTGGTCACCACAATTATTTGTTGTCTCCTGGTTACGTCACCTGCATATGCTGTACCCGGCAGTATTAATCTGCAGGTTCAGGATGGCAACGCTAATCCGGTTACAGGGTTTCGCTGGTTACTGGAGGAGGACCTTGGTCATGCGGTAAATCCAGGTGAGCATACCGTGGATGCGCCGTCATTGAAATTCCACACCAGCCATATGCCGGTGGTGCAGGAAGGAGAGACGAAAGGGAGCTCCGTCAACATTCCTGTTCCGGATACTGGCAAACGCTATTTTGTTTCCGTACTGCCGTTTACCGGTCACAGCAACGGTGGTGGTGCGGTGAAATTTGATGCGGCGGCGACGGTGACGGATCTTACCCTTGATGTTGCCCCTACGCCGATGCCGACGGCGCAGATCTCCATCTTTGCTTTTGAAGATACCAATCCTATTAATAACGCTCCCGATTTGCCTCAGGAGCCGGGGTTGCCCGGCTTCAGTGTGTTGCTGTTTGATGCCGCTGGTCAGTACGGTGCTGCCGGTGGCCAGATTATTCAGGACGCTTTCGGTAATCCGCTAGGTACCAGCTATAACCCGGATGGCACTGTCGCTACCATGGGGGACGGGGTCATTTTGACCGATGCCGATGGTGTTGCACTGGTCAAGAATCTGGCGCCAGGCAAGTACGGCGTACAGCTGGTACCTCCTGCCGGTGCGGGCTGGCAGCAAACCCACACCATCGAGGGAAGCAGAACTATCGATGCCTGGGTGAAGGCCAACGAGCCGCGTTACTTCACCGAGTTTGGTCCTCCGGGACATCATGTCTTTGTCGGTTTCATTAAGCCTTTTGACTGCTACAGTAATGTGGCAGGTGCTCCTGCAGGATATTGTGATGCCGCTGCGGCGTCTGGCACTTCCAGCGTCAGCGGGACTATTACCAATCTGCATACCGGGCGTCCGCCGGATTACACCTTCCATAGCGGTCATCCGGTTCCCGGTTGCTGGGTTGGTCTGAACGATGCTCCTGCCGGTACCGGTCGCGGCGTCTATGCCGGCCCGTGTAACCCCGATAGCAGTTTTCAGATCAACAATGTTCCCCCTGGCGATTATCAGCTGGTGGTCTGGGATAGCGCGTTGGATGTGATTATCGCGTTTCTGGATATTACGGTTCCGTCCAATGGTGGGAACCTTGCTTTGGGCGAGGTGCCGGTCTTCAACTGGTTCCAGCGTACCGAGCACATTGTATTTTTTGATCGCAATCAGAACGGTTTTCGCGATTGTGTGACGGCCGAGTGTAATGACCCGGCTGTGGACGATGTGCCCCTAGGCGCTGATCAGGCCGCGATTAATTTACGCTTTCGTGACGGTCGTATCTATCAGATGATGCCCACCGATCATGAAGGTGCGGCTCCCTTCGATGAGGTCTTCCCGTTCTTCCACTGGCTGGTGGCGGAAGTGGATTTTGCCAAGCTCAAGGCAACAGGCGTCACGGTCACAGCAGATGATGGCGGCCCTGTGGCACTGGGTGAGACCCTCAACCCGCAACCACAGTTCTGTACCCAGGGCGATGTGGACTCGGGCTTCTGCACCGTCGTTGACCTCGGCCAGCCGCTGATTAACCCTAATACCGGTGATAACCTCTCGCGTACCGAAACCGGTCCGGTTCTGACCCAGGCTTTCCAGGGTTTCCTCGGCCAGACTAACCGTTTCGAATGGGGAAAATCGACCTATGCCACCGGTGAGAATGGTGGTATCTCAGGTGTGGTTTTATATGCCATCACCCGTGCTGAGAATGACCCGCGTTATGCTGTCGGCGAGGAGTGGGAGCCGGGTATTCCCCGTGTCCAGGTCAACCTGTATCAGTCCGATGCCGCCGGTATTATCATGGACCAGGACGGTGACGGCATCATTACACCACCGGATGTGGACAACTACCCGTTGGGCAATTTTCCCGGCACCGAGGATACCGATCACAACAGCAATGGCGTGTTCGATTTGGGTGATGCACTGCGGGTAACCCATTCCGATAGCTGGGATGACAGCGTACCGACTGGTTGTCAGGGGGCGGTCTATTCTGTTGATGGCGTGCCTATCGATTGCTATGACGGCCTGCGCAACTTCAACCAGGTGCGTCCGGGTGTGTTCGATGGTGGCTATGCCTTTGGTCCTGGTGACCTGGCTGACCCTGCCGATCCGCCGCTGGCGGCGGGAGATTATGTCGTTGAGGTTAAGGTGCCGCCTGGCTATACCCTGCTGAAGGAGGAGGACAAGAACGTCGATTTCGGCGATGCCTACACGCCCTCACAGCTGATGTTGCCCAACATTTGTGTCGGCGACCTGCACACCGTCCCGGCGTATCTGAGCATGCAGACCGACGCAGCGGGCACCCCCTATCCGGGGATTGCCCCTGCTGACCTGATCGCCGCGCCTTATGCCGGTACCGACCGTCCGCTGTGTGACCGCAAGCAGGTGCGTCTAACTCAGGGCCAGAACACCGCGGCCGATTTCTTCCTCTTTACCGAAACGCCGAAGGCGGCGGTAGCGGTCGGCTTTATTCTCAACGACCTGGCCAATGAGTTTGATCCCAATGCGCCGAATTTCGGCGAGAAGTATGGGCCACCCTGGTTGCCGGTGTCGTTCCGCGACTGGACAGGCCGCGAGATCGTGCGCACTTATGCCGATGAGTGGGGTAAGTACAATACCGTGCTGCCCTCCACCTATACGGCGAATCTGCCGATGGCCTCGGGCATGTCGCCGAACATGATGACCGCCTGCATGAACGATGCTGGTCCGATCCCCAATCCGGATTATGACCCGGTCACCAATCCCGGCGTGCCGGAGATGATCGTTGATCCGCACTTTGATCGTCGCTACAGCCAGTTCTGTTACACCTTCCAGTATATGCCGGGTGGTACCACCTATCTGGATACCCCTGTGCTGCCGATTGCTGCCTTTGCCGGCCCCGGAAGCCCGCTGGACTGTGAACAGCCGGATGCGACGCCATTGATCTACACCGTCTCTGGACCGGCTGGTAGTGGACCTTATGTGGAGCCAGGCCAGCAGCTGACCATCGTTGCCGTCGGTGATATGGATGTGCCCAATCCTGCTAGCGACGGCACTGTGGCCAACCCGCCGATGATCAGCCGTCACTATGGCTTCGGTGGTACCGCTGGTGGGGTGACGATTGGTGGCGTGCCGCTAACGGGGGTTAGCTGGAGCGATGGCATCATCACCGGCACTGTTCCGGCTGGCGCTAGCACGGGCCAATTGATGGTAACCACAGCGGGTGGTGCCAGCACTCCCGAAGGCGTAACGGTCACCGTCGGACCGTTGCCGGACCGCATGTCAGTGCACCACGTTGCCCCCAGTGCAGACCCGATGGCCACACCGATCCAGGATGCCATCGATATGGCCAGGCCGCAGGATCTGATCATCCTTGCTCCCGGTGCCTACAACGAACTGGTGGTGATGTACAAGCCAGTTCGCCTGCAGGGCTGGGGGCCCTATGCCACGGTGATCAATGCCCGTAAGGCGCCTAGTGAGAAGCTACAACTGTGGCGTGACAAGGTCAGCGCACTCCTGACCGCCGGAGCCTTCGATCTGCTACCTGGGCAGGTAGCCGGGTTTGCCGTGACCAATAACGAACCCGTTTTGCTGTTCGATGCTGAGGGCGCAGGCATTACGGTACTCGGTAATATCACGGGACGTCCCCGCCTGCAGTTCCGGCCTGGCGAACATCATGCCCGCATCGACGGCATAGGTATCACCGGTGCAGATCATGGCGGCGCCATCTTCGTTAACGGTTATACCCGAGGGTTGGAGATCAGTAACAACCGGCTGATCGCCAATCAGGGCTGGTTCGGTGGCGGCATTCGTGTCGGTCATCCTACCCTGGTCAGCGTGGATCCGACGCTCGGTCAGATCTATACCGACGCGGATAATGACCGCCTCGATATCCACCACAACCATATTGCGCAGAACGGCAACCTGGGTGGTGCCGGCGGCGGTATTTCCCTCTATACCGGGTCCAACCAGTACAACGTCTCCTCCAACTTCATCTGTGGCAACTTCTCTGCAGGCAGTGGGGGCGGTATTGGTCACCTGGGCCTGAGCTGGTGGAGTCGCATCGCTGACAACACGATCCTGTTCAATCAGTCCTTCAACCAGCAACAGTCGGTCTCCGGTGGCGGTATCTATATCGGTGGTCAGGCCGGGCTGGGAGGCGGTGTCTCGCCGGGTGCCGGACATGTCACCATCGACGGCAATCTGATTCAGGGTAATCAGGCCGGAGCCGGTGACGGTGGCGGTATCCGCGCCGAGCGGGTCAATGGTCAGGACGTGGAGCGTCGTCCCGCTGGTATCAACAGTTGGTATCGCGTCAATGTGTTGAACAACATTGTGACTAATAACATGGCTGGTCTTGCCGGTGGTGGTATCTCGTTGCAGGACTCGCTGATGGTGAACATTATCAACAACACCATCGCCCACAATGACAGCACAGCGACCGCGGGTGAAGCCTTCGCACCCGGGAATACCAACGAGAGTGTGGCGCAGCCTGCCGGCATTGTCTCCAGGGCCAACAGCGCGCAACTGAGCGGGCTTATCTACCCCTCCTGGAAGCTGAATCAGTATCGGGCGTTCTCCAATCCGAGATTGGTCAACAATATTATCTGGCAGAACCGCTCCTTCCGTTGGTTTGTGCAGCCTGACCCGGGCAACCCCGGTGGCTCGATCTTCGGCTTGCTGCCTGATGTTGGGGCGGGTGAACCGGCGGTGTATGACGACCTGGCGGTACTCGGTGTCGCCGGCAGCCTCAATCCGGTGCACAGCATCCTGACTGATGTTACCGGCTACGACACCAGCAATATCTCCGTCGATCCGGCGTTCATTGCAGGGTACTTCAACGGTGATCGGTGGCAGACCATCGTTATGCCCGAAACCACGACTTCGCTGGCTGCAGCTCCGGCCTTCGATGAGGGGGGCAACTATATCGATGTCAGCTTTGGTCCGCTGACCCCGAGTGGCGATTACCACTTGCTGCCGGGATCACCAGGGATCGACTCCGGAGACAATGCCGTGTTGGTCGATTTCACTGAGCTGGCTGTCGACTACGATGCCCAAACACGCCCCGCAGGGGCAGGCACAGACATTGGCGCTGATGAAGTGTCGCAACCGTAACCGATGAAAACCGCGCCCCGCACGCCGCAGGCGGCGGGGCCAGATGAAGAGGAGTTCGCTCATGAACAAATTTAAGCTAAGAGCTCTCTCGGCTACCATAGCACTGGTTTTGGCGGGCATCGGATTGCCGGCACAAGCAGCGGTGTATGTGCAATGCCCGGGAGACAGTAACGGGGATGCTGTGCCGGACGTACCCTACGACCCGAACCAGCTCAAGTGTATGCACCTGGGTGCCGGTGACGGTTTTGTCAAGATGGCCGACGGTCGCCTGCAGTACATGTTCGGGTTTTCCAACCTGACCGGTACCACCGAGGATCAGGCCATGGATGCGGGCAACCTGGCGGCGGCCTTTCCTGCACCGACCATTACGTTGAAAGAGGGGCAGGAGTTTTACCTGACCCTGACCAATGTCGGGATGATGATGCGCCCGGATCTGTTCGATCCGCATACCGTCCACTTCCACGGTTTCCCCAATGCCTCAACCGTGTTCGACGGGGTGCCGGATGCCTCCATTTCGGTCAATATGGGCTCGAGTTTGACCTACTACTATAACCTGGTCGAGCCGGGCACCTATATGTATCACTGCCATGTGGAGGCGACCGAACATATGCAGATGGGCATGCTCGGGAATCTCTACGTGCAACCAATCCAGAACGACCTGCCGGCGGGAAGCAATCTCAACGGTTTTACCCATCAGAGTGGGTACAAGTATGTTTATAACGACGGCGACGGCTCCACCTATTACGATGTTGAAGTGCCGCTGCAGATTGGCTCCTTTGACCCCGAGTTCCACGATGCGAGTCTGAATGTGCAGCCCCTGCCGTTTGCCAACATGAAGGATACCTACGCCATGCTTAATGGCCGTGGCTATCCGGATACGGTGAATCCGGCTCCGCTAATACCACCGGACGAAAACGGCGGCAAGGTCTCGCAGGCTGTCAGCTCACTGGTCACCGTGACAAGTGGCGAAAAGATCCTGCTGCGCATCTCTAACCTCAACGTTACCCGGTTCTACACCCTGCAGAGCATGGGATTGAAGATGCGTGTGGTCGGCACCGGAGCGCGGTTGTTACGAGGTCCGGATCTTGACGGCGATGGTCCGGCGCAGGCGATTGACACCGTCTATGAGACCAACTCTATCACTTTGGGGGGAGGCGAATCGGTCGATGTGATTATTGATACCGCATCGGTCGCACCCGGTACCTATTTTCTTTACACCACGAATCTCAACTTTCTTAGCAACAATGTCGAGGACTTCGGCGGCATGATGACCGAGATCCGTATCAATTAATGGTGCACCCGACTCGTACTCAGGAGACGAACCATGAAAATTCAACAACCAACCAGGGGATGGCTTGTGGCGGTATTGCTGGGCGTGATGCTTGGCGGCATGCAAGCCGAGGCTGCCATTGAGGGTATTACCGGAACGACCTTCAATCTGACCGCATCGTCTGGCTACATTGCTACACCCGATGGAGATAGCCTGTTGATCTGGGGTTACGGGGTAGAGGGCGGCACGATGCAGTACCCCGGGCCGACACTGATTGTCAATCAGGGGGATACGGTCACGGTTAATCTCAGTAATAACCTGCCGCAGCCGGTCTCCATTGTTTTCCCGGGACTTCATGATGTGCTCGCTACGGGAGGCACTCCCGGGATGTTAACCCAGGAGAGTGGCGGTCCGGCCCAGACGGTTAGCTACACCTTCACCGCCGACCGCCCGGGCACTTTCTATTATCACAGTGGTACCCGGCCCGATCTGCAGATCGAGATGGGACTGGTCGGTGCGTTGATCGTCCGGCCGAGCGGCGCAGCGAACCAGGCTTACAATCACCCGGAAACAGCCTTTGATTATGAGTATCTGTATCTGCTGACTGAGGTGGACCCGGAGATCCACTATCAGGTAGACCGCGGTCTCTACAAGGAGATCGACACCACTGTTTACAATCCTGTGCTGTGGTTCATCAATGGTCGCAACGCACCTGACACCCTGGCTCCGGCTCACAGTCCGTTGCTGCCGCACCAGCCCTATAACAGCGTGACCCGCATGCACCCTGGCGACAAGGTGCTGGTACGGCTGATTGGGGCGAGTCGCGATCTTCACCCCTTCCACACCCACGGTAATCATATTCTGCGGATCGCCCGTGATGGTTATCTGCTGGAGAGCAGCCCGGGGACTGGACCGGATCTGGGTATTTCCGATTTCACTGTCAAGGTCGCCCCAGGTGCTACTTACGATGCGCTCTTTACCTGGACTGGTAAAGGGATGGGCTGGGACATCTATGGCCATAGCGCAGGCGATCCCTTGGCACCCTTCGAGGATCCGGCTGATCATGGAAAACCCATTCCAGTTGTCCTGCCGGAGAATCAGGATCTGACCTTTGGCGGTTTCTGGAGTGGCAGTCCCTTTCTTGGTGCTTTCGGCACGCTACCACCGGGCGAAGGTGGGTTGAATGCCAATGGCGGTATGTTCTTCATGTGGCACTCGCACACTGAGCGAGAGCTGGTTAATAACGACATATTTCCCGGCGGCATGATGACCATGTTGATTATTGAACCGCCGGGTGCGCCCATCGAGTGATGGCCCCTAACTGTGGAGGAGATGATTGTGAACAGAACCGTGAGAAAGACTAGCTTGCTCTCCGGATTGGCGTTGGGGCTGGGTCTGGTCGGGGGAGTGGCGCATGCGGCAGAGGTATTTCTCTGCGCTGGCAGCACGACTGTGACCATGCCTGATGGCAACGTGATCGCTATGTGGGGATATGCGGAAGATGACAATGCGAACCTGGCTGATGGTTGCGGTAATCCGGTGCAGGTGCCAGGCCCGGAGATTACCGTACCCGCAGCAGACGCGATCCTGACGATTAACCTGTTAAACGAGTTGCCTGTGGCAACTTCCGTGGTGATCAGTGGACAGTCGGCGACCATGGCGCCGGTATTTTTTACCGATGGTCAGGGGCGTTCTCGCATGCGCTCTTTCACGCATGAAACCGCACCCGGCGCCACCGGGAGTTATACCTGGAGTGATTTCCAACCCGGTACCTATGCCTATCAGAGCGGCAGTCACGTGGCGGTGCAGGTGCAAATGGGGCTTTATGGCGCTGCGAGCAAGGACGCCGCTGCAGGTGAGGCCTACCCTGGCATAACCTATGACCAGGATTTGATGCTGTTCTACAGCGAGATCGATCCGGTGATGCATGCAGCGGTTGCGGACGGCACCTATGGCAGTACAGGACCGACCAGCACCATTAATTACAACCCGAAATACTTTCTGGTCAATGGTGCCCCGTACAGTGCGACGACGACCCCCATGCCTGCGGGGCTAGCCGGGACACGCACCTTGCTGCGTATGGTCAACATGTCGTTACGGACGCTCGTTCCCAGTGTGCTGGGGGAGCAACTGCAGATCGTGGCCGAGGACGGCAGCGCCTACCCTTATCCGCGTAAGCAGTATTCGGTGATGATGCCAGCCGGCAAGACGCGGGATGCGATTCTGTTGGCCAATGCCGAGGGAAGTTATCCACTGTTTGATCATCGCCTCAGTCTCACCAATGCGGGCGCAGGTCCAGGGGG
>JBFFNE010000067.1:0-16504 GCA_041563315.1 Thiohalomonadaceae bacterium
CCTCCTCCGGCGACACACCCTGACTCCCGCGTAGCGCGCCGGCAATGACCAACTTCGCCTGGGGCTGGGTCACACTCTGGTGAGCGTCCACCATCCGGGTTGGCCAGTGGGCCACCCCCGCATACTCCTTCACCTTGTCAAAGATCAGGTTTGCCATTCCCTCGACACTGTTCACCCGGCCGGGGAAAAACCGGTCATTAGGTAACACCAGCACCGCCTCATCCTGGAACACCTGAGCATCGAATTGCTCCAAAGCCCAGCCATAGCAGTCAAATAACCATTGCACCATTGCATCATCCAGCAACGGTTTGCTTTTAAACAGGGAAAATAACAAACGGCTCACCTTCTACATCAAACGGGATGCGGCATTATAAGGTGATTTACCCAAGCCGGGCATTGCTTCACCCGGAATTACTGAGTTTCAACATGGCCGGCCACGCTTTACCCGGCAACCGCGGTTAATCCTTAGCCCAATGATCGGTTGCGATCCCTTCCCCAAGATCAGCCACGACTAATCGCCGGCGCACTTCCAGCAGTCTTTCAATGAGTTGCGGTTCGCTCTTTTCGTAGGCCTCCGCATCGGCTGTGCGGTTGACCACCACACCCAGCATTTCAGTGATGGCGTTGCCAATGGAGTTCTGGCTGATGGTAACGATGAGCTTACCCGCATCATTGCGATAGATGAGCTGTTTGAACGCCGGCTGCCAGCGAATGGCGTTAGCATAAGCGGGATCGGTGATGCAGCGATCACGGACCATCTTCGCGGTCTTGAGAAAATCGTTATTGAACAGCAGTACGCTCTCCACCTGTTCAGGGAAATGCAGATCCGGGAGCATCGGTGCATTGCGGGTAGAAACCTGACTAAAGAAGGTGCGGTAGAAGTCGAGAAAGCCCTTCAGCACCAGATCGTATTCATGCCAAAAACGGATATCCTCCAGTGTCGACGCCCCACCGGGGATCTCCCAGCTGGGCAAGCCGTGGGGATAGCCGGTCAACGCCAGCCTGGCCGAGTCGTCACTGATTGGCCGCAACACCTCCAGGTGCAGGGCCTTGCAGATGAACTCGCGATAGACATCGTGCATATACTTTTCGAACAGGGAGTGCTGACCGCCATCGGTGAGGTTGGGGTTTTTTACATCGGCCGGTTTCGCCTCGCGTAACTGCTCCAGCGGAAAGACGATGAAGTGGTTGTGCAGCATGCGGATGCTCGGCACCCCGGGTGAGGTCAGAGGCCAGGTGGCATCGAGACTCGCCTCACCGGCCAACACCAGATACTCGGCTGGGTCAGGAAAGGTCTCCAGCATATAGTCAATGGTGATCTGGTTCATTCGGTTCCACACGTGGCGCACATCATCCGGTACCTGGGTGCGGCGCACCGGACGACCAAGCGGATTCAGGATAGTCTTCGAGGTGTTGTAGATTATGGAGGTATCGAAGGTATTGGAGTGACCCAGCGCCTTACGGTAGAGCAGCAGGTTTTCCGGGTTCATCAACAGACCGTTATTATTCACCAAGTCGTTGAGATTTTCCGTGCTATTGAAAAATTCGTTGGGCTTCATTCCCTCTGGCACATCCAGCGGAATGGGCCGAAATGGGGTGACGATTTCGCGCGGACCGGACTCCATGTTGCTCCCCTTGCCTTATGATATCAGTCGATGAAATTCTGTACAGATACACCTGGCACTCACGAAATGCACACAAAACCTCTTAATAACGCCATAGAGACAGCAAACACACGGACTCTCGGTGGCCACTACACTTCCTAACAACTTCACCAGCACAAGGAGTCCGGTCATGCCAGAGCTTGGCCACGTCGTCCTCTATGTCAGGGACCTGGAAAAAAGCGCTGCTTTCTATCGTGAGGTAGTGGGACTACGCTGTGTCGGCCACATCTTCGACAACCGCGGAGCGGTGTTCAGTGGTGGACGCACCCATCATGAGTTGCTGCTGCTTCAGGTGAACGATGCACCGGGGCCACTGCAGGGCAAGCGCATCGGTCTCTACCATGTTGGCTGGAAGGTGGGTAATACGCTGGATGATCTCCGTGCCGCCCGTCAACGGGCCGAAGTCTTCGGCGCGGCAATCGAAGGCATGGCCGACCACACCGTCAGCCAGAGTCTTTATCTACACGATCCGGACGGAAACGAGCTGGAACTCTATGTGGATAACCCGAAATATGACTGGAAAGCGTGCGACGACTGGCTGGAAGCGCCCATCATGGGGCTGGAGCTGTAAGGCACAGGGGGTCCACTCCGCCAGGCAAATCGCCGAACGGAGTCACCCCATCGTTCTTCGCTAACCCACTATTGCCCTTGCCGGGCGATCTGCCCAAATCGTCACTGCCCGCCTCACCTGAAAAGGCTCTTGCTGCAAAGACGCCAGGTAGCCAGGGAGCCAGGGAGCCAGGGAGCTTGGAGCATGGCGCTTTCGGCAAGCTGCACCAGTGCTTAGGTTCGGGGCACCGGATGGGGCAACCTGGCCTACTCGGCATCCACATAGGGGGCGAGTAGTTACCCCCAACTCTATTTCACCTGATCAACCATATAGGAGACCGCCGCCTTTACGTCCTCGTCACTCAGGCCCAGATTCCCGCCCTTCGGAGGCATCACGCCGGTATTGCCCTGAAAGCCGTTGATGGCGTTGTTGACGAGGGTATCCATCTCCTTAGAAATACGCGACTCCCAGGCAGCCTTGTCACCGAGCATGGGCGCACCGGCGATCCCCTGAGCATGACAGGCAAAACAGGTTGCATCATATACCTGCTTTCCCCGGCCACCTTCCGCCGGTACTGCCGCGGCGACCATGTTCTCGGCCTCTAACACCGCCTCTCCTGCGGCTGTAGCCGCCTCATCTACAGCATCGGCCATATCCCCTGCGGCGTCAACGGCCTCATCGGCAGCGGAGGTTGCCTCTTCCGCGCTCTCCTGCACGGCACCTTTTTCCGCCTGCCCCATTTGCGGTTCTTCATCTTTGCCGCAGCCGCTGAGAAAAAATGCCAATACCGCTGCGATCAATAGCATTCTGTTCATTACCCTACTCCTTCTCATTTTTCTGCCCGTGAGAATCAGTAGCATAGTCAATCTCTTTAGATCTTGCCGTCAGCGGATTCACTGGCTACGCGGCGGCGTCCCGGACGGAAGTAGTCGGTATTGTCGTAATAGTCCGCAACCGCGTTGGCAGGATCCCAGCCGGGCATGCCGAGAATCGGGAAAGGCTGCAGATCCTTCGGGTTGCGGTATAACTCCCCCTGCTCCAGAACCTGTGCCAGCCGGCTGTCTATCCAGGCCAAACGTTCGTCGCGATTGAGCATAAAATACTCCTCATCAGCGTCGAACAGGATGGCATTGGCCGTCATCCCCAAATAAGGCGCGAGAGCCTTTTCATACATTGCATGGCCAAAGGTCACGCAATCGAGCGCTGCCGACAGCTCGGCACGACGCCGCCAGAACAGCTCCTTCCAGCGAAACTCGCGAATGAGCTGTAGCAGTGAGGGATCGCTGGAGACGATCACCGCCCCCCCCTCATCGAACAGCGACAGGGTGTTTTCGATCGGTGTCCGCCGCCCCGGCGCCACTCCCGATGCGAGTCGTTCCCGGGCGCTGGGAATATGGATGGCATTAATCACCGCCTTGCTGCGGGGAAAAATGAACCAGGTGAGTAACTGAAAGAAATCATGCCAGTTTCTGGTGCGGGTCTGGACTTCGCCGCTGAGATAAATGCGCGGAGCGTAGTGTTGCTCGAAATGGCCCGGCCGGCCCTCCTGCGGCACGATCCGCAGCACCGCACCATGGTGCGTACGGATCGGCGCGTGCCCATCGAGCAGTCGCTGGTAATCTTCAAGTCCGGGCCATGCTGAAAATCCGGAAAACTGCTTTGCCAGGTGCCTAATGGGGTCGAATAGCAACGAACCTTCATAGAATCCCGGTGACCAAGGCACCAGAGCATCGATACGGGTATTGGTTTTCATGACACGCTTATTCAGGGTTGCCCCGCGCACGCCGACGCTGACCCATCTGGTAGGCCTCACTCAAAGCCCGCGCCAGCTCCGGTTGTTGCGCCAGATCCTCCACCCCCATGCAGCGTTGTGCAATCTCCGCAAGGTCGGACAGCGCCTTCTCCTCATGCCACTTATCCACAAAGCCCTGCTGATCCAGCTCACCATTGTGGATAAAGTCACCGATAAAGCCCTCCACCTCACTATAGTGGATCTCCTCTACCTGCATCACTTCGTACTCGTAAGAGTAGAGATCGATTCCGTTTTCCCGTGCAATCAAGCTATAGAACGAGGATAGGACACCCGAGGATTCCATCATCCTGTCCAGGTCGATGCGTACCGAGGGAGTGTATTTCTCGCCCTTGTAGTAAAACTCAACACCGGCAACAAGGCTGTTTTTCATCATCTTCAGTTCACCACTGACTCACGGCGCGCGCGAAACGGCGCCCTTGCGTTGGGTACTTTAGTCAGAACCGGACCCGGCGTAAATGGTTAATCAAGCGATGTCTTGACCTTATGAGCTCGTGAGTTAACAGGGTTTGTCGGGGCTGACGTGCCGAGCGCGACAGGGTATCTCAGGAATCGCGAACGGGACGGTTGCTCCCCGCGGGGGATGGCATGACTGCAGGCGTTTTTTCCAACCGTTTTGCCATCGTCAGCACAAACTGTTGCACAATACCCCTATGGCTGAAGCACAAGAAATCGTTATCTGCGGACTCGACGGGGTTCTCGCCCTGCTCGAGCACCGCCTGCACCACCTGTACAACGAGGAAGGGGTCAAGCATTGGGACCGTTTCCTTGAGGCCAGCAGCGATGACATGCCCAACCTGCCCCTCATCGACCGTCTCAACCAGGCCCGTGAGGCCGGCATGCCGGTGGTAATCCTCACCGGACGCAGTGCTGCCGCCCGTGAGCGGACCGAGCAATGGCTACGCCACTGGAACATCGGCTACGACACACTGTGGATGCGCCCGCTGCGGGATTACTCCCGCGCCGGCGAATTCAAGGGAGCGATCCTCGACCAGCACTTTGCCAGCGTCACGATCCGCCGCATCTACGAGTCGGAGACCCACCTCGACGTGGCCCGACTCTGTGCCGAACGCCACATTCCCTGCACCCTGGTCGGCCACAACCAGGGCAACGGCGAGAGCCGCGAGCAGCTCGACCTCAAGGTGGTGAATCACAGCTGCGGCCACACCATGCTTTACCCCTTCTACGGTGACGATGAGTTCACCTGGGCAGAGCGTGCACACCAGCTCGCGCAAGGCTCCTGCCGCCTTTGCGCAGCCGCCGAGCGCAATGAGGAGCGGCGCAAAAAGGCCGTGCAGGCGCGCTATCACGCCCGCGAACGCGGCCTGCCCCCGCTGGAGGGTTCAGACCGTCAGGTAGAATGGGCCGAGACCGTGCGCCTCAATGCCTTCGGCGCCATCGACAAGGTACTCAAATGGATCGCTGAGGTCAGCGAGGAGGCTGAGCGCGAAGACCCGGACCACTGGCACACCGTTAAGCAAGGCATAAGCAAATCCATCACCTTCCTGGAAGAACAGGTCGAGGCCAAGTGGTGGATCGACCACCGCCACGGCATCATGAACAACCTCGATGGCGGACGCGCCCTGCTCTCCTCGATTGCCCAGGAGATGGGGTTTTTCTGACAATGAGCAAAGTTACAGGATGTTTGTGCTAATTAGCTGAATTCCGAACAATTTTCCGACTTTTTTGCTATACTTATCATCCGATTGCTCAATAATGTGCAATAAACAGACACTGTTTATGGTTTTTTTATACGACCACAGGACAGTCTGTTTTCACACACCACAGGGAGTGTCACCATGACTTCAGCCCAACTCAATACCCTCAGGGGCCACTATCAGGTGGTCAGCGTCGAGAAAAGCGATCCCCCGGAAGGGATGGATGGCAAAAACTGGCACAGCTACGTCATCGAGCGAGGGAACTCGGTGGTCACTGGCAAAAAACCCGGCTCACTCAAGACAGTCACGGCCCATGCCAATCAGGTTGCCGAAGACCTCAATGCCCGCACCGGTGTCAATTCCGGATCGCTCTACGCGGCACGTCGCAAGAAATAGCGCAGGCTTGTAACTCACCTGCATCGGACCACGCTATCAATCGGACTGGCCCCCCAGTTCCAGGTGGGAACCGGTTCGCACCCACTCAAGCCAAACCACTGCAGCTCGCGCTCCGGCAGAGAGAGCACAGCACAACTGTGGTTGAACAGCGTGCTGCCGGGGTTGATCACCAGGGTATCGCCTAGCTGTTCGGCGTAGATTTGATGTGTGTGGCCCACCAGCAGCACATCATAGCCAAAGCCCGTCAACTGCTCGCTCCACTCTGCAACCTGCGCGGAAATCAGCTTCCCCTCCTCATCCAGCAAGCGTATGCCGCCCATGGTCGCGAGCGGAGGACTGGCATGCACCTGATAGAGGAACATGCCCTCCAGGGCAAAGCTACGCGCCAACGGCAACGTGCGCAGGTAGCGCCACACCTCATCACTCCCCGCATCATCCGCGTGCGTCAGATACCACTGGTCATGATTGCCGAGGACACCACGGCAACCACTCTCGCGCAACAAGGCAGCGGTGTCGGCCAGCTCATCGCCATAACCGGCAATATCCCCGCTACAGAGGATGCACTCAACCCTCTCTCGGTCGAAGATCGCCAAAGCCTCCTTCACCGGAGCTGACTTCGCGTGCACATCACTGAGGAGACCGATCCTGATCGACACAGCTCAGGGTAACAAGGGTTCGAGCCGTGCCATCACGACATCGACGGCGGCAGGGACTTCTTCCATCTTCGATGAAGCGGTCACCGCATCCACCCCCTCCAGCTTCTCCTCACCCGAAGCCGAGGTGCTCACCACAATCACCTTTTCCGGCGCGTTTAGCCGCCGCACGAAATGCTTGGCCACGAGAGGCGGGCGCCACGTCTCCCAGGTATAGAGCAACACCAGCGCCGTCCACTTTTCCTCGTCCACGGCGGGCAACTGAGAAACATCGATCACCTTAATATGGATCGGTCGTTGGCGCAGTTGCTCGACCAGTGTAGCGACCACAGCGTTCTTGAAGCGGCTACCCTGGCTGGCGATCAGCAGTCGCTGATCAAGCTCCGGGGCGTTCACTTCAAAGCCTTCGATGACCTCCATCGAGTAGTGGTATTTGTACCAACTCAGTGCGAAGAAAAACAGCAACACCACGGCACCGGTAGCCAATAGGATATTTCGCCATCTTCTATCCATCGATCCCCCTCATCGAACCGTGCCAACTGACACACGTCTTGCCTAGGGGAAAAGATAGATGGCAAAAGAAAAATCGCGACAAGCACCCGTTTGTAAGTGCTCACCATCGATGGTGGACTACTGTCGGCGGGTAAACACCCACTTATTGCCCGAGGTCAGCGCCTCGTTGAAGCGATATCCGTCCACATCGAACGCCTTGATCTGGTCCGGGTCAGTCAGTTGATTTTGGATCACGAACCGGCTTAACTGCCCGCGCGCCTTCTTCGCGTAGACCCCCATCATCTTGTACTGGCCGTTCTTCCAATCCTTAAACTCGGGGGTAATGATCTCGCCATCGAGCAGCTTCGGTTTGACCGACTTGAAGTATTCACTGGAAGCGAGATTGATGAGGTAGGGCGACTTGAGACTCTTCATCTGCCGGTTCAGCCCTTCGGTGATCTTCCCTCCCCAGAACTCATAGAGATTCTTGCCGCGCGCGGTGTCTACCTTGCGCCCCATCTCCAGGCGATAGGGCTGCATCAGATCCAGCGGCCGCAATAGGCCGTAGAGGCCAGAGAGAATACGCAGGTGGCTCTGAGCGAACTTGAAATCGGCGGCGGAGAAGCTCTCCGCATCCAGCCCCGTGTAGACATCGCCCTTGAACGCTAGCACCGCCTGCTTGGCGTTGTCCGGGGTGAAGGGCGTGTGCCACTGTTCGAAGCGCTCGAAGTTGAGCTCGGCCAGCTTCATGCTCACCTCCATCAGCTCGGCGATATCCAGCGCCGAGTACTGGCGGGCCCGGTCGATGAGGATCTGCGAGTCATCCAGATAGTCCGGGAGGGTAAAGGTTTTGGTCTTCGGCGGGGTGTCGTAATCCAGGGTCTTGGCAGGGGAGATCACAATCAGCATGGCGGTTTAATCAGGTGGTGAAAACAGAAGAATGAGGGTACTGCAAATGCCCTGGCCTGCAAACCATGCGCACATTAGGGTAATCCACTCCACCGCGGCCAGGATGTCCGCTCCCACCAAAACCTACCTCTCACCCTCTGTGGGAGATTCCATGTCTCATGGTCCTGCTAAGACCTTCCGAGGAAGGAGCACCAGAGCTTGTGTATTGGCCAACGGTCGGGTTAGGTTAGGCCTAGCCGCAACCCGACATCTCCGCAGGCTATCCTGTCGGATTACGCTGCGCTAATCCGACCCACTCGTGCGTTCCCCCCATCGTGGCCGGGACGTCCGCTTCCACAAGCATCGACACATCTGTGGGAGCGACCTTACAGGTCGCGATTCGAACCTGCCCCCGGATCGCGGCCAGGGCGTCCGCTGCGGCCACAACAATCGCCGTCATTTGTTGTGTTATCCTCACCCCATGCTTCCCGACTTCACCACCACTCAGCTCCTGCTCACCGTCCTGATCTTCGTCTGGACCGGCTTCGTACGCTCCGGCCTGGGCTTTGGCGGCGGGGCGCTCGGGTTGCCGCTGCTGCTATTTATCGACCCGGATCCGTTGCTGTGGCTACCGGTGATCGGCGCACATCTCCTGTTCTTCTCCAGCATCACCCTGCGCACCCGGATCAACAACGTCGACTGGGGCTATCTCCGCCACTCGATGCAATTCATCATCCCTGCCGCCATCGTCGGTGTACTCGGCCTGCTCAACCTGCCAACCCTCTGGGTGCTGGTGTTCATCTACTCAGTCACGCTGTTCTATGCCCTTACCTGGGTGCTGAACCGCACCATCGAGAGCAGTAACAAATGGGTAGACCGGGCACTGCTGGTTCTCGGCGGCTACGTCGCCGGCACCTCCCTCACCGGTGCACCACTGATGGTCGCGGTTTACATGCGCAACGTCTCCCGGGAGCAGTTGCGCAACACCCTGTTCGTGGTCTGGTTTACTCTGGTGGTGATCAAGATGAGCACTTTCGCTGTGCTCGGTGTGGACCTGCACCTGCTCACCGCACTGACTCTGCTGCCCGTCGCTGCCATTGGCCATGTGATTGGTCTTCGTGTCCATGAGGCCATTCTCAGAAACGATCAGCAATTCAAACGCTGGATCGGCGCCGGACTGGTGCTGGTCAGCGGCTTGGGGTTGTGGAATACGCTCTAGACCTGGCGGCCGCGTCCCTGTCATCTTCAACGTCAAATCTTGCTCCACCCAAAGAGAAGTGCCAGGTAGCCACGGTGCGTGGAGCATGGCGCTTTCGGCAAGCGGCGCTGTGATTTTGAGGTTCGGGGCCCCCGGGTGGGGCAAACTGGCCTACGAGGGAATGAGGCGACGCTCCCGCATCCTGTACACAACCCAATACGTGACGCGGACTATCTATAAATCGTTCCCACGCAAAGCGTGGGATCGATTCAACTTTGAACTTTAATGCAGGCAGCACTTCTTGAATTTCTTGCCGCTGCCACAGATGCAGGGGTCATTGCGACCCACCTGCGGCTCGCTGTGCACAACCGTCCCCACTGAGGAGGCCGTCACTCCCTTGGCCATCCAATAGGCGTGCAACTTGCGGACCGACGTAGGGATCGAGCGCTTCAGGGTCGCAAGCTCGTCGGCATCCAGGCTGGAAAGGCTGTTACGCCCCTCCTCGGTGGTGAACACCATGATCGGGAACAGAATCTCCATCACCTCTTCACCGGCATGGCGCCAGGCATCTGTTGAGAGGCCGACGCCCTTCATGTAACCCAGGCACCACTCTTCCACACTGGTCACGGTCATGTCATCTTCCTCGACTTCAAGCACGATGGGTTCGAACTCCTTCGGTGCCTCCGTCAAGGTGGTCACAATACCGTTCATGTGGCGCAACACCAGGGAGATGATCTCTTCGGACTCCTCCGTCGAGCCCCATTCCGGCTCGAACGCGCCCCACACTACCGGCAGCCACTCGGAAGGCACAATCGGCCGCGGGCCGCTAATGATTGCCGTCAGGAATCCATCGAGCTCGGAAATATCTAGCACACCCTCATCGGCACCATCCGCAATCGTCTCCTCCTCCGGAATGCGCTCGAGCAAAAACCGGTTGAGCCGATCGATTTCCTGATCGGAAAGAGGTGTATTGAGTAATGACATGATTTACCTTCTATGCAGCAGGGTGTTGTAAATGAGGGACATTATGAAGCGAGCCGGCAGCTCAAGCCAGAGGCGATCGCCTTATCAAGCCATCGTATCCTTTGGAGTGCCGCTTTGACGACAAGTTCAACATGACAATCGCAGCCGGGACGACCGCTCCCACAAACACTCCGCCCACCGTCCGTGGGAGCGACCTTACAGGTCGCGATTTGCCATGGGTGAGGTCACGGTAAATCCACCACTTCCTGCCTCAATCACCGCTTGTTGATCCGATAACAGGGCACATACACCTTGCCTGGCAACTTCATGCGATGCTGCTCCACGAAAGCGGCGAGCAGTTGATCCATGGTGTCCATAATCGCCGCCTCACCATTGAGCTCAAAGTGGCCATGCTGCTCAATAGCGCGGATGCCCTCGTCTTTCACATTACCGGCCACCACACCGGAGAAGGCACGGCGCAGGTTTGCCGCAAGCAGGTGGGTGTCCTGCTTCTTGTCCAGTCTCAGGTTGGCCATGTTGTTATGGGTCGGGGCGAAGGGGCGCTGAAACTCCTCATCGATCTTCAGCTTCCAGTTGAAGTAGTAGGCATCGCCATGCTGCTTGCGATAATCGCGCACCTCCGCAATCCCCTCGCTCATCGTCTGCGCCACCTTCTCCGGGTTATCCATGATTATGGTGTAGCGCTGCTGTGCCGCCTCGCCCAGGGTCTCGCCGATGAAACTGTCGATTTGCCTGAAATAATCCTCGGTGTGCGCCGGTCCGGTCATCACCACAGGAAACGGCATATCGCTGTTCTCCGGATGCAGCAAAATCCCCAGCAGGTAGAGGATCTCCTCGGCGGTACCCGCACCACCGGGGAAGACCACAAATCCGTGGCCGGTACGCACGAAAGCCTCCAGGCGCTTCTCGATGTCGGGCAGGATCACCAGCTCATTGACGATAGGGTTTGGCGACTCGGCGGCGATAATCCCCGGCTCGGTGATCCCCAGGTACTTACCCTCGCGGATGCGCTGCTTGCTGTGGCCGATGGTTGCCCCTTTCATCGGCCCCTTCATCGCCCCCGGTCCGCAGCCGGTGCAGATGTCGAGTCCGCGTAGCCCCATCTGGTAACCCACCACCTTGCTGTAATCATACTCCTCGCGCGAGATGGAGTGGCCGCCCCAGCAGACCACCATGTTGGGCGAGGAGCGTGCCTGTAACACCCCGGCATTGCGCAGGATGTGAAACACCGCATCGGTGATGCCATCCGAGGTTTTGAGGTCAAAACTGGAGTTGGTATCAATCTCGTCGGCGACGTATATCACGTCACGCAGCACCGCAAACAGGTGCTCATTGATACCCCGGATCATCCTGCCGTCGACAAAGGCGTGCGCCGGCGCCCCCTTGACCTCCAGCTTGATGCCACGCTCCTGCTGGATCACCCGGATCTCGAACGATTTGTAGCGTTCCAGCAGCTCCTTGCCGTCATCCAGGGTGCTGCCACTATTGAGCACCGCCAGCGAACAGTTGCGAAACAGGTTATACAGCCCGCCCTTGGTGGTATCGAGCAGCTTGTTCACCTCCAGCCGCGAAAGCAGCTCCAGATGCCCTATCGGGGAAATGCGTGCATCAACAACCTCATATTCCATCGTCATTTATTCTCCTTGCTCTTGTTCAGACAGGCCATTGGCCGACGATACCAATTACTGAGGCATCTAAATACACATTCTTTCTTACAGATTCTCACGCTTAAACGAAGGGTCCCCTCTCCCTCAGGGAGAGGAATAGGGTGAGGGGAGAAATTCATCTTCTCTCAGGTCAGATCCCCTCTCCCCAACCCTCTCCCGGGTAGGAGAGGGGGTACAGCATGTCGATCTAACGATGTGTCATCTGACATCCCTCCACCCTCAATTCGGCGGCTCGACAATACACGCCGCATACGGATAGCGCTGGGTGATCAAACCGCTGTGGAGAAACACATCCAGCAAGCGTTCATAGGATGCCTGCGAGATCGTCGTCTCCGGCGTCCAACACCCCAGTAACTGATACGCCAGGATGGTTTCGGTCAGCACCTCCGGGGAAATACCCGGAAAAAACTGCTGCTCCAGCCGCGCGATGTCTTCCGCCGGTGAATCGATCACAAACTGCCGCCCCCGGCGATAGGCACGCATGAACGCCGCGGCCATATTGGTGTCGAGCCACTCGCGCGTGGCACACAGGCTGCTAAAGGCTACCGGCCCCACCGCATCGGCAACCGCCGCCACCGGATAGCCGATACCCTCATGCTCCAACTGCTGAGGCGCCGGCCCCTGCAGGTGAACATAATCCCCTTTGCCGTCACGAAAGGCCCGGTCGACGGACTCCACGTCACCGGCATCGATCACCTCCAGACTATCGATATCGATTCCCTGCTGGTACAGCCCGTAGCGCAGCATCGCCAGCGGCTGGAAAAAGTGATCTACCAACACCTTCTTGCCCACCAGATTCTGCCACTTGAAATCCATCTCCGGCTCACGCCCGGCGATAAAGAAACCGTCCCGTTCATTGATCTGGGCAAAGTGCACCAAATCACACGACTCGCCCTGCTCCAGCGCGGTAAAACTGGTCGCCACCGCCGACTGCGAAACATGGAAATCGCCGCTGCGCAGCGCCTCCTCCACCTGCATCTCCGGCATGGCAGGGGTGTACACCGGCTCCAACCCCTCTTCCTGCAAAAAGCCCCCGCCAATCGTCGCCAGCAACGGGGAGTAAAACGCCGAATGGCGTAGGGCGGTAATTTTGATCTCGATCATCTCAACTCCTTTTGCTACTGGCTGTAGAAAAACGCATTGATAAATTACTTCTAGCACATCGTATCCCAATACGATGCACGATTCCCCCTCTCCTCAGAGAGAGGGTTGGCACAATTAATATTCAAACCGCAGGGGCCCAGTCCTCCGGGCGAACAATCCAAGCCTCTTTCGCCGAGGAGACCCGGCTCCTACAAAAGACCAGGTTGCTCCATCCAAGGCCCTCAAACCTCAACACCGCAGAGTAGCTTGCCAAAGCGCCCTACTCCACACTCCCTGGCTACCTGGCTACCTGGCACTTCTTTTTTGCCTTTGCGGCAAGATCATTATCAGGCGGGGTGAACCGTTGCCGGAAATAAAAAAAGAGAGCACCGCTCTCTTTTTCACTCTGAATGCTTGGCATAGCTTGCACGGTCCATCTCCATCACCTCCACGGTCATCACCTTCACCTGCCATGCCTGTTCACGCAGCGCCGACAACACCGCCTCACTCAACTGCCTCTTCTGCGCCTCATGGCGACCCGCATGAATCCGGCACTGCACATGAACGAATGGCTCACGCTTTCCACCAGTTCGGTAATAAACCACGGGAATGGCCCGCACCCGGATATGACTCACCTCAAACAGCCCCGTATCCACCACTGCACGGTGCACCGCATCCAGCATCGGCTCGACCTGTTCAGCGCCGGCCTGTTCCTGTGAAAATTCAATGATTAAATGCGGCACGTTAATTCCTCTGGAACCCTATAGGGAATACTGCTCTACCCTGACAGTTGCACCACCGATAACTCAGCTCTTGTGACAAGGAGAAGGGCTCGGTCTTTCGCCAAGGGGACCCTGCTCCTACAAATGAGTTCGATACTCCCTTAGCCATCGTAGGAGCCCAGACCTCTGGGCGAACAATCCCTACTCCATCACGGCCGAGATCCAGCGCATAGTCAGTGCCGCCATCGCCTTGTCACTGAACCCCTGCTCCTTGAGCGATTGCCAGGTCGCAAACCGCAGGCAGTGATCCAACGTCACCCTGACATCCCGCCGTTGGCTACCCTGCGGCTTCCATGCCCTGAGCAAATCGTTGCGAACCTGTAGCAGGTACTCCGCCACGCCGGCCATCTGTTCCTGCAAGGCCGGTGTCTCCTCCAAATCCTGATAAACACGTGTCCACATCGCTTCTGTCTTGCGGTAATAGCGAAACATCGCCTGCAGTGCGACGCGGGTGTGCTCCTCCGGCGAGGAGACCTCACTCCAGTCGTGGGGATCGGGGGGCGGATTCAGTTCAAGCCAGTGTGATAAGCAGGCCTGAAACAGGGCAGTTTCATTCTCAAAATGCCGGTACACCGTCAGACGCTGTACCCCAGCCCGCTCGGCCACAGCGCTGATGGTGGTGCTACGCGGCCCAAGCTCCTGGTGCAGTTCCGTGGCAGCTTCCACAATCCGCTGTCGCGTCTGCTCCTGCTGCTGCGCCCGTTTTTTCAGGTCATATTTACGCTTACCCATTTGAGTGAACATAACTGTTCACCTAATATTTGACAAGCCACAAACACAAACTATCTTTTCATTTAACTAAACACGTGTGTTTAGTTAAATTGCTGTCCCGACTGTACCACACACTCATCCAGGAGGACACCATGGACCAACCCACCATGTATATCCCGCAGACCGTGGCACCCGAAACCATCTCCCTGAACGCCTACATGCCGGTCGCCGGTTTCGGTGTTTTACCGGTCAACGCCTTTGTCATCCGCGCCGCCCAGCCGGTGCTGGTAGACACCGGGCTGGCCGCCCTGAGTGACCAATTCATTTCTGATCTGGAAATGGTGCTCGACCCTCGCGAACTTCGCTGGATCTGGATCACCCATGCCGATGCGGATCACACGGGAAACCTGAGAAGAGTGCTGGAACTGGCGCCCAACGCCCGTCTTGTCACCACCTTCCTGGGCATGGGCAAACTGGCGATGCAGGGCTTTCCGGTCGACAGGGCTTACCTGCTCCATCCCGGCCAGTCCCTGCAGGTGGGCGATCGCACCCTGCAAGCGCTGGCACCACCGACCTTTGATGCGCCGGAGACCACCGCGCTGTTTGATGAAAAGACCCGTACGCTGTTCAGTGCCGACTGCTTCGGGGCGCTACTGGGTGAACCGGCCGAGACAGCCAACGGTATCGCGACGGACAGGCTGGCACAGGGCATGATTGCCTGGGCCAACGTCGATGCCCCCTGGCTGCACAGCGTTGATGAACATCGGTTTCAGCAGCAACTGGAGTCCGTACGGCAACTGGGTGCAGAAAGGATCCTGAGCAGCCACCTCCCACCGGCCACCGGCATGACCGGCACCCTGCTCTCGCATCTGGCAAGCGCCCGTACGGCACCGGCATTTGTTGGCCCGAGTCAGGAAGAAATAGAACGTATGTTGAGCGCTGCCTGAGCGAAACCGCCTGCCGGGTGCAACGCCCGGCAGGCCTTACCGCCAAATGGAGGAAACAATAGAGCGGCTCGCCGAAGAGCAACCGTCTTCATTGGCGAGCCATTAGTGCAAAACACCCGTAGGAGCGACCCTCCAGGTCGCGATTTGCATATACACCACCCATCGCGGCCGAGACATCCGCTCCCACAACGACAACCACCCGTAGGGATGACCGTCCCCGGTCACGATTCACCCCCTACACCAGCCGCATATACTTTGAATGGATACACAACAGATCTCACTGATGAACAAACCCAGCCTCACCCTTATCGCCACCGAAGCCCAACGCCTGCTCAAGCAAGTCAAGGAGCCACGCCGCCACGAATTGCAGCAGGACCTGGCCGAACTGTGCGAAGACCACTGGCAGGAACTGCGAGGGCCGCAACCCGCCACCCCACTGGCACACATACTATGGTCGGTCACCCCACCCTGGTCCGATCTCCTTCTGGATCTCTATGCCACCGGGGATGCACGGCTGCCTGACCTGCTGCCAAAATCCATGTTATCCAAAGGCCTGGCCCTGCTGGTCTTGGCGGAGATCGAACGCGGCAACGAACAAGGCGTGTCCATCGCCTACGAACCGATGATGGCGTTCGAATCCACATCACCACCCGCACCTTGGCTGGACCGCATCACGTCACTACTCCGCGGCACACTGGAACCGCCAGTTCCGCATCCACATGACAGCCGCGATGCGTTGTGGAAAGCGCTGGCCGTGATCGCAGCGCACACCCGACGCCTGGATTTACCTGCCGTCCTTCAAGTGATCGTCTTGATGACTGCACCACCAGAACAAGCCGCCAAGGATGAGAAACTGGAAATACTGCGTCATCACCTGGAAAAAGTCGGAATCCATTTCCTCAGTGTTAAAGATGACTACGTCCATCTGGAGCTGCATGGCCATGCACACAAACCCGTGCGCACCAGACAGTTAGGGGAAATGCTATTAGAGATCAGGGGGATATGGTTGCATTGAAAAGAA
>JBFFNE010000068.1:0-16227 GCA_041563315.1 Thiohalomonadaceae bacterium
AATTTCATGGCCAAGTTCGGCGTCGAGACCAGCTATGTGCCGCTGACCGATTATGATGCCTGGGAGCAGGCGATTCGCCCCAACACGCGGCTGCTGTTCCTGGAGACACCGTCGAACCCGCTCACCGAGGTGGCGGATATCGGACGACTGGCAGAACTGGCGCACAGCAAGGGTTGCCTGCTGGTGGTCGATAACTGTTTCTGCACCCCGGCATTGCAGCAGCCACTCAAGCTTGGTACCGATATCGTGATCCATTCCGCCACCAAATACATCGACGGCCAGGGCCGCGCGATGGGCGGCGCCGTGGTCGGTGATGCCGAGCTGGTCGGCAACCAGGTCTATAGCTTCCTGCGGAGTGCCGGACCGACCATGAGCGCCTTCAATGCCTGGATCTTTCTCAAGGGACTTGAGACGCTGAAGCTGCGCATGCGCGCACACAGTGACAATGCGCTTGAACTGGCGCAGTGGCTGGAGCAGCAACCCGGAGTGAAGCGCGTGCACCATCCAGGTCTTGCCTCCCATCCGCAGCATGACCTTGCCTCCACTCAGCAGAGCGGGTACGGCGGCATCCTCTCCTTCGAGCTCGAAGGCGGCAAGGAGCAGGCATGGAAGGTGGTCGATGCTACCCGTGTGATCTCCATCACCGCGAATCTCGGGGACACCAAGAGCACCATTACCCACCCGGCCACGACGACCCACGGCCGCCTGCCCCCTGAGCAGCGCCTGGACGCCGGGATAGCCGATGGTCTGTTGCGTATTTCCGTGGGGCTGGAAGAGGTTGAGGATCTCAAACGGGATCTGGCGCGTGGCCTGGGGCTGTAGAAGAATGAAAAGGTGTGGCCACTGGAAAACATCGTTGTTTTGAAGGCGATGAATACTGCCGACAAGCGAATGCAACTGTTGCAGATCTACCAGGCCGCGCTGCAGGCCGTGGCCGGGGACCGTGCAGTCGAGGCCTGGTTGCAGGCGAACTCGCTTGAGGGGGAATGGGCGGTAGTTGCTGTTGGCAAGGCCGCTGCGGCAATGGCCCGCGGTGCCCAGCAAAGGTTAGGCCAGCAATTGCATAGTGGCCTAGTAATCACCAAACACGGCCACGGCGACCCACTGCTCGACCCCACCCGTTTCCTCCTGCTGGAAAGTGCTCACCCACTGCCGGATACAACCAGTCTCGCTGCCGGCGAGGCGTTACTGCGTTTTCTCAGAGAGCTGCCTGACGATCTCCCGCTGTTGTTCCTGCTATCGGGAGGGGCCTCGGCACTGGTGGAGGTCTTGCCTGAAGGTATGGATGTCGGCCAGCTTGCTGAACTCAATTCCTGGCTACTCGCTTCCGGGCTGCCCATTGGCATGATGAATCTCATCCGCAAGCGGCTTTCCTGCATTAAGGGCGGACGATTGGCACCTTTGCTCAATGGGCGTCGTTGCGTGCAGCTGTTGATCTCCGATGTGCCTGGCGATGAGTCCTCGGTGATCGGCTCCGGTATGCTCATCCCAAGCCAGGAAGACACTCTTCCTGAGACGTTGGAACTTCCCTCCTGGCTGCTCGAGCTGTTGCAGCTGACAGAGCCTGCTCCACCTGCTGATGCCGAGGCCTTTGCAACCATTGAGAGTCATATCATCGCCAGTAATGAGCAGGCCCGTTCTGCGGCGGCAGCCAAGGCGGTTGAGATGGGACTTGCTGTCTATGACCATCCTGGCCATTTTCAGGGTGAAGCGGTAGAACTGGCCGGACGTTTTTGCCGTGAGTTGTTTGAGGGGCAACCGGGTCTCTATCTCTGGGGCGGCGAGAGTACTGTGCGCCTGCCATCTACCCCCGGCATGGGAGGTCGCAACCAGCACCTGGCGCTGGCTGCAGCAAGGAGCCTGGCAGGGAAAAGCCATGTGCTGTTTCTTGCCGCCGCGACCGACGGCAGCGACGGTCCCACCGAGGATGCCGGTGCACTGGTTGACGGGCACACCGTGCGACGTGGCGAAGCGGAGGGGATGTCCGCTGCACAAGCGCTTGTCCGCTGTGATGCCGGGCATTTTCTTGAGCTGAGTGGCGATCTCATCGAGACTGGGCCAACGGGCACCAACGTCATGGATCTGGTGATCGGCAGGCGTTGGAGCTAGCTGGCCAGCATGCGGGTCGAGTTTCGTCATCATGCGGTACGTGACCTGGCCTGGGTCATTGCTAGTGGCTCACTCATTAGGGAGCAGGGCCCAGATCGCGTCAGCGATACCTGGTGTACTCTTGCCTTTTATGATCGCATTCCCTGGCTGCGCGAGCTGGACCGCGATCCCGAAGCACTTACTGTTTGGCTCTCGGAGCGCCACAGTCGACTGCTGGGCCACTATTTCGAATCGTTGATTGAGTACTGGTTGTGTCACTGGCGCCGCATGTCGGTGCACGCGGTACGTTTGCAGGTGAGGGAGACGGAGCGGGCAGTCGGCGAATTCGACTTTCTTTTCAGCGATCGTTTCCGTGATATCGACTACCACTGGGAAGCGGCGGTGAAGTTCTTCCTTCGTTTTCGTCACCCTGATGGTCGGGTCGAATGGCTGGGCCCCAATCCCCGCGATACCCTGCAGGCCAAACTGGACAAGGTATTTACCCGCCAGCTGCTGCTCGCCAGCCATCCTGCGGCAGCTCCCCTGCTAGAGCGTATGGAGATAGGGGCATTGGACTCTCGGGCCTTCATCAAGGGTTATCTTTTTTATCCCGCCGCCAGTGACTGGTGCAGGCCGGATTTTGTTCCGGCCGATAGCTCTCCGCGGCACCTCAAGGGATGGTGGTGCCATGCCCCTGAGGTTGAACGTCTCCCGTACCGAAGTGAAAGTGAGCGCTGGTGTTCACTCCCGCGCCTTCAATGGCTCTCGGCCGTGCGCAGCAGAGAGAAGATGCCGGGTATGTCGCGTGAGGCGCTGCTCGCCTTTGTGCACCGGCATTTTGAGGGCTCGGATAAACCCCTCTTGTTGGTCGGGCTGTGGTGTGATGATACCGGGCTGTGGCGAGAATGGAGCCGGGGTTTTGTGGTGGCTGCCCATTGGCCGCATCCGGTCGGCGCTTGAAGTGATACAATCCTGCACTATGAATAGCAACCTCTTTGCCGCCGCCTTCCAGGCGTTGATGTGCGCCGACCCGGACGAGAAGGTGCGCCTTACTCACGCCCTTACCGCCGCCTGGCGTGAAGACGTGCTCTCGCTGGAGGAGGGCGTTCCGGTGAAGGTGGTACCGGTCCCCGGACGCCCCGAGAAACCCGAATTGGTCCAGCCGCGCGACCTGCCAAAGCGCAAGCCGGTGACGGTGGAGGGGCGGGCGGTGCTGTTTCATGCCCTGACCCACATCGAGTTTAATGCGATCAATCTCGGCCTCGATGCCATCTATCGTTTTCGCGGCATGCCCCGTGAGTACTACGATGACTGGTTGCGCGTGGCCGACGAGGAGGCAAGTCACTTTGCCATGCTGCGCGAGCATCTGCGCTCTCTCGGCTACGACTACGGCGATTTCCCCGGCCACAATGGCTTGTGGGAGATGGCGCAGAAGACCGCCCACGATGTGATGGTGCGCATGGCGCTGGTGCCGCGTTGTCTTGAGGCGCGAGGGCTGGATGTGAGCCCGGGGATCAAGGCCAAATTGCTGGAAAATGGCGACGAGACGGGGGCGGCGAAGCTGGATGTGATTCTACGCGATGAGATCGGCCATGTGGCGATTGGCAATCGCTGGTTTCTTTTCCTGTGCGAGCAGCGCGGTCTGGAACCGATGGCGACCTATAACGGTCTGATTGATGAGTATCTTCAGGGACCGCTGCGACCACCCTTCCATATCGAGGCGCGGCGCGAAGCGGGCTTTAGTGAAGAAGAATTGGCATATCTTGAAGGGGTAGGGTGATGCATCGTTTTCCGGCCGCGGTGGTGGCGCTTGTTTTTTCTGTAACAACGGCCTGGGCCGCTGAAGTGGATAGCGTGATGCTGATGTACCAGGCACATGAACCGGGGATTGCGCCTTATGCCTCTCGTATCCTGGTGACCGCTGACCACGTGCGTATGGATGATGGGGTTGATGAGGGCGATTACCTGATCTTCGACCGCAAACGCAGTTTGATCAGCAGTGTTTCCCATGGCGATCGGACCGTATTCGAGATCCCGCAGCGGAAAATTTCACAAAAGCCGCCCATGCCACTGGAACGTCGCAGCGAGCAGCTTGAGGTGAGTGACGCACCGAAGATTGCCGGCAAGTCGCCGCAGCAACATCAGCTGTATGTGAACGATGCCCTCTGTTATACCGTCGTGTCCGTCCCCGGACTGATGGGCGATACGGTGCAGGCATTGCGAGATTTTCGCCATGTACTGGCTGGCGAACATGCCCGGGTTCTGCCAACCATGCCCGCGGATATGCAACAGCCTTGTGACCTGGCTCTCCATACATTCCACCCTGACTGGCAGTTGCATTTCGGCCTGCCGATACAGGAGTGGGATGAGACCGGAAACGGCCAGATGCTGATGGATTACAGGCGGAGCTTCAAGGTTGATGAGACGTTGTTCAATCTCCCCGAGAGTTATAAGCACTACCGCTCAGATAGTCTGTAATCGGTAAATATTTACCTTAGATCCCGTTCCGTGGACGAAACTTGAAATCACAGAGATGACTCCGCTCCATCAATGATGCTGTCTTGCCTCGGTAAATTACAACTTTCCCAACAACCCTTCTGCCGTCTCGGCGGTATAATCCTTATCGATATGCCTGCTCACCATTTCCGCCACTTGCCCGTTCATGTGTTTGTTAAGCAGGCCGTGGAAGTGCGGTGAGGCAACGATAATCAGGTCGTTAAAAAGGTTGGCGTTACGCCCTGCGTCCAGCTCCTTGGCCAGTTCGATGGCGAAGCGTTCATGCTCATAATCCTTGGGGTTAATCGGTTCATTGAATGCGCCGTGGGTGGTGCCCTCCATGCCGCGCGCCTCTTGCTGAAAATGACCCGGTCTGTCCGAGGCGAGATCACTACCCTTGGCACGGCTGGCCGGGTGGTGATACTCCTTTAGCAGTTTGAGTGTTTTCGGTTTTGCTTCTGTCTCATACACGGTTGCCTGACTGGCATTCGCAACCACTAGCCAGGTATTGGCCATAATCTGCATCTCCTCTTGTGAGCCCTATTAACAGTATAGATATGCATTGCATACAATCAGCCGCCCTGCTGCAGTAAACTCACACCCCATGAAACGACCCCTTCCTATCGATGCCGTCCTTCCTGAACTCGAGGCGGCACTGGCCAGCCACCCGGCGCTGGTGCTTCAAGCATCGCCCGGTGCCGGCAAGACCACACGGGTGCGTTGGCGCTGCTGCAGCAACCCTGGCTGGGAGAAAAGTCGATTCTGATGCTAGAACCGCGTCGGCTCGCCGCACGCGGTGCGGCCACCTTTATGGCGCAGGAACTGGGTGAGGAGATCGACCGTCGGGTGGGCTACCGGGTGCGCTTTGACAACCGGGTATCCGCCGCAACTCGCATCGAAGTGGTAACCGAGGGGATTCTCACCCGCCGCCTGCAGCATGACCCGAAGTTAATTGTGTCGGGCTGGTGATCTTCGATGAGTTCCACGTTTTGGAGCGCAACCTGCACAGCGATCTGGCCCTGGCGCTGTGCCTCGATGCGCAGCGGGGGCTGCGCGAGGATCTCAAGCTGCTGGTGATGTCCGCCACTCTCGATGGCGACCGGGTGGCCGCGCTGCTCGATGCCCCGGTAGTGCGTAGTGAGGGGCGCAGTTATCCCATCGCTACCCACTACCTGCCGTGTGATCCGGAAGGCGCGCTCGAGGAGGTGGTGGCCAGTGCCGTGCTGCGCACCCTAAGCGAGACCGAAGGGGACCTCCTGGTCTTTCTGCCGGGCGCCGCTGAAATCCGCCGTACCGAGGCGCGGTTGCGCCAGCATGGCGAATCGCCGTCCTTTGAGCTCTGTCCGCTCTATGGCGACCTGCCGTTCGAGCAGCAACAGCAGGCGATACTGCCAAGCCGCGCCGGCAAGCGAAAAGTGGTCCTTGCCACGCCGATCGCTGAAACCAGCCTCACCATCGAAGGTATCACCACCGTTATCGACAGCGGTTGGCAACGAGTGCCCCGTTTCGACCCGCGCAGTGGTCTCACCCGGCTGGAGACGGTGCGCGTCTCCCGCGCTTCCGCTGAGCAGAGCGCCGGCCGTGCCGGACGCCTCGGGCCGGGTGTCTGCTACCGGTTGTGGGGAGAGGGGACGCAACAGGGACTGGTTCCCTACAACGTGCCGGAGATCCTCGAGGCGGATCTGATGCCGCTGGCACTGGAGCTGGCCAACTGGGGTGTCAGTGATGCGACGACGCTGACCTGGCTCGACCCGCCGCCAGCCTCGGCGCAGGCGCAGGCGCGCGATCTGTTGCAGCAACTGCAGGCCCTCGACGAGAGTGGCCGTATCACCCCCCTGGGCCAGGAGATGGCCGCCTTGCCGCTGCATCCGCGCCTGGCCCACATGCTGGTGCAGGCCAGCGTTCGCGGTTCGGCGGCGCTGGCGTGCGATGTGGCCGCCCTGTTATCGGAACGCGATCCGCTGCGCCAGCTCGAAGGGGAGAGACGGTGCGATTTTGGCCTGCGCCTTGAGGCCCTGCATGCCCATCGCCGGGAGGGTAACCGCGGGGCCCGGGCCTATGGTGCCGATCCGGCAGCCTGTGCTGCGGCGGAACGGGCCTCGCGCCAGTGGCGCCATCTGCTCAAGGTTCAGGCTGACGATACTGCGATCGACGAGCAGGAGGTTGGGCTCTTGCTGGCACTGGCCTACCCGGATCGCGTTGCCCAGCGCCGCAAGGCAGGTGAGGGCCGTTACCGCCTGAGCAACGGTAGGGGTGCCCGTTTGCTGACTGAGTGCGCGTCGGCACCGGAGCATCTCGTCGCCGCCAGTCTTGACGGACGGGGCGAGGAGAGCCGGATTTTTCTCGCCACACCGATGGCAGTCGAACTGCTGGAACAAGCCATGCCGGAGCGTATCACTTGGCAGGAAGTGGTCGGCTGGGATCGGGCAAGCGGAACGGTGGTCGCCCGTGAGGAGCGCCGTCTTGGCAGCCTGGTGCTCGCCCAGCGGGCTTTATCGCAGGCCGATCCGCAACGGATCGTTGAGGGCATGCTGGATGGTATCCGCGAGATGGGCCTCGAATCTCTGCCCTGGAGCGAGGAGGCACGCCAACTGCAGGCTCGTCTCCTTGCCCTGCGCCAATGGCTCCCGAAGGAAAGCTGGCCGGATTGTACCGATGAGGCATTACTCGTCGGGCTGGAAGGGTGGCTGTCGCCCTACCTCAATGGCATGAGCCGTCGAGAACATCTGGCGAAACTGAATCTTGCGGAAATCCTCCGCAACAGTCTCGATTGGGACAAGCTGCAACGCTTGGAACAGGCCGCCCCCACCCATCTTCAGGTGCCGAGCGGCTCACGCAAGAAACTTACCTACAGCAACGACGGCGCCCCCCCGGTGCTGGCGGTCAAACTGCAGGAGTTGTTCGGCCTGGCCGAAACCCCGGCCGTGGCAGACGGCAAGGTGGCGGTGATGCTGCATCTGCTCTCGCCGGGCCAGCGACCTATTCAGGTCACCCGCGACCTCAATAGTTTCTGGAACAACACTTACGCCGAGGTGAAAAACCAGTAAAAGGGCGTTATCCCAAGCACCCTTGGCCGGACGATCCGTGGAGTGCGCAGGCCACTGCCCGGGCTAAACCAAGGCGTTAACCAGGGTGGGAAATATACGACAAATTTACCATGACATGTTGTGTTTGAATTGAATTGTCATATTTGACATAGCGAAGGGAGATCACCCTGAGGTCTTCAGTCAACCATTTAGTTTCTGATTGCGGGCATGAATTTCGGTTACATCTCTTCCAAGTGCTAAGGAGCCAGCCATCTCTCCGTTATCATCTCTTATCTCATGGGAGTTCCAGGAGATTACTCGACCGGTTCCATCCTTACAACGTATGGTCGTTTCCAGGTTAACAACCTCACTCCCCTGGTTTATTATTTCTAGTGCTTTTGAAAATATTTGATTACGGTACTCCTCTTCCGGATAGAGTAATTCCCAAATATCATCTCTTCCTAATACCTCCTCCTCTCTATAACCACTAATCTCTTCCGCCCCCTTATTCCACAAAACTACCCGGGCATCCTTATCGAGAATATTTAGCCACATGGCGGTACTATCCATGACTATGTTATGAGTTGTGTGCGGCGGGGAAGCTTCACGAGTATCATTCGATTCAAATGTAAGTTCTCTGTTACGGATACAATCAGCAAGATTCTGGGTTTCCACACTAGGAAGTACGCCTAACTCTTTATTGTAAATCTGGCAGGTAGTGTCGTAGTGCCGGATAGCTGCGCTATTCTGATCATTTAAGACATACAACTTCATGACCTGTCGTTGTGTACTTTCATCCCATGGATCCAGTTCAATATGACGTAAGGCAACTGTTAGCGCCTTTCTGTAATTACCCTTTTGTTGATAATGTTTTGATAGGGTGTCCAGTAAATTGAGACTTTGGCGGAGCAAAATTTCGCGTTGTGTCTGAAGCCACCCCTCCAAATCGGGACAGTCCGTTAGCGTAAACCCGGCCATAAATTCACCACGGTAGAGTCCCACGGCATACTCTAGCTGCTCAAGGTAATCTGGATCGAGCTGCTGCGATGATTTGGCTGAGTGGTTGGAGGTATTTGAACGGATTTGCAGTGCATCTACCCATGAGTCTGGAACCATCAGGGCAATCTTGTCTCGGGATGTGAGCAGGAGATGGCTTGCATCACCCATTGCAGCTTTTAGATTGAACAGCGCCCGCCTTAAATTTTGGCGGCCCACGCCATCTGCCATTTCTGGCCAGAATAACTCAGCAAGATAATCACGTCGCAGCTCTGTCCCCGCTGACATCGCAAGAACCGCCAGTAAGCCGTCTAGTTTGGCGTAGCGGGTATCGATCTGATTTCCGGCAACATGAATATTAATGCCCCCGAGCAGCTCAAAACGGAGTTCTTTTGACTCAGGAGCAGCCCTTGTCTTTCTTATCATTTAGTACTTATTGGTCCCGCAGTAGGTTGGCTCTTCTTCATTCTGGACCAGTATGCAAAGTTATCTTGTCGAAGTCTATGGATTGGACGTTACATGGACGGTGGATCAGTAAAATGTAAATTATATCAATTCAGTAGTTGACTGTAATGGTGGGGTGTTCATCACGCCCCTCAAATAAGCCGTTGTTGGCATCGATGGACCGCCCCATGCATAACTAATGAAATAATGGAAATAACGAGAACCTTCCCTTGAGCCAACACTATCATTTCATCTCAGGCCTGCCGCGTTCGGGTTCCACCTTGCTGTCGGCTATCTTACGGCAAAACCCCCGTTTCCACGCGGGTATGACCAGCCCTGTTGCCGCGCTTTTTGGCAATATGCTCAATACGTTTAGTGTCACAAGCGAAAATTCCACCCAGGTCTCCATGCCGCAGCGCCGCGCGTTACTACACGGTCTGTTCGATAACTACTATATCGAGCAGGGCGATAGGGAGGTCATCTTCGATACCAGCCGCGCCTGGACCACCCGTATGGGGGCGTTGATGGATCTCTTTCCCGATTCAAAGGTGATCTGTTGCGTGCGCAATGTGGCCTGGATTATGGATAGCCTGGAGCGCCAGTACCAGAAGAATCCGTTTGAAAATACACGTCTTTTTAATGACGATAACGAGCGCAATACCATCTACAGCCGCGTCGATACCCTGGGGCAGCGCAATCGGATGGTCGGGTATGCCTGGTCTGCCTTAAAAGAGGCCTTTTACGGTGAATATGCCGCCTCCCTGTTGCTGGTGGACTACGACTTGTTGACGCAGGCTCCAGAACGGACCCTGCCGCTTATCTATCAGTTTCTCGGTGAAGAACCTTTTGAACACAACTTTGAGCATGTGGAGTACGACGCGTCGGACTTTGATAAACAGTTGGGCGTGGAGGGTTTACACCGTGTGACAGGGCCCGTTGTACATCGCCCCCGGCGCACATTGTTGCCACCGGACCTTTTCGAAAAATATGCAAATATGTCGTTCTGGAATGCTCTGGATAGCACTAATGCCAATGTGATTACGGCCAGCCAGAAAGGCGCTGGGTCATCTGCTGGATAACCGGATTGATATGTCTGTAACGATATCTGCCTCCAAACCTACATGGAAGTTGCCATGAACAAGAACAATACCTCGCCCTTTTGCCTCAATGTCTCACGCACGGCCATTGCCTCGGCCATTGTAGTGGCGTTTGCCCCGGAGGTCAGCCTGGCGGTCACCGTAAATCCGCTTGTGCATAATGGTGTGAGTAATCGTGCCCACTTGAGGTATGAGCAGACGACACTGCCCATGGCTCAGATTTCGCAGCCCCTTCCATCCCTGCATCCGGTACCGCACTTCTCCGAGGTGGTTCTGGTAGACAGTCAGGTCGAGGATGCGCAGGAGTTACTCCACGGAATGCGCCCTGGGGTGAAGGTGATCCGACTGGGAGAAGGCGAAGGGATTGAGTCAGTTGCCGCGCAGCTTGATGGCATGTCAGGCCTCAGCGCTATCCATGTCATCTCCCACGGACGCGATGGCGGGCTCCAACTCGGGGGGAGCTTTATCGGCAAGCAGCAGCTGAAGTCCCATCGCAAGGCATTGCGCACTATTGGCAAGGCCTTGCGACAGGGCGGAGATATTCTGCTCTATGGCTGTGATGTCGCGGCCACGGACAATGGGGTGGGCTTCGTCAAGGCGCTGGCAAAACTGACCGGGGCGGACGTTACCGCCTCGAATGATCGCACTGCTGCCACGGTCAAAGGCGGTAACTGGGATCTGGAGATCGCGACGGGTCATATTGAATCAAAATCACCGCTCTCCGTGGCGGCCATGAATGACTATCCCTACGATCTGGCGACCATCATCGTGACCAGCAACGCGGACTCCGGTGCCGGTACCCTGCGAAATGCCATTAGCAGTGCCACCTCTGGTGACACTATTACCTTCAGCAGCGGCATGACCATCACCCTCTCCAGCGGTTCGCTGAGCATCAACAAGAATCTCACCATCGATGGGGACCTCGACAATAACGGCACCCCGGATGTTACCGTCGATGCAAACTATACCAGCCGTGTATTGAGCATTATCAGCGGCAATGTCACCCTCGATGGCCTGATTATCACGAAAGGCTTGCTATCAGGTGCGGGTGGTGAGGGTGGCCGTAGCAGCGCCACCGCCGGTGGTAACGCCCTGGGTGCAGGCATCAGCAATGCCGGTACCCTGACCATTACTCATAGTACAGTTACCGGCAATGTGGCCACTGGCGGTGGCGGTGGCGGTGCCGGTGATCCCGGTTTCGTTTACTGGGGGGGCTACGGCGGAGGAGGTGGTAGCGGCTTTGGCGCTATCGGTGGCGCTGCAGGTGGCAATGCGGTTCTTTCCGCAGGGACGATTCTTGGTGCCGGGCCGAGTTCCGGGAGTGGTGGCGGTGGTGCAGGCTCCTATGCTGCAAGCGGTGCGACGGGAGGCGACTCCTACGGGCACAATGGGCGTGTTGGAGGCAATGGTGGTACCTCATACGGTGGCGGTGCTGGTGGGGGGATTACAACTTTGCCAAATGCACCATTCCGCTCCGGTGGTGATGGCGGTACGACCGGTGCAACTGGTGGCGGGGGTGGTGGTAGCGGATACGCCGGCACAGGCAATGGTGCTGCTGGCGGTAGTGCCGTCGGCGGCATCTACAACAGCGGTACCCTCTATATCGAGAACACGACCTTCTCCAATAACCTGGGCGCCGGTGGCGGTGGCGGTGGCGCAGGTAAATCAGGCGGAACCAGCGGAACGGGAGGAAGCGGGGTCGGGGCGATATGGAACAACGGCGGCTCCCTCTATTTCAACGCTGGAACGACGGACCTTACAACCGGTAATGTCGGTGGAAATGGCGGCGATGGCGGAAATACCACCGCCTCGAATCCCGCTACAGCCGGTACGAGTACCATTCTGGGGCCGATAACCAGTTCTACTTGGGCCTCAAATACAGCACCAGTCCTGGGTGGAACATTTACCACCGCGGGTACAGTAAATGACAACGCCACCACGACACCATTCAGCAGTGTCACGGTATCGGATGCCGATGCCGACAATGTCAGTGTGTCCATTACCTATACCGCTGCCAATGGTACCCTGAGCGGTACCGGTGTGACCGGCAGCGCAGGCAGCTATACGGTGACATCGGCTGCCCCGGCAACGGCTACCACCAATCTCCAAGGTATTACCTTCACGCCGACAGCCAACCAGGTTGCTCCAGGTTCCACGGTGGTGACGACGTTCACCTTGACCCCTAATGACGGCACCGTGAATGGTACCGCGGACAGCTCCACGAGAATTACCGCAACGTCGATAAACGATGCGCCGTCTTTCACCGCCGGTGCCACTCTCAGCGCAGTGAACGAAGATACCGCCTCGCCTGCCGGGGCGACGGTGAGCACATTACTGAGTACCAATTTCAGTGATGCTGACACAGGCAGCAGCATGGCAGGTATCGCCGTTTCGGCCGATGCTTCGGTCACGGGTGTGGAGGGGGACTGGCAATACTCCAGCGACGGTTCGAACTGGTATGATATCGGGACGGTCGCCACCTCCTCGTCACTGCTGCTCTCCAGTACTTCCCTGTTGCGGTTCGTGCCCTTTACCAACTACAACGGTATCCCGGGAAGCCTCACGGTCTACGCCGTGGACAACTCATCGGCGACCACCTTTACCAGCGGGGCGACCCGTCGGAGCTTCGACACCACAACCGATGGTACCACCTCCAAGGTCTCTGCAGCCGGCGTGAGCCTCGGCACCAGCATTACCGCTGTCAATGACGCTCCGACGCTGACCGCCTTCGCCTCTTCCCTGGCCACGGCCAATGAGGATACCGAGGTGGCGATCACCCTGGCGGCTATTCAGGCCCAGGGCAATGAAGCGGATGTTGAAGACGCGACGATCAATCAATTCGTTATCAAGGCGGTGAGCAGCGGCACACTGACCATCGGGGCCACCTCAGGAACGGCGGCGCCATGGGCGGCCAACACCAACGACACGGTCGATGCGACGAACAATGCCTACTGGACACCGGCCAGCAACGCCAACGGCAGCTTGAATGCCTTTAGCGTGGTGGCCAAAGACAGTGGCGGCCTTGAGTCCTCCCCCGCCGTGCAGGCCACGGTGAGTGTGACCGCCGTCAATGACAACCCGACTATCACCGGCCTGCCGACGGCTGTGACCGTAACCGAGGACACCGCGAGTGATGTTGACCTGAGTGCTGCGACGCTTGGCGATGTGGACTCCGGGGCAAACAGTATCACCCTGACGATTGCAGCGGGTACCGGAACGCTGACGGCAACCAGTGGTGGCAGCGTGACCGTGAGCGGTTCCGGTACAGCTGCCCTTACACTGTCGGGCAGCGTATCGAATATCGATACCTTCCTGAACACCGCATCGAATATTCAATATACCGGTGCGAGCAATGCCTACGGTACTAATGTCACTAGCCTGACCCTAACCGCGAATGATGGCGGCAATACCGGTACTGGCGGTGGCACCGATGTGGCCTTGGGGGCGGTCAATGTGGACATCACCGGGGTGGGTGATGTCCCCAGTGTGACCAATGCCACCACCAATGAGGATACCCAAAGTAGTTTGGGTCTGGTGATCAGCCGTAACATCAATGATGGTGCCGAGGTGACGTACTTCAAGATCACCAGCATCAGCGGTGGTACGCTCTACAAAAATGACGGCTCAACCCAAATTTCGGACGGTGACTTCATCACCTATGCCGAGGGCCAGGCCGGGCTGAAGTTCACTCCCAGTGCCAACAGTACCGCCGACGGTGTTTTCTATGTGCAGGCCGGGACTGATGGTGTGGGCGGCGGTCTGAGCGTCAGTAGTGCCCAGGCTACAATTACGGTAACCCCGGTGAATGATGCGCCGACCCTCACCAACCTCAACGGCGACAGCGTCAGCTTCAGTATTGGCGGCAGTGGTGTGGCGCTGGATGTCGGCGGCAATGCCACGCTCGCGGATGTCGACTCTGTAGACTTTAATAGCGGTAACGTGACCGTGCTGGTGGTTGGCAATCCCTATCCGGCAGAGGATGTGTTGTCCATCGGCAACGTGGGCGCAATATCGACAAGCGGTAGCAATGTGGTGCACAGTGATGGCGGCGGCACCAACATCGGCACCTTTACCGGCGGCAGCGGCGGCAGCAGCCTTGTTATCACCCTCAATGCCAATGCCACCGTGGCGCGGGTGCGTGACCTTATCTCCGCGCTGCAGTATCACGATAGCGATGCGGTGACCTTGAACACCATTGCCCGTACCGTGCGTATCACCGTGGATGACGGGGATGGGGGTAACTCCACCTCGGCCAATCAGGACGTCACCGTCTCCCTGGTGCGCGCCCCGATCATCGACCTCGACCTGGATAACTCCAGCGGGGCGACCGGTGGCGATTACAACGGCAGCTTCACCGAGGACGCCGGCGCGGTGATGACGGCCGACACGGACAGCTCGATCACCGACGACGGCACCTTCAAGTCGCTCACCGTTACCCTGACCAACCGACCCGACGGCACTGCTGAGTCGCTAAGCTCCAGCTACGGCACCGGTGCACAGACGGTTAATGGCGAAGCGGTGACCATCGGTACCTACAACAGTGGCACCGGTGTACTCAGCATCACCATTAATGATGCTTCCACCGATGCGGCCACCATGCAGATGCTGATGGAGTCGATTCAGTACAACAACACCAGCGACGTTCCGGATACCACCACGCGTTCCATCACCTTCTCTGCGACAGATGATGCGGACAACGCAGGGGCAGTCGTGACCGCAGCCATCAGCATGATCGCAGTCAACGACGCCCCGGCCTTCACCGCCCTGGACGGTGCCCCCGCCTACACCGAGAACGGTGTTGCGGTGGTGCTGGATGGCAATGTCACCGTTTCCGACTTCGAGCTGGATGCGGCCGCCGACTACAGCGGCGCGGTGCTGACCCTGTCACGCAACGGCGGGGCCAATGCCAACGACGTGTTTGCGGTGACCCCCGGTGGCTTTGCCACCGTCACCAGCAACAGCGGTGGTACCCTGGTGGTGACCTTCGGCAGCGCCACCGGCGCCAACGTGGCGACGGTGTTGCAGAGCATCACCTATGAGAACCCCAGTGACGCCCCGGCGGGCAGTGCCCAGATCGACTGTAGCCTGAGCGATGGCAACAGCGGTGCCCAGGGGACCGGCGGTGCGCTGAGTGCCACCGGCTCTACAACCGTGGCGATCACCGCGGTAAATGATGCCCCGACCCTGTCGGGCGGGCCGTACGACATGGGTAGTACTACCGAGGATGTGACCTCCAATGCCGTTCTGGTCGCCGACATTACTGGCGGTGTGACCTACAGCGACCCGGATGGTGCAGTGAGTGAGGGTGTGGCGGTAATTGCAGTCAGTGGCACAGGTGCCTGGCAGTACTCTACCGACAGTGTGAGTTGGAGCAACTTCCCGGCGGTGGGTGCCACCAGTGCGCTGCTGCTCGACAGTGGTAGCTATGTGCGGTTTGTTCCGGGTAGTAACTGGAGCGGTAACGCCTCCTTTGGCTTCCAGGGGTGGGACCAAACCTCCGATACCGCCTCTACCAACGGCAGTGCGCAGAGCGGTGATGCCAGTGTCAACGGCGGCACTACCGCGTACTCCACCACCAGTGCAGCGGCCAGCCTCACGATCATTGCCGCCAATGATGCACCGGTCATTACCTCCGATGGTGGCGGTGCGAGTGCATCACTGAGTGTGAATGAGAACACCACCAGTGTTACCACCGTCACGGCCAGTGACACCGATGGCGATACCCTGAGCTACAGCATCAGCGGCGGGGCAGACTCGGCGCTGTTCAGTATCGGTACCAGCACTGGTGTGCTCACCTTCGTTTCGGCCCCCGACTTCGAGTCGCCTAGTGATAATGGTGGCAACAATGTCTACGACGTGCAGGTGACGGTCACCGATGATGGTGCCGGTAACCTGAGTGATGTGCAGGACATTGCCGTGAGCGTGGGGGATGTCAATGAGGCGCCGGTGATTAGCTCTGCCGCTACCGCCAGTGTCTCTGAGAATCAGACCACGGTGCTTACAGTTACGGCGAGTGATGTGGATACTGCCGATACGCTGAGCTACGGCATTAGTGGCGGTGCCGATGCATCCCTGTTCAG
>JBFFNE010000069.1:0-16008 GCA_041563315.1 Thiohalomonadaceae bacterium
CCGGCAGGATATCCACAAAGTATTACCAGCTCCGGTATGGAAGAAACTTGCCGCTCATAGTCACGCGAACGCGATCACCCGCAGGGTTTTCCTCCTTGTCGATATGCATGGAAAAATCGATGGCGCTCATAATGCCGTCGCCGAATTTTTCGTGGATCAACTCTTTGATGGTTTCACCGTATACGCCAACGATTTCGTACCAGCGGTAAATAACGGGATCGGTAGGGATGGCCTGGTTCCAGCACTTGTGTGGAAATTGCTGCAGTGCTGTCGAGATCTCTGCCGGCAGTTTAAGCACTTCGCAGACTTTGTTGGCGAATTCCGGTTTGAGGCTGTTCATGCCAAGGCAGGCCGAGGTGAGAAATACCGGGGCGAGCCCCACCTTCTCTGCAATGGCTTCCCAAGCAAGGCCGGACTGGGCCTTTGACGCGAGAATTACTTCAGTCATTTCTATCTTTTTCATGGTAAACCTCTCTAAGATTTGTTGAATAGGCTCCTGGAAATTGCCAGGCTTGAAAATCAGGATGCACTTTCGGTGCCAAAAAAGGTTGGAACATGGTGCGTGGAGATTCGGCCTTTGTGCACTGCGTGATGTGGAAAATATGAATCAGTAGGGTGGTTAGGGGCTTCCTCTGTTTATTTCTGATGAAGTCATGGTCATTTGTCTCACACAGTCCTTTTGCGCGAGCGTCAGGCCGATGGGTGTGTACTTAGCAAGGAGATAATGAAGAGAAACAGTATCAAGGAAACGCCCTGCCAGAAGAGTACGGGTTTTCGTTCCATTAACGGCGGACGGGACTTGTTTAAAAAGGTGCGGCTCGGTTGGCGCAGGTCATGGATGAATTCGGAAATTTCTTCGTATCGCAGGTAAGGGTTGGGATGGACCGCCTTTTTGATGGCATCGTTGACCCAGGCTGGAATCGTGCGGTTATCGTCGAGCACCGGGGCGTATACCAGTTTTCGTTGTGCTGCCTTGGTGCTGGCTTGTGCCACCCGGGTGCCATAGGGCAAACGCCCCGATAGCATCTGATAGGCGATGACACCGAGTGAGAACATATCCGAACGTGTTGAGCCGACCTCACCGATAAAGTATTCAGGCGCCGTGTACTGCGCGGTACCCAGAATCTGTTGCCCGTGCCGGTTTACATCCTCGGCGATGCCGGCAATCCGCACCGAGCCGAAGTCGATGATCTTCACTGTGCCCGTTTTGTCGATCAGGATGTTGTTGGGGCGCAGATCCTGATGCAGCATCTCCTGGCGGTGCAGGGCGCGCAGGCCGCGGCCGATTTGCTCGACGATAGTACGTACCGTCTCAATATCGGGGGCGGGATTGTCTATGATCCATTGCGATAAGGGTTGCCCTTCGATGAATTCGGTGACGATATAGAGGGCGTTGCGCTGGCGTGTCTGTTGGTATGGTTTTAACACATGGATATTGTCGATTCGGTGCGCTACCCACTCCTCCATCAGAAATCGCTCCAGGTAGTCGGGATCATTGCGCCGATCGATAGAGGGAACCTTGAGAATGACCTTTTCACCGGTCTCAATGTCGACGGCAAGATAGACGTGACTGCGGCTGCTGTTATGCACCTCACGTACGATCTGATAGCCGTCAAATTTCATTCGTGGCCGTAATTCCGGTGGAAACGGGAGGGCGGTGGCGTGCTGGTAAAGCTCAGCGATGTCGTGGTGTGGCAGGGCATCAATGCGGACGATCTGGATGGAGAGGTTGTCCGTGCTGCCACTGCGTAACGCTTCCGCTACGATCTCCCTGGCAGCCTGGTCCAGATCGTCGTGGTTCGCCTGGATCGTTTCGGCGATAACCTTTCCCTCGGCATGCTCGTAAACTCCGTCCGTCGCCAGGATAAAGAGGTCACCGACTTCGAGCGGGAGGGAGTGATAATCGATCTCAAGTCGATCGCGCATACCCAGCGCGCGGCTGAGATAGCTCTTCTCGCGCGATACCCATAGGCGGTGATCTTCCGTTAATTGCTCAAGGTTGTTGGCTGCGAGGCGGTAGACACGTGCGTCACCGACATGGAAAAGGTGCGCGGTAGTGGATTTGAGCACCAGCGCGGTGAGGGTGCAGACGTAACCACGGTCTATCTCGTAACGGTAGGGACCGTTTCTGGTTTGTGCATAGAGCCATGAGTTGGTGGCCTGCAATACTCGCTGTATTGAGGTCTTTATCGACCATGGCTCGGGTGTGGAGTAGTAATCCGTGAGCAAGCCCTTGATAGCGGTTTCGCTGGCGATCTGGCTAACCCGGCTACTGCTGATACCGTCGGCAATGGCCAGGACGATACCCTTTGAACTCAACAGCGGTGCTCTCGGTATCATCGCCGCATGGAAGTCCTGGTTGATCGTCTTGAGTCCTCGGTCGGTGTGCTGTCCGATGGAAACACTTAATTGTTGTTTCATCATGATTCAGTAAAACCCGGCCCCTGACGGAGCCGGGATGTCAATGCCGTAATGATTAGGCTTTGCTCTTGAGCATACGCTCAGGGCTGGTCCGGACATGGGTGAAATAGAGCGGGAGGCCGACTAGAACGAAACCACCGACCAGGTTGCCCAGGGCGGTCGGAATCTCATTCCAGAGGAAGTAGTCGGTCACGGTGAAGCCACCGCCCATGATCATGGAGAAGGGAAACAGGAACATGTTAACAATGGAATGCTCGAAACCCATGAAGAAAAACAGCATAACGGGCATCCACATCGCCATCATTTTGCTGCTGGCCGAGGTGGAGATCATCGCACCGACTACGCCCATGGAAACCATCCAGTTGCACAACATGCCGCGGATGAAAATCGTAAGCCAGCCGTCAAGACCATGTTCCTTGTAACCCAGGGTTCGGGATTCGCCGATATGCCCCACTTTTTGTGCAATCGCGCCACCGTCCGTGCTATAGCCATAGGTCAGGATAAAGGACATCATGAAGGCGACGGTCAGGGCACCGGCAAAATTACCGACAAACACCAATCCCCAGTTGCGCAGCACTTGGCCGATAGTGACACCGGGTCGTTTGTCGAGCAGTGCCAATGGCACGAGGGTAAAGACGCCGGTCAGCAGGTCGAATTTCATCAGGTACAGCATGATGAATCCCACGGGAAAGAGTACGGCGCCCACGAGCGGGGAGCCGGTTTTGGCTGCGACAGTGATGGCAAAGATGGCGGCAAGGCCCAGAATAGCCCCTGCCATGAAGGCACGAATCAGGGTGTCCTTGGTGGACATGTACACCTTCGACTCACCCTGATCGACCATTTTCGATACAAACTCATTGGGTTCCAGGTACGACATAATAATTCCTTCTATGGTTGTGTGTGTGACTCAAAAATTACTAAGCAATATTGCTGCCAGTTCGAATGTGTCGGCGATGCATGAAATAGCATGTGTTATATGCCCTCGCTGCAATGGCCTTGCGCAACCTATGTCTTTATTGGTTCACGCCGCACTTTTATTGCGCACCTCATGCAGTAATGCCTTGAGTTCCGGCAGGCAGGAGCCGCAGTTGCCCCCGGCCTTGAGTTGAGCGGTAATCTGTTCAACGCTGGTGATCTGTCTTTCGCGTATCGCCTGGCGGACAGTTTCACTGCCTACACCAAAACAGGCGCAAACCGTTGTGCCACGCTCTTCCTGTTGCAAAAGCGGTTTGCCGGCGAGCAGGGCGGTGCGTTCATTGCCGTTAATTTTCGTTTTCTCGAACAGTAGTTCCAGCCAGTCGTGAGCAGGCAGCTCATGAGCGAGAGCGATGTAGAGACAACTCTCCAGTCGTCCATTGACGATCCGTGCGGCGCGGTACTGCCGATTGGCCGGGTCGTGGTATTCAATCCAGCTGACATCCTCTTCCGGAGAACAGAGCAGGGCGCGGGCCGTTTGGCCCCAGTTTTCCGGCGCCTCCTCACCGGCCAGCTGGTAACGCCACAGTCCATTGCCACGTGCGCAGCTCCAGTAGCCGGCCTCTGTTGGTACGAGCCGGCGGCGACTGAGAAGAAAGCCATACCAGCCCGCGTGGTAGGGCGTAACGCGTGCTGGTGTGTGCTTTGACTCCGGCTGACCCGAGTGCGGATCGGTAAAGGCCGCGACCAAAGTATCGACACGGGCGCGATTGGCAAACTGGTCATTCCAGTGGATGGGAACGAACAGGCTTCCACGTTGCTGCTGTTCGCTCAGGCGAGCCCGCACGATAATGCGGCCCTGTCCGCCCGCAACCGTTGCCAGCGCGTTGTCCTTGATGCCAAACCGTTTCGCATCCTGCGGATGGATTTCGGCATAAGGTTCCTGGGTATGGTTGGCGAGCCGAGGTGATTTTCCGCTGCGCGTCATGGTGTGCCAGTGATCGCGCACACGACCGGTGTTGAGGCGCAGTGGGAACTCATCGCTAATGTCACACATAGGCCGTTGTGGTGTGACGGCAATGAAATGCGCCTTGCCGTTCCCGGTATAAAAGCGCCCGTCGGCGAACAGTCGCTGCGTCCCGTCGGGATTTTCCCGGGTGACCGGCCACTGCACCGGCGCAAGTGTGTCATAGCGATCGTTATCGAGAGCGGTGAGTGCACTCAGGTTCAGGTCACGGATGTCGTCATTGTTGAAGGCGGTGAGACGAGCGTGCTCGTCGAAGATCTCAGCCGGGTGGCGGTAGTTGAACGCATCGCCAAATCCCATGCGTTTGGCCACCTCACTGATGATCCACCACTCCGCTCTGGACCTGCCCGGTGCGGGGAGAAAAGCGCGCTGGCGTGAGATGCAGCGCTCGGAGTTGGTGACGGTGCCGTCCTTCTCTCCCCAGCCAAGCGCCGGTAGCTTGATGTGGGCAAGGTCTACCGTGTCGGTGTGCGCCATGTTGTCGGAGACGATCAGCAGTTCACACTGTTTCAGGGCGGCCTTCACGCGGTCGGCCTCGGGCATGCTGACCACCGGATTGGTGGCCATGATCCAGACCGCTTTAATCTTCCCTTCTCCGATGGCGCGGAACAGGTCCACTGCCTTGAGACCTGCGTGGTCGGCAATTACCGGCGAGCGCCAGAATTGTTGTACCAATGCGCGATGCTCGGGGTTTTCTATCTCCATGTGCGCGGCGAGCTGATTGGCCAGGCCGCCGACCTCGCGCCCGCCCATCGCGTTGGGCTGGCCGGTGATGGAGAAGGGGCCCATGCCAGGGCGCCCGAGGCGACCGGTAAGCAGGTGGCAGTTGATGATCGCATTTCCCTTGTCGGTGCCGCTGGAGGACTGGTTGATCCCCTGGGAGAACAGGGTGACGACCCGTTCGGTGCGGGCGAAGAGGTCAAAGAAGTGTTCGACCTGTTCACTCTCCAGGGCACACTGTTCAGCGACATAGGCGATGGACGGGGCGGAGTGTTTCGCCGCGGCCAGTGCCGCCTCGACCCCTTCGGTAAACTGCGTCGTGTAGAGGGTGTTGTGTTCCTGTTGCTGGTCGAGATAGTTGAGCAGGCCGTTGAACAGCACCGCGTCGGATCCTGGCTTTAAGGGCAGGTGCAGATCGGCGATGTCACAGGTGGCGGTGCGGCGCGGATCGATCACCACGATACGGATGTCCGGATTTTTTTTCCGCGCCTGGGCGATACGCTGGTAGATGACCGGATGGCACCAGGCGGTGTTGGAGCCGGTGATCACGATGAGCTTGGCCCGCTCCAGATCCTCATAGCTGCATGGCACACTGTCGGAACCAAAGGCGCGTTTGTAGGCGGCCACCGCCGAGGACATACAGAGCCGCGAGTTGGTGTCAATGTTGGCCGAGCCGATGAACCCCTTCATCAATTTGTTGGCGACATAGTAGTCCTCGGTCAGCAGCTGGCCGGAGACATAGAACGCCGCCGCGTCGGGACCATGCTCATCGATGATGGCATTGAAGCGCGAAGCGACCGCATCCAGCGCTATGTCCCAGTCGGCGACCTCGCCGTCGACCACCGGATGGAGCAGGCGTCCCTCCAGATCCAGCGTCTCGCCCAGCGCCGCACCCTTGGAGCAGAGGCGACCGAAGTTGGCCGGGTGATCCGGATCGCCCTTGATGGCGACGGAACCGTCACAGGCTGCGGTGGCAATGATGCCGCAACCGACACCGCAGTACGGGCAGGTGGTTTTAATTTCATTCATGGGTAAAAACCTTTCAACGCAAAGGCGCAAAGACGCAGTGGACGCAAAGAAAAAATGGTTCTATGGCTTTCATTTCTAATCACGTTTTGGATCTGACCTATATGTCTCTTGGTTTTGCCTGCAACGAACGCAATCAGCATAAAAAGACTTTTGCGTTCTTTGCGCCTTTGCGTTGGATCTTTTAATGAGTCACATCGCCGAGATCTTCGTTGCTGAAGCGGCAATGGAAATTACGCCATTCTCAACCTGCACCGGGTAGCTGTGGCTGCATCCCTTGTCGGGGGCCACCGCTTCGCCGGTTTCAAGATCGATGCTCCAGTTGTGCAGCGGGCAGGCGACCTTGTTGCCGTAGACTATGCCCTGCGACAAAGGGCCACCCTGGTGTGGGCAGTGATCACGGAGCGCAAACACCTTGTCATCTGATGTACGGAACACGGCGATGTCGCCCTCGGCGGTGGTGATTACACGTGCGCCGAGGCGCGGAATGTCTTCGAGATTTCCAACAGTGATCCAGTCAGCCATAGTCGTTACTCCTGAAAAAGAATGTTCACCGCGCACAGCATCCCTTTACTTCGCATCCTCTGCGCCTATACGGTGAATAATTGTTAGCCGTTTACTGCGCTCTGCATCGGCACGAATTCGAGCCGGTGCTCCGGTGTGGCCCGTTCCGCCCAAGGGTCATGCTGGGCGACACGTTGCGAGGCTAGGAATCGCGCATAGAGTGCCTTGCGGTTGTCGGCGTTCTCCACGATCTGCTCCTTGACGTAGGGCAGGCCGACGCGCTCCACCCAGGGGGCGGTGCGTTCGAGGTAACGGGCCTGCTCGCGGTAGAGCTGCATGAAGGCGCCAGCGTATTCCAGCACCTCGGCCTCGGTCTCGACCCGGCAGAGCAAGTCGGTAACGCGTACCTTGATGCCGCCGTTGCCGCCGATATGCAGCTCCCAGGCGTGGTCGATACCGACCACGCCGAAGTCTTTGATCGTTGCCTCGGCGCAGTTGCGCGGACAGCCGGAGACCGCCATCTTGAACTTGTGCGGGGTCCAGGAGCCCCAGGTCATTTTCTCCAGGTCGATACCCATCTGGATTGAGTCCTGGGTGCCGAAGCGGCAGAACTGGGCGCCGATGCAGGTTTTTACGGTGCGCAGCGCCTTGCCGTAGGCATGGCCGGAAACCATGCCGGCGGCATTGAGATCGGACCAAATCGCTGGCAGCTGATCCTGCTTAATGCCGACCAGGTCGATGCGCTGGCCGCCGGTGAGCTTGACCATGGGCACATTGAACTTCTCCGCCGCATCGGCGATGGCACGTAGCTCCGCCGGGGTGGTGACGCCGCCCCACATGCGCGGCACTACGGTGTAGCTGCGGTCTTTCTGGATGTTGGCGTGCAGGCGCTCGTTGACGAAGCGCGAGCGCGAGTCGTCGATCGCCTCGGCAGGCCAGGCGGCGAGTAGGTAGTAGTTGAGCGCTGGCCGGCAGCTGGGACAGCCATCCGGGGTACGCCATTCCAGTTGTTGCATCAATTGTTCCCGCGAGATGAGGTGCTGCGCGGAGATCGCCTCACGCACCTCCTCGTGAGTAAAATCGGTGCAGCCGCACATCGGTTTTTTCTCCGGCGCCGAGTAGTCGCCGCCGACGCATTCGGCGAGGATCTGTTCGACCAGCCCGGTGCAGCCGCCGCAGGAGGCCGCCGCCTTGGTGTGCTTTTTCACCTCCTCCAGGGTAAAGAGGCCCTGCGAGCGGATGGCATTGACGATATCGCCCTTGCACACGCCGTTGCAGTCGCACACCTGCGCCTCGTTGGCCATGCCGGCGGCGCTGCTCTGGCCGCCGTGTCCGGCATCACCGAGGTGGTTTCTGCCGAACATCAGCTGATCGCGGTGGGCGCTGATATCCGAGCCCTCACGCATCAGCTCGTAGTACCAGGCCCCATCGACGGTATCGCCATAGAGGACGGCACCGGCAATGCGGTCATTCTTGAGCACTAGTTTTTTGTAGATGCCGCGCGCGGCATCCTTGAGCACAATGGACTCGGTGCTGTCGTCGCCCATGAAGTTGCCGGCGGAAAACAGCTCAACCCCGCTGACCTTTAAACGGGTTGCGGTAGCCGAACCTTCATAGCGGCCATAGCCGAGATGCGCCAAATGGTTGGCGCAGACCTTGGCCTGCTCGAACAGCGGCGCTACCAGGCCGTAAGTGCAGCCGCGGTGTTGCACGCACTCCCCTACCGCATAGATGCACGGGTCGAAGCTCTGCATGGTGTCGTTAACCACGATGCCGCGTTCACAGTGCAGGCCGGCCTCCTTGGCCAGGGTAATGTTGGGGCGGATGCCGACGGCCATCACCACCAGGTCGGCGGGGATCTTGCGGCCGTCTTTCAGTTTTAGACTTTCGACGCGTCCCTGGCCGAGGAGCGCCTCGGTGTCGGCGCTGGTGACGATATTGAGGCCGCGTCCTTCCAGTTCGTTTTGCAGCAGTCTGGCTGCTGCCTCATCGAGCTGGCGCTCCATCAACACCTCGGGCAGGTGGATGACGGTGACGTTCATGCCGTGGTTGAGCAGGCCATTAGCCGCCTCCAGACCGAGCAGGCCGCCACCGATCACCACCGCGTTTTTATATTGCTTTGCCGCCCTGGCCATGGCCTCCACATCGGCGATGGTGCGAAAGCCGATCACGCCGTCGAGGTCGTGGCCGGGCACCGGCAGGATAAAGGGCAGGGAGCCGGTGGCAATGAGCAGACGATCGTAGTCGGCCTCGGTGCCATCGGCGGCGATCACCTTGCGCCTGAGACGGTCGATTTTGGTCACCGGGGTGTCGCTGTGCAGAGTGATGCCGTTTTCCGCGTACCAGTTACGGCTGTTGAGTATGATGTCGTCGAATGGCTTTTCCCCGGCCAGCACCGGCGAGAGCATAATGCGGTTGTAGTTGGGATGCGGCTCATCGCCGAATACGGTAATGGCGTATTTTTCCGGTGCCAGCCTGAGCAGTTCTTCCAGGGTACGAACCCCGGCCATGCCATTGCCGATCAGTACCAATTTTTCTTTCATCGTAGTCTCTCCTGGGCGGACGTTGTGACGGAGGTATCGGTACTCTGATCGCGCCGGTTCAAACGTGCCAGTTCGTCGAAGTCCATGGCCATGTGGTGCAGTTCGAAACCACGTAGGTAATCGAGCGGTTTCGAGGGGTCGAAGCGGCGTCCGTCGAGGAAGCGATCCGGCCCCATCAACAGCGAGTCGCTTCCTTCGTGCAGTTTCCAGTTGCTCTCATGCATTCCTTCCAGCTTGTCGTCGACGCTCGGGCAGAGCAGACCGAGGGTTTCTGCAGCATCGCGGTAGATATCCGGGCGATAGACCTCATTGGCTACGGCTCGCATATCGATGGCGGTGGTGACCTGGCCCCAGCGCACCATCTGGCTGATGAACCACAGGGCATGCGAGCGCCAGGGAAAGTTGGCGGCGTAGCGGTGAAACACATTGAAGTCGGGCAGGGCGCGCGGCAATTCGTTGGCGGCGTACTGGAAGGTGCCGGTCATCGACATACGCACCACATGTTCGGGGGCGTTGACGTAGACGCTGCGTGCGATCATCGCCGCCGCTTCGACACGGTTCTGGAACTCATCCAGCCAACGGCTCGCTTCGAGCAATGCCATCAGCAGGGCGCGGTGCGTGCTGGGGTATTGCTCGGCCCACTCCTGAGTGACGCCGAGCACCTTCTCCGGACTGTTGTTCCATATCTCGTATTTGGTGATCAGGGTGTGGCCGAGCCCGGCCTGCACCGCCTGCGCATTCCACGGCTCGCCGACGCAGTAGCCATCGATGGTGCCTTTCTCCAGCTGGCCGACCATCTGCGGCGGTGGTACCACCACTAAGCGCACATCGTTGTCCGGATCGATGCCGGCGGCGGCCATCCAGTACCGCAGCTCGTAGTTGTGGGTGGAGTAGGGAAATACCATGGCGAAGGTGAACGGCTCGCCGCCTGACTGTTTGTTTTGTTCGATCACCTGTTTGAGTGCGCGGGCACTGAGCGGGCGCTTTGACATCGCCTCGGGTGCGATGCGCTGCATCTTTTCACACAGCGCGTTGGAGACGGTGATGGCGTTGCCGTTGAGGTCCATGGAAAAGGCGGTGACCATCGGCTTGGCCATCGGACCGATGCCTAGGCTCATCGCAATGGGCATGCCGGCCAGCATTTGCGCGCCGTCGAGGATGCCGAGTGCCACCTTGTCCCGGATGTTGGCCCAGGAGGTTTCCTTGGAGAGCGTGACATTGAGGCCGTATTTTTCGAAGTAGCCCTTTTCCTTGGCCACCACCAGTGGGGCGCAGTCGGTCAGCGGGATAAAGCCGAGGGTCAGTTCGGTTTTTTCCAGATGGGTAAGATTCACTGTGTCATTCATCGTCGTATCCTTAGCCTGCAGCCACCTTAAGTGCCGGTTTCCGTGCCTCTTCCGCGATCTCTACAGTGGGTTGTGTCACCGGCACATCGGGCTGGGCATGACGCTCGTGCAGGAAGTGCAGTACCTCCGCGCGGTAGTGGTTGTAGGTCGGATTGGCGGCCAGCGCCAAGCGGTGGCGCGGGCGTTCCAGGTCGACCTTCAGTATCTCGCCCACGGTAGCGGCAGGGCCGTTGCTCATCATCACGATGCGATCGGAGAGCAGTACCGCCTCGTCCACATCGTGGGTGATCATGATCACGGTATTGTTGAGGTTTGCCTGGATCTCCATCAGCGAGTCCTGCATGTGAGTGCGGGTGAGCGAGTCGAGCGCGCCGAATGGCTCGTCCATCAGTAGCACCTTGGGCTCCATGGCCAGGGCACGGGCGATGCCGACGCGCTGTTTCATGCCGCCGGAGATCTCGGAAGGCCGCTGATTCATCGCGTGGGCCATGTGCACCAGCTCCAGGTTGTGCACGGTCCAGTCGTGGCGCTGTTGTTTGCTGCGGGTTTTTTTGAACACCTGATCGACCGCCAGGCGCACGTTTTCATACACCGTGAGCCACGGCAGCAGCGAGTGGTTCTGGAACACCACCGCACGATCCGGTCCTGGCTCGTCCACCTCGCGGTTTTCCAGCAGCACCCCGCCGCTGCTCGCCTGCAACAGACCGGCAACGATATTCAACACCGTCGACTTGCCGCAGCCGGAGTGGCCGATGAGGGAAATAAACTCGCCCTTATCGATCTTCAGCGAAATATCGTTCAGTACATTCAACGGACCATTGTCGGTGTCGAAGGTAATGCTCAGGCTTTCCAGGCTTAGATAGTTGGTCATATTTATCTCTCCTTATCGCAGTACTGCGTTGCGGTCCCAGGTGACGCGGCGCTGCAGCATCAGCATGCCGCGGTCGAGCAGGAAGCCGATGAAGCCGATCGCCAGCACCGCGACCATGATGCGTGCCAGGGAGTCGGAGCTGCCGTTCTGAAACTCGTCCCAGACGAATTTGCCGAGGCCGGGGTTCTGCGCCAGCATCTCGGCGGCGATCAGCACCATCCAGCCGATGCCCAGGCTGAGGCGCAGGCCGGTGAACATCATCGGTGTGGCCGAGGGCAGGATGATCTTCATCGTCTTGGTGAACCAGCCGAGGCGGAGCACACGGCTGACGTTGAGCAGGTCCTTGTCCACCGAGGAGACACCGACTGTGGTGTTGATAATGGTCGGCCACAGGCAGCACAGGGTGACGGTGATCGCCGAGGTGAGGAACGACTTGGCGAAGAACGGGTCGTCGCTGACGTAGACCGCGCTCACCACCATGGTGACCAGCGGCAGCCAGGCCAGCGGCGAGACCGGTTTGAAGATCTGAATTAGCGGATTGAGCGCCTGGTAGAGCGTGGCGCTCATGCCGCAGACGATGCCGACGGGAATGGCGATCAGCGAGGCGATGAGAAATCCGGTGGCGACGGTCACCAGGCTGGTGACGATCTGATCGAAAAAGGTCGGCTTGCCGGTGTAGGAGCGAATCTTTGGCTCATAACCCGGGTCAGTTTTCATGCGCTCCGCATTGCGCGCATGCTGCCGCTCATAAAAGGCCGACTCCTTTTCCCGTTCCGCCCGGTGCTCTTTGTTAAGCTGTACGGTCTGTTCCCACACCTTGGCCGGCCCGGGAAAGGTACCCAGCGAGGTATCGATCTTCGATGCGGCGGCAGCCCACACACCCAGGAACACGGCGATGGCGATCAACGGGATGAGCAGGTGGCGGCTCAGTCCTGTCGTCACCTTTACGAAATGCTCGCCCTGCAGTGCGCCCTGGAGTTTGTCGAGCCAGGCGGTGTTGAAGCTGCTGCGCGGGTTGAGGATGGATGGAATCATTGCTCTTGCCTCTTTGTCGGTGTCACTGGCAACCGGGGGAGGTTTTCCCCCGGCTGTCCGGTGTCAGATCTGTTCTTTGCCCTTCAGACCGATCTTGAACTTCTTCAGGTAGCTGTTCGGCTGGTGACCGTCATAGGTGATACCGTCGATGAAGTGGGTCTGCGGTGCACGGAAGCCATCCAGCTTGTCGAACGCGGGGAACTCGCCGGCCTCCATCTTGCCCTCGGCGACCAGCTCGTTGGCGGCAGCGGCATAGATGTCGGGGCGGTAGACCTTCTTTGCGATATCCATGTACCAGCTGTCGGGTTTGCGCTCGGCGATCTGGCCCCAGCGGCGCATCTGGGTCAGGTACCAGATGGCATCGGAGTAGTAGGGATAGGTGGCGTTGTAGCGGAAGAAGACGTTGAAGTCGGGCACCGCGCGCTTGTCGCCCTTTTCGTACTCGAAGGTGCCGGTCATGGAGTTGGCGATCACCTCGTAGTCGGCGCCGACGTATTGCGGCTTGGCCAGGATCTTCACCGCCTCGGGGCGGTTGGCATTATTGTTCTCGTCGAGCCACCTGGCGGCGCGGATCAGCGCCTTAACCACTTTTTTGTGGGTGATCGGATACTTGTCGGCCCATGCCTTGGAAACGCCGAAGACCTTCTCCGGGTTGTCCTTCCAGATTTCGTAGTCGGTGATCACCGGCACGCCGATCCCCTTGAATACCGCCTGCTGGTTCCATGGCTCGCCTACGCAGTAGCCATAGATGGTGCCTGCTTCCATCGTGGCCGGCATTTGCGGCGGTGGAGTTACAGAGAGCAGAGCGTCTGCCTTGATGGTTCCGCTGGTGTCGCCCTTGGCCGGTGCGTAGTAACCGGGATGGATGCCGCCGGCAGCGAGCCAGTAGCGCAGTTCGTAGTTATGGGTGGAGACGGGGAAGACCATGCCCATCTTGAACGGTTTGCCTTCCTTTTTGTACTTGTCGACGACCGGTTTGAGGTAATCGGCCTTAATTGGATGCACTGGCTTGCCGTCGGCACCTTTCGGTACGTGCGGTTTCATCTCTTCCCACACCGCGTTGGAGACGGTGATGGCGTTGCCGTTCAGATCCATGGAAAAGGCGGTGATGATGTGCGCCTGGGTGCCGAAACCGATGGTGGCGCCGAGCGGCTGGCCGGCCAGCATATGCGCCCCGTCCAATTCACCGTCGATGACCCGATCCAGCAGCACTTTCCAGTTGGCCTGCGCCTCCAGGGTGACGTAGAGCCCCTCGTCCTCGAAGTAACCCTTCTCATAAGCGATGGCCAGCGGCGCCATGTCGGTAAGCTTGATGAATCCGAATTTAAGTTCTTCCTTTTCCGGGTACTCCTTGGCAACCGCGCTGTTCAGTACCGTGCTGCCACCCAGCATCAGGCCGCCGGCAAGCAGGGCCAGGCCTGTCCTGCGAATAATATTGTTGCGTTGTTTCATCCTCTGTCCCTCTTTCTTGAACCACAAAAAAAGGCGTCCGACCGCCTCGGATTAATTCCGAGCGGAAGGACGCCTTTGTCCACGAATCTGATTGTCTACAGCGTGAGTGCAACCCGCCGTTGGGTATCCGCATACACGCTGTCACGCCAACATCATTGCCGGCGTGCTTGCCTATCTCTCCTGCATGCACCGTGCCAAGAGGGCAGTGTGCAGTGAAATTGCATTTTGATTAAGGACTTAACGTAACTTGTAGCCGTGTGAAGGCCGGGTAGCGAAGTGTTCAGTGCCCCAAGATGATCTGCAAAGAGGGTATGTTGCATCGAGGTGGTGCAATAATCCATTAGGGGCCTGTTTGCCACTGCGTCAACGAGCGATTACTATCGCCTGAACGACACAGACACAAGGACCCGTGTGCCCATGCGTTCATTGCCTCCAACGGAATCCAGCAACGCCCCCGCCAACACCGACAAACTGGTCGGCAACTCCAAACTGCTTGGCCGGATGCGCGATGATATTCGCCGCAGGCACTACAGCATACGCACCGAACAGGCCTACCTCGACTGGGCCAGGCGCTATATCCTCTTTCACGGCAAACGGCACCCCAAAGACCTGGGCGAGGTCGAAATCACCACCTTCCTCAACCATCTGGCCGTGGAGCGCAATGTCGCTGCATCGACCCAGAACCAGGCGCTCAATGCCCTGCTGTTTCTCTACAAGCAGACGCTTGGCCGCGAAGAGGTACACCTCGACAACCTGACCCGTGCCAAACGTCCGGAGCGCCTCCCCAGCGTTTTCGAGCGAGACGAGGTTGAACGCCTCATCGGGCAACTGGAGGGCACGCACAAACTGATCGCTGCCCTGCTCTACGGAGCCGGGCTGCGACTGCTCGAATGTCTGCGCCTGCGTATTCAGGATATCGAATTCGGCCGCAACCAGATCATCGTGCGCAGCGGCAAGGGTGCCAAAGACCGCGTAACCCTGCTGCCGCCGGCCCTGGTCGAGCCGATCCACAAACAGATGGCCGTGGTCAAAGCGCTCCACGCCGGCGATCTCGCCGCGGGGTATGGCGAGGTCTACCTGCCCCATGCGCTGGAGAAGAAATACCCGAATGCCGCCTGGCAGTGGGGCTGGCAATACCTCTTCCCGGCACCGGATACCGCCATCGATCCCCGCTCGGGAAAGAGAAGACGTCACCACTTTGGCGAGTCATCGGTGCAGCGTGCGGTTAAGAAGGCCGTCAAGGTGGCAGGGATAGACAAGCACGGCAGTTGCCACACCCTGCGGCACAGCTTCGCCACCCATTTGCTTGAAGACGGCTACGACATCCGCACGGTGCAGGAGTTGTTGGGCCACAAGGATGTTCGCACCACCATGATCTACACCCACGTAATGAACAAGGGGCCGATGGGGGTGAAGAGCCCGCTTAGCAACATCAAGGGATTTTAGTCATGAGTACCATGGAGAGGGGGTAGCCAATGAAGATAAAGGCAACCCTGAAGCCCGGCCAAAACGGCACCAAGCGGCTAGTGGAAAAATACGGCAGTCGCCTGGTCTGCGTACGTTACAGATATGACGAGAAAACCGGCAAACGCTATACCACCGTCGAAGTCATTGAGGACGAATCCAGCGCAGGTGTAGCGACAACGGAAAGTGTCCCTGTGCAGACGAATCAGTCACTACGCCTTGGGGTAAGAATCGAATATTGGGAAAGTGAATTGCGGGAACAGGCAAAAGCGAGAGGTGCGATCTGGCGGCCAAGACAAAAGCTATGGGAAATGCGTTATGATGACGTCATCGAGCTTGGCCTAGAGTCGAGGGTAGTGAAGAATGAGGCTACGGGACGTTGAACGCGAAATGAGTATGGGCATATTTAGATATGCAGATGTAGATATCTATATGTGGATATCTAAATGTGGATATATTATTGCCATATATAGAGATACGTATCTATATGTGGACATTTTTCGGAGGCCGGGTGTGCCGGCCATTGCATGTTATGTTTGATATAGGAAAAGCACTAGAAGCACTAGCATTTGCTTCATTTCTCCCTGGCATTATATGGCTAGGGGTATCAATGTATGTGCTTCATGAGTCTGAGCTTAAATATGGGAGGTTTACTGGTTGGTTTGGCTTCTGGCAATTTTATGA
>JBFFNE010000070.1:0-15988 GCA_041563315.1 Thiohalomonadaceae bacterium
GATGATCGGGGCTGTCGCCGTTGCCCGTGCACTGGATGATCAAAAGGCCGCAGATAGGCTCTTGGCTAACTGCAGGAGGACGGCAAAGGAACTCCTAAAAATCAGCTAGCAACCGCCCTGACTGTAGGAGCGACCATCCCTAGTCGCGATTCACAGCGTGAACCCCTTATTGCGGCTGGGACAACCACAGATAATACGGCATTCATCGTACCTGAGGGTGTTCACTGCAACGAGGGATACCATAAAAAAACGGGGCCATGCTGGCCCCGGTTTTCAGGCTGGAAGTGCTATGGCTCAGAGTTTCTTGTAGAGCTCCGCGCCTTCCTCGGCGAATTTCAGCGACATTTCCTGCATCCCCTTCGCGGCATAATCCCTGACCTCCTGGGAGATCTTCATGGAGCAGAACTTCGGTCCGCACATGGAGCAGAAGTGGGCCACTTTGTGTGCCTCGGCGGGCATGGTTTCGTCGTGGAAGGCCATCGCCTTTTCCGGGTCGAGGGCCAAGGCGAACTGATCCACCCAGCGGAACTCGAAGCGCGCCTTGGACATGGCGTTGTCCTGCACCTGTGCTCCGGGGAACCCCTTGGCCAGGTCCGCCGCATGAGCCGCCACCTTGTAGGTGATGATCCCCTCGCGCACGTCTTCCTTGTTGGGCAGACCCAGATGCTCCTTGGGGGTGACATAGCAGAGCATCGCTGTGCCGTACCAGCCGATCTGCGCCGCGCCGATACCGGAGGAGAAGTGGTCATAGCCGGGGGAGATGTCTGTCACCAGTGGCCCTAGGGTGTAGAACGGGGCTTCGAAACAGTCCTTTAGCTCCTTATCCATGTTCTCCTTGATCATCTGCATCGGCACGTGGCCGGGCCCTTCGATCATCACCTGGCAGTCATGCTCCCAGGCACGCTTGGTCAGCTCACCCAGGGTCTCCAGCTCGGCGAACTGGGCGGCATCGTTGGCATCGGCCAGCGAACCGGGGCGTAGGCCGTCGCCGAGGGAGAAGGCCACATCATAGGCCTTCATGATTTCGCAGATATCGTCAAAGTGCTCGTAGAGGAAGCTCTCCTGGTGGTGCGCCAGGCACCACTTGGCCATGATGGAGCCACCTCGGGAGACGATGCCGGTAACCCGCTCGGCGGTCAGCGGTACATAGCGCAGCAGCACGCCGGCGTGAATGGTGAAGTAATCCACTCCCTGCTCGGCCTGCTCGATCAGGGTGTCGCGGAAGATCTCCCAGGTCAGGTCCTCGGCGATACCGTTCACCTTCTCCAGCGCCTGGTAAATGGGCACGGTGCCGATGGGCACCGGCGCGTTACGCAGGATCCACTCGCGGGTTTCATGGATGTTCTTGCCGGTGGAAAGATCCATCAGGGTGTCGCCCCCCCAGCGGCAGGACCAGACCAGCTTCTCCACCTCTTCCTCGATGGAGGAGGTGACGGCGGAATTGCCGATATTGGTGTTGATCTTCACACGGAAATTGCGGCCGATGATCATCGGCTCCTGCTCCGGGTGATTGATGTTGGCCGGGATGATGGCGCGGCCTGCGGAGATCTCGCTGCGCACGAACTCGGGGGTAATTTCCTCGGGAATGGTGGCGCCGAAGGGCTGACCGGCGTGCTGGCGCAGTAGTTTGGCGTAGGCCGGGTCGGCCTTCATCACCTGCAGCATATTATTCTCACGGATGGCGACGAACTCCATCTCGGGGGTGATAATCCCCTTGCGTGCATAATGCATCTGAGTAACGTTCTGCCCGGCCCTGGCGCGACGCGGCGCGTGGATGTGCTCGAAGCGCATATGGGCCAGTTCCGGATCGTTCTGGCGCTCATTGCCATAGGCGGAAGTGGGGCCGTCGAGCAGTTCAGTATCACCGCGTTCATCTATCCAGCCTTCACGCAGTGCCGACAGACCTGCCATGAGATCAATCCTCGCCGTGGAGTCGGTGTAGGGACCGGAGGTGTCATAGACGTAGATCGGCGGGTTCTTTTCCGGCGAGCCGGAGGTGTGGGTATCGTCTTGTTCGATCTCGCGCACCGGTACACGAATGTCGCTACGGGAGCCTTCCACATAGATCTTCTTCGACTTGGGAAAGGGCTTGGTGACCTCGGCGGAGAGTTGTGAGGTCTTTTTCAGGAATTCTTCAGGAATGGCGCTCATGGCGTGTCCTCGGTGGTTGTGATGCAGGAAGACGGAATCGCCATAGGCGGTACCACTTCCCTACGCCGGTGTTATCCGGATCAGGTTCAAAGGGTCGACGTCTCAGTCGGGCCAGGCCCAACGCCCCTAGCAGTAACCGCTAAATGTATAGGAAAATGGTCTTTTTTTCAAGCCGGCATCCTGAACAGAAGAAGAGAAAACCTCATAAAAACAAAGCCTAAAAAGTAAGTATGTACTCACAACGTCAGTCGTGCACCCGGTATCCACTGATATCCCCATCAATGGCACTGGCCTTGCTTCACAAAAAAAAAATACTTACTCTTTGCGCTGTTTTACTACTAGTACTGGATTGGGAGTTTAAAGATGGCCGATATGAATATCGAACAAGCGCGCCACAACATGATCGAACAACAGATCCGGCCATGGGACGTGCTTGATCAATGGGTACTGGAACAGATACAGCGCACACCACGCGAGGATTTTGTACCCTCAACCTACCGCAATGTCGCCTTCACCGACATGATGCTGCCCATCGGCCACGATCAGGTCATGATGGAACCCAAGCTTGAAGCGCGCCTGCTGCAGGCACTGGCAGCGCAACCCCATGAAAAGGTACTGGAAGTCGGCACCGGCAGCGGTTACCTGACAGCGCTGCTGGCGGGACTGGCAAAAGAGGTCGTGTCGGTGGAAATTGTGCCCGAATTGCATGAGCAGGCCCAAAAACGCCTCTCGCAACACGGCATCAGCAATATCACCCTGGAGCAGGGTGATGCGGTCAATGGCTGGGACGCACACCAGCCCTATGATGTCATCGCCGTCACCGGTTCTCTGCCGAGCCTGACGCAGGGGCTCCGTCAAAACCTGCAAGTTGGTGGCCGCCTGTTTGCCATTATCGGTGAAGAACCTGCCATGGAGGCCGTGCTGGTTACCCGCATCAACGCTAACGAGTGGCGTGAAGAAATTCTTTTTGAAACCGTGGTTCCACCCTTGATGAACACACGAAAAGTGCAACACTTTGTGTTTTAGGTGTGCCGGACTACCGGGAGGGCATAAAGGAAAGGGGGAGCCGGCTGGCTCCTTTTTATTGTCCTTAAGCCGGGTATCCGGAACAGAGGTTGATCCTGACCTCGACAACCCTCACTATATCAGCGATCACTAATATTAAATGGTCACGGTTCAGGAATGGGTAGTATACTGTCAACTTTACACCAGACCGAACCCACATCATCAAGGGACGTACAATGCAACGAGTTGCCGCAACACTGTTCGCCAGCGCAGCCCTGTTACTGGGCAGCGCCAGCAGCCAGGCTGAAGACCTGCTTGATATTTACCGTTATGCCCAGGAGAGCGACCCCCAGCTGCGTGCAGCCGAAGCTGGCAACCTGGCTGCCCAGCAGGTACGTGTCCAGAGCCGCGCGGCGCTGTTGCCACAGCTTAATTTGGGCGCAGACTACACCCGCCACGAGACGGAGGTTCAGGCCACAACATTTGGTGTTCCCGGCACCTCCGCCTATAACACCCAAGGCTACAATGTGAGCCTGCGCCAGAGCATCTATCACCACGACTATTACGTGCAACTCAAGCAGGCCGATGCCCGCATCGTCCAGGCCAACGCCGAATACGAGAGTGCCAAACAGGGACTGATCCTGCGCGCGGCCGAGGCCTATTTTAACCTATTGGGGGCACAGGACAGCCTGGCTACCGCCGAGGCGACCAAGCGCGCTATCAGCCAGCAACTGAACCAGACCCAGCAGCGTTTCGAAGTTGGACTGTCTGCCATTACCGATGTGCATGAGGCCCAGGCCGCCTACGACATTGCCTTAGCCGCCGAGCTTGCCGCACAAAGCCAGGTTGATAATGCCCGAGAGAATCTGCGCGAGATCATCGGCCGCGACCCGATGGCACTGGCAGAGCTGAAGGAAGAGGTACCCCTGCTCCCCCCTGAGCCACAGGACATCAACCAGTGGGTGGAAACGGCCCAGCAGCAGAACCTCCCCCTGTTGGCCTCCGAGGCCGCCGCCCGTGCTGCCCGTGAAGAGGTAAGTCGCCGCAAGGCGGGTCACTACCCAACGCTGGATCTGGTAGCTAACCACGCGTATTCCGACAACATGGAAGCCACTCCGGTTGGTACTGAACGGACCGACACCACCGTTGGCGTCCAACTCAATCTACCGCTCTATTCAGGTGGCCTGACCACGGCACAGACTCGTGAGGCCCGCGCCCTCTATACCCAAGCCCAGGAGGCGCTGGAGCAACAGCGTCGCGCTACCGTGCGCGAGTCCCGCAACGCCTATCTCGGTGTGACCACCGGCATCAGCCAGGTACTGGCACGCAAGCAGGCGCTGGCCTCTGCGCAAACCGCCCTGGAGGCGACCCAGGCCGGCTTTGAAGTGGGCACCCGCACCATCGTCGATGTCCTTGATTCTCAGCGCCTGCGCTATACCGCACAGAGCGATTACCTGCGCGCCCGTTACGACTACCTGCTGGCCACCTTGCGTCTCAAGCAAGCTGCCGGCTCCCTGAGTCTGGCGGATATTGAAAAGATCAACGCCTGGCTTGAATAAGTGACAAGTTGCAAGTAACAAGTAGCAAGAATAAATAAAGTCCAGTATTGTTCGTGTGACTTGCCACTTGTAACTGGTTTAAACTCAGGCCCATGAACAGAGACACCCCCTTTCCCAATGTCGCGCCCGACTTCAGCGATCCGCTGGGCCTGCTGCGTGCCTGTCACGAGCGGATCTTCAAGCACTGCGACATGGTCGAGAACCTCGCAAACCACCTGCTCGAGAAGGGGGATGAACTGGAAGCCACTGAAGCCGCCGCAAAGATTCATCGCTATTTCACTGTGGCTGCCAAACACCACCACGAGGACGAAGAGCAGGATCTCTTTCCGCGCCTGGCTAGCCAGTCACTGAAACTGGCCGACCTTATCCACGCCTTGAAGCAGGACCACGAGCGTCTGGCTGCGCCATGGGCCGAAATCTCGCCGTTGCTGGCCAATCCGGCAACTATCGACGATAAAGTTGCCTTCCAGTCGCTGGCTCAACAATTCGCCGAAGCCTATCGAAACCATGCGCGCAAGGAAAACAGCGAGCTCCTTGAGATGGCACAGCACAGTTTGAGCAGTGACGAACTCAAGCAGATCGGCGGAGCCATGGCCGAGCGCCGCGGTGTGAAACTGCTCTAACACCGTGGCTTTAAAAGAAGACACTGCCTCTGGCATGCATTACAGGCGCCTCACACCCTTGAGCGGCTTTGTCGCCTTGCGCTACTGGCCCACCTGGCTCGGACTCGGGCTGCTGCGGCTGTCACTGTTGCTCCCCTATTCCGTCATGCTGTTACTGGGACGCGGCCTCGGAAACCTGCTCTTCCGCCTGGTCGGTAGCCGCCGCCATATTGCCGAGGTTAATGTCCGCCTCTGCTTTCCAGAGCAGGAGGAGACGGCACGACAAAAGCTGGTAAAGGAGAGCTTTGTATCAGCGGCCATCTCGCTATTTGAGGGCGCACTCAGCTGGTGGGCCAGTGATTCGCGGATAAAAAAGCTCTACCGTATCGAGGGACTGGAACACCTTGAGGCGGCACGCGCCCAGGGCCGTGGTGTAATCCTTCTCGGTGGTCACTACACCACACTGGAGATCAGCGGCCGGTTCCTCGCCTTCCACGTGGAAGGACTGCAGCCAATCTACAAACCGGCACACAACAAGCTTTTCGAGGCCGTCATGGCCAATTCACGCAAGCGCCTGTTCGATGACCTGCTGCCCAGCGCCGACATGCGTACCATTGTACGCAACCTTAAAAAAGGCAAGGTGGTGTGGTATGCCCCCGATCAGGACTTCGGCCGAGAACGCTCGGTCTTCGCTCCCTTCTTCGGTGTTCCCACCGCCACACTGATCAGCACCGCCAGACTGGCGAAGCTCTCCGGGGCACTCGTGGTCCCCTACTATTCGGAACGGCTGCCCGGAAAAGAGGGCTTTTTACTGCGGCTCGCGCCGGCACTGACAGATTTCCCCAGCGGCGATGATCTGGTCGATGCTACGCGGGTCAATCAGGTGATCGAGCAGCAGGTACGCAAGGTGCCCGAGCAATACCTGTGGTTGCACAAGCGCTTCAAGACACGCCCGGAAGGCGATGCCGATGTCTACCGGCGCTGAGCAAAAACGCCAGCTGTTGCGCTACAACCTGCTGCTAATCCTACTGGCCCTGCCCATCGCTGGCTACACCCTGTGGCAAGCCTTTCGCGAAAGAGATTTTCGCTACTTACGTGAACGGCTGGGCTTCTACCCCCCTGCCACAGACAAGCCCCCCATCTGGTTACATGCCGCCTCGGTTGGCGAGGTCAACGCAGCGCTTCCACTGATTGAAACACTCTCCCATCATTACCCTGATATTCCGCTACTGCTCACAACATCCACCCCCAGCGGAGCGAGGACGGCAACGTCAAAACTTGCTCCCTCTGTGCGTCATGCCTACTTTCCTATCGATTGGCGCGGCGCAGCCAGATGCTTTCTCAATCGACATCGACCGCTCTGTGCGCTGGTAATGGAAACCGAGCTGTGGCCCAACCTCTACCAGCTCTGCAGCGTGCAATCTATCCCGCTTATTATCATCAACGGGCGCCTCTCGACACGCACCCTCAGAACCAAACCCTGGCTACGTCGACTCTACCGCCTGTGCCTGCAGCAGGTGACAGCGGTGCTGGCGCGTTCCGAACAGGACCGCATCAGCTTTCTCACTCTGGGTGCATCCAAGGAGCATTGCGAGGCCATCGGCAACATCAAATTTGCCGCTGCCCCGACTGCAGCCAGCGTTGAGCCCATCGACCTCAAACGCCCCTATGTGCTCGCCGCCTCCACCAGAGAAGAGGAAGAGAAGCTGGTGGTTGCCGCCTGGAAAAGCAGCGGCGTCGTTAACCGGCTTCTGGTCATTGCGCCACGTCATCCTAAACGCTTGGCACAGATCCTGGGTGATCTCCAGGACGAGGCGATCAGCGTCCGCAGCCGAGGCGAGACGGTCACCGACACCACCCGTATCTATCTCGCCGATACCTTCGGCGAACTGCCCGGCTTCATCGCTGGTGCCGAGCTGGTATTCATGGGCGGCTCGCTGGTGCCCAAGGGCGGCCAGAACCTGCTGGAGGCTGCAGCGCTGGGCAAGGCACCGCTATTCGGGCCCCACATGGAGAATTTTCTCTGCGAAGCTGAGGTACTGCTCAGTCACGGGGGTGCGCTACAGGTGAGCGATCCTCAACAACTCGCGCAGGCGTTCAAACGGCTACTGGATGCCCCTCCCCTGCTGCAAGAGATGGGCGAAAAAGCCCGTATGGTGGTGGATGAGCGGCGCGACATGGCCGAACGCTATCTGGAGGCGATCGACCGCTACTGCCCGGATCTTGAATAAAAACCACAAAAACTCACCGCAACGACGCAAAAGGCGCGAAGAAGAACAATTGCCGGCCTGTGCCTAGAATGCGTGATGAGGTACTCACTGCTGCAGCCCCAATACCTGACGGGATACTTCTCACCCTACGCGCTATTGATTCTGGTTTTTCCTTTGCATCCTTTGCGGTGAATAACTTTTTTAGGCGTTTCCTTCGTAGCCGCGCAGAATCGCCTTCCAGTCTTCATCATCGAAGGCGAAGTGACGCACGCTACGCCGGAACTTCTCCAGCGAGCGCTTGAGCCGTTCGAGATTGGACCGCTGCCAGCGGCTAGAGGGTTTACGCAAGTCTCCACGATCGAAGTCGATAAGATAAATTTCCCCCGCATCATCAAGCAGGACGTTTCGGGCATTGAGATCGGCGTGAAAGACCCCTTCGTTGTGAAAACGTCGGATAACGGCGCCAATAGCCTGTAGCCAACTGGAAGAGAGGCGCTTCTGTCCCAGCCAGTCGGCTAGCGGGCGGGCAGGCAGTCGTGCAGTGATGATGTCTGCCTGATAGGTTATCCCGCAACGCATCACTCGCGCCGCGATCGGACGAGGTACCGGGAGGCCGCGCCGATATAGCTCGGCGAGTAAGTTCCACTCCTGCCACGCCCGACTTCGCTCCAATCCACGCCATACATAGCGGTCACGGGAGAACCGCGCAGGGAGCCCCCCCCGCTGGTAGTGGCGCAGTGCATAGGCGGATTCACCATTCTGCACAAATACAGTAGTACCGCGGCCCGGGGCAACACCCAGTACATGATCTTGTGCTGCCCACGCGTCGGGCTCAAATAGGGTATCATCCACTTGGCCAATGCAATCGGCATCATATAGGATGTGGCTTTTCTCTGTCGTAATCTGGGTCGAATTCATCTCATGGCTCTACCGTTAAACTCGCCACCTACAAGCCTTTGTCTACTGCGCCTCTCGGCGATCGGGGACATCAGCCACACCCTGCCGGTCCTGCGCACCCTGCAGGCGGCATGGCCAACTACACGCATCACATGGATCATCGGCAAGACGGAACATTCACTGGTCAGCGATATTCCGGGCGTGGACTTTATCATCTTTGACAAGTCCCGGCGATGGCGAGCCTACAGTGATCTGAAAAAAGCGCTCAAGGGACGACACTTCGAGGTACTACTGCAGATGCAGATGTCGGTGCGCGCCAGCCTGGCCAGCCTGCTGGTACAGGCCGATGTGCGTCTGGGTTTTGATCATGCGCGCGCCAAGGACATGCAATGGCTCTTTACCAACCATAAGATCGCGGCACAAAAAAACCAACATGTGATCGACAGTTTTTTTGGTTTTACCGAAGCACTCGGCATCAGCGAGCGAACCCTGCACTGGGGTATTCCCATCCCCGAGAGCGCACGACAGTTCGCGGACAAGGCACTGCCACGTGACCCTTTTATCGTGATCAGCCCCTGTTCCAGCATGGCCTATCGCAACTGGACCTCGGCAGGGTATGCTGCGGTGGCCGAGTATGCGATCAAACACTATGGGATGAAGGTCGTGCTGTGCGGTGGCAACAGTCGCCTGGAGCGACTCTATGGCGCCGAGATTCACTCACGGCTGGATGTGCACGGCTGCAGCGGCGTACTAACCAACCTCATCGGCCGCACCGATTTGAAACAGTTACTGGCCATCCTGGAGCGGGCCAGGGCGCTCGTCAGCCCCGACGCAGGCCCGGCCCACCTGGCCACCGCCGTTGGTACTCCGGTGATCGGCCTTTATGCCTGTACCAACCCGGATCGTGCCCGGCCCTACCTCAGCGCGGCCTATACAGTAAACCGCTACCCGGATGCGGTGCTGGCCAAGTTTGGCAAAGCGCCTGAACAACTTCCGTGGGGTATCCGCGTCCGTGATTCCGGTACGATGGAACGCATCCAGGTTGAGGATGTCACAGCCATGCTGGACAAATTGATGGACACAACAACTCCCCGCCAATAACTCTCCTCCTGACTCCACTGGAAACGTCACCCTCCCGACAGTTCACCAGACGGCCTCGATAGTGACCAGCCACTGTGACACGGGGCACTCCGTTGCCAGCACGTGCTTTTACGAAAGCCAAGCGCCTTCAGTCAGTTACGTGGCGGCGAACCTACCTCATTGCCTGAATTCCATAGTTTGTATGTTATGATTATCCGCTCTCTGTGACCCGCATCATCAAGTGTCACCAAGAAAACAGCACGCAACTGAGGCTCACATTCTGAAAATTGCTGGTAGTGGCAGAAGCGAGATCAGCTGACTCCAACCACCCGCTGAGCCTGCTCGGAAGGCAGCTCCCTACAGGTGTCAGGCTGCCGCAGTGAATAGTTATGGGAAGGATTTTCTGGATCTGATTTATACAACCAGGCGCTGCAGAACAAACTGATATGAATATTCTCATCGTGACAAACCTGCACCTCCCTTGCCAGACATACGGTGGAATTGAGCGTGTCCTGTGGTGGCTTGGCAAGGCACTGGTTCAGCTGGGACATAATGTCAGTTATCTGGCAGCAAAGACCTCATATTCTGATTTTGCGACGGTATACCCATACAACCCGGATCTCCTGGTTGATGAGCAAATCCCTGATCACATCGATGTGCTTCACATCAACTTTCCGACTGAGCAACGCATCACGAAAAAGCCTTATATTTTTACAGCTCATGCCATTACCGAACAAGGGCAAGAGTTTGATAAAAACTATGTATTCATATCCCGGGAACATGCCCGACTGAACAATAGTGATGTCTACGTCTATCACGGCCTGGATCCTGATGAGTTTGGAACACCAAACCTGACAAACAAACGGGACTATTTTCATTTTCTGGGCAAGGCCAAAACAGCCCATAAAAATCTCAGCGGCGCCATTAAGGTAACAAAACTTGCAGAAGAGAAGCTGGCGGTCATAGGGGGTTCGCGATTATTTCTTCGCCCACCACCAAGGTTCCGCCTGACCCTGGACAGGCATGTAAAGTTTTACGGCATGCTTGGTGGAGAGAAAAAAAATCGGGTGATAAACGGCTCGAAGGGTTTAATCCATCCGATGCGCAGTTTCGAGTCTTTTGGTCTGGCACTTATTGAAAGCTTGTATTTCGGGTGCCCGGTTTTCGGCACTACCTATGGTTCCCTACAGGAGTTGATAATTCCTGAAGTCGGAGCGCTGGCCAATAGCGCAACCGAACTGGCAAGGCACCTGGCATATGCTGACGACTTCAATAGAAAAGATTGTTATGAATACGTATGTGATAACTTTTTATCGAAACATATGGCAGAGAATTACGTCCAACTTTATGAAAAAGTGATCTCCGGCGAACAGCTCAACAAGAGTGCTCCGAAAAGCATCTCTTTCTCAGAACCATTGCTGCCATGGGGGGAGTGACAAAAACCACGGCAACGTCATATCGGACTTGAGATAACCACTATTAACTTCATCTCATGCTGAAGCTCTATATCTATCCACACCAACATCGGCTTTCGTTTTATTCAGCGCTATTGTTTTATTAAGCCGTTCATCATTCTCTTCCAGCTGGGCTCTGTCATTCTCTTGATGCCACAGATGAAGAATTGGAATAGCGTACCTGACATCCTTGCGCAGAACACCGCTATTGATTAAACGAATAGCCAAATCCGAGTCCTCTCGCCCCCATCCTTCGAAGCTTTCATCAAAACCGTTAACTTGATAAAAGTCGCTCTTCCAGCACGCCATATTACAGGTGCGAACACCGCGCCACTTATGCGTATGCAGCTTCCTGAACCAGCCATCGGGCAAACTAAAGAGTGGTAGCAACCTTTTGATGTCCCGGTTTAACCAGGCTTTCACCCACATGGTCAGCCCCCACCCAAATACCGGCAGAGTCTCGTGAATCACCCTGGCGGTGAAACTACGGCTAAAAAGAATCCTGTTCCCGGAGGTAAAAAAACCTTTTTCTGAAAAGCGCACGTACTTTTCAACAAAATTGCTAAACGGCACGCTGTCGCCATCCAGAAATATCAGCAGCTTTCCTGCCGCCCTGGCGGCGGCCCTGTTCCTGATGGCGGCGGCCCTGAACCCCTTATCCTCATGCCATACATGTGACAAGGAATATGAGACGGCCCCCGTCATCTGTTCAATCAAGGCTTTTGTCTCATGTGTGGAACCATCATCAGCCACGATAACTTCGAAATTCGAATAGCTCTGCGCATTTAAACCCTGAAGCACCATTTTTAATGCTTCTGGCCAGTTGTAGGTCGTCACAATGACCGATACTTCAACCACTTTTATATTTCCTCGTACGGCCAAGCATGCCTGCCTTCAGGTATTTGTAATAAGCGCCCTCGGCATTTGAAAAGGCAAGCATAAACCCTTCAGCTCCGTCCAGGAATCCGCCCTTGATTACATAGGTTCTAAAAAACGTCCAAAGACCATGTGCTATTGCACTTGGCAGACCACCACCTTTGCCATGCTCGACCTTCTGTAGCGCACCCGCTGTAGAATAACGATTTATCGTATCCAACACTTTCTCCAGGTCTCTAAAGGTATAATGAAGCAGGTGATTTTTTAATCTTCCGACACGGCCATCCAGCACAAGGCGTTCGTGAATGATGCTGTCAGTAAATCGTCCTCTTTCTTTTTTAAACAGTCGCAATACAGGGTCTGGCCACCAGCCACCATGCCGCATGAATCGCCCACAGTAGCTTGATAAACGTGGGATTTCATAGCCATCCAAATCACCGCCATCTATTGTCTCGCGAATCTCTTTTGCCAACTCATCGGAAACCCTCTCGTCAGCATCAATAGAAAGCACCCAGTCATTTGTCGCCATCTCAAGTGCCCGATTTTTTTGCACCCCAAAACCGGGCCAATCGGTTGCAAACACCTTTGGTGTAAACTGTTTGCATATTTCAACGGTGCGATCGCTGCTACCCGAATCCAACACAATAATTTCATCTGCCCACTTAACCGACTCCAGGCAGTCATAGATATTCTGCTCTTCATTTTTTGTAATAATAATTACACTAATATTCAGTGTATTCACCATTTTCACACGATACCTTTAATGACATCATTTACTTTGTCCACAATAACGTCAGGCTCTATCTCAGTTAGACATCTTGTGTGTTCATACGGGCAAGAACGTTTAAAACACGGGCTACATTCAAGATTGAGGTAACAAACAACGGATTTATCGCTCAGCGGTGGCGTATATTCCGGCGTCGAGGAACCGTATATACCTATGACAGGAATATCCACTGCTGCGGCCACGTGCATCAGACCCGAGTCATTGCTAACCGCTGCGCTGCAGAGGCTGAGCAGGTCAACCGCATCGACCAGTTCGGTCTTGCCACAAAGGTTCGTGATCCCCTCAGGCTCACCCGCCAGCTGTACGATCTTTTGTGCATTGGGACGATCCTTTTGCGAGCCGAGCAGCCACACCGAACGGCCCGCATCACACAGGTTCCTGGCGAGCACTGCCCAGTGCTCGATGGGCCACTGTTTGGCCGGGCCGTACTCGGCCCCCGGCAGCAGCGCCACCGCACCTTCATTGGCAAGTAACAGCCTCTCCCGCAGCAGGGAGATATTATCATTACGGATAGTCAGGGACGGTGTGGGAATATGTGATGGAGGCAGTGGCTCGTCACTGTTCATCCCCAAAGCCAGGTAGCGCTCCACGGTCTTGCTCAGCACTGACTTGTCGAGTGAGCGCATATCGTTAATCAGACCGTAACGCATCTCGCCACGATAACCCGTGCGTTGTTTCGCCTTGGCAAAGAACGGAACCAATGCGGCTTTAAGTGAGCGAGGCAAAATAATGGCTCGATCATAATGTTCACTGCGCAGTCGCTTACCAAGCCGATAGCGTGTGAGTAAACCGAACTCGCCGTGTCCCAGCGGCACCTCTATGCCTTGCCGAACTTCATGCATGCGCGCGAGCAATGGCAGTGACCAGGCGGGTGCGAGCACATCAATCACACAATCAGGCTCGCGCTGTCTGAGCAGCTTGTAAAGCGCCTGAGCCATCACCATGTCCCCCACCCATGCGGGACCAACAACGAGGATGCGCGAGACCACGATTATCCCCGCAGGACCTGTTCCGTGATGGCCACATTCTCGCGCAGGTGTTTCGGGTTAATCGTACCGACAACCACGCTGTGTACCGGATGCTCGAAGATAAAACGCAGTGCCTGCTCCACGCCGGAACCTCCGGCGGCTGCATCGGCATGCCCACTCTGCAACCCTTTCTTGATCAGAATCCCCTTACCGAGTTGCCCGGCCCGCTCCAGCACCGGCAGTTCTTCCGTGTGTACCGGGTTGTAGGTGGCCATGACCACATCCATGTTCTCCACGCACCAGATCCCGCCTTCGACGGTCTTGGTCGACATGCCCACGGCGCGGATCAGCCCCTCGCGCTTGAGCTCCTGTAGCGCCTCGCACACCTCTTCGTGGTGGATAATGTCCATGTCATTACCGTCGGAGTGTACCAGTACCACATCGATGTAATCCCTGCCTAGACGCTTAAGGCTGCGCTCGACGCTCATGCGGGTGTAGGCGGCAGAGAAGTCGAAAAGCGACTCACCGTGCTCGAAGGTCTCGCCGACCTTGCCGACGATGACCCAGTCGTTTTTGTGCGGTAGCAGCTGGCCGAGGCGCTCCTCAGAGTTGCCGTAGGCGGGGGCGGTATCGAGGGTATTAATCCCCAACTCCCATGCCAGATCCAGCAGCTCACGCACGGCCTTGTCATCCGGAATGGTAAAACCGCTGGGGTATTTTACCTGCTCGTCGCGACCGATTTTTACCGTGCCCAGTCCCAGCGGGCTGACCTTGATACCGGTCTGACCCAGTGTTCTCAATTCCATCGCTCCTCCTCCTGCCAGGGCAGCGGGGCGTAGTCCGGATGCGGCCACTCCGGCAATGGGGCCGCCGGACCAGGCGCAACACCGCCCTGTTGCAGCTTTTCGTGTACCACCGTCGCCAGGCGTGGGGACAATGCCAGCTTGGTCGGCCAAGCGGTAATGATGCCATCGTGCTCATCGGCAAACACATTGTCGGGGCGGCTGCCGTCGGGCATCCGCGGTTCGGCCCGGTCGATCGGCAGGATGCCCCACTCGGCGGCGGTGAGCTCGAGCCAGGGAAAGAGCTCGGCCAACTCCTTTTTCGCCGCCGCCACCTGCTCGGCACTCTCTCGCCCCACCCCCTCCTCGGCGATCTGCCCGCCCAGGTACCAGACCCGGTTGCCGTGCACATCGTAGTGGGTGGTGATGGTGATGCGCGGATTGGCGCTCGCACCGAGACAGTGGGCATAGAGTTCGCCGGGCAGAGGCGTACCCTTGCCGCCACGCAGCATGACCATGTTGAGCGGACGCAGCTGCATCGGCGGGGTATCGCGGCCGGCTTGAGAGAGCAACGCGGCGTTGCCCTTGCCGGCGGCGAAGACTAGGCGCCGGGCATCAAAGCCTATGCTGCGCTCCCCCTCAGACAGTGTCACCCGCCATGTATCATCGACTCGTGAAATGCGAAAATCCGAATTGGCTCTCCTCTCCCCTCTCCCTGAGGGAGGGGAGGTCGCGTCAGACGTGGGTGACGGGAGACGGAAAATGGCTTCGCGATGGGGCTCAGCCAGCGCCTGCACCAGCGAGGCGGTATCGAGCACCGGTTCTTCCAGGCGATAAACATGCCCTTTGAAGCCAGGGTTACGAAGTACCTCGGGGCGCTCAGCTCCTTCAACACCGCGGGTACGGCTGCGCATCAGCTTGCTGGCGAAGAACCCTGCCATGCGCGAGGTGAGGCTCTCGGTCGACCACATAAACTGATGACTGGAGAGTAGTTTGACCGCACGCAAATCCAGCTCCCCCTCCCCCTTGAGACAGGAGCGCCACAGGCCGGGCATCTCAGCAATCGACTCGGAAGAGCCGGTGAGCTTGCCGGTTAGGGCATATTTGGTGCCGCCGTGAATGATGCCCTGAGCATAGCGGGTCTGGCCGGCGCCGAGACGATCCGCCTCCAGCAGCACCGCCTGGTAACCGGCGTTGCGTAACCGGTTCAGCAACCACAGGCCGGCGACACCGCCGCCGAAGATCACCACATCGGCCGGGATCGGTTTTACCATGACACGGCCCCCATGAGGGATCGTCTCTCGCCTGGACACCCAAGACGCCAAACTGGAAAAAACCGGAACAACTTTTTCAGACTTCGCACAGGCGAAGCGGGCCCCGGAGAACCCGGAAAAAAGAAAAAGCCGTTCTTTTCTTCGCGGCTTTGCAACTTGGCGAGAGTTCGTTTAATTCCCGTTATCATTTGTCGCCCGACTGCCCTTCCGAGGCACGTATGGCACCGATGATACGGGTAGTCGAGACATTATCCACATAGCTCATCACTGCCACCTGCCCGCCGGCTGCACGCACACACTCCCCCCCCGGAATTTTGTCCGGGTCGTTGTCGCCGCCCTTGAC
>JBFFNE010000071.1:0-15611 GCA_041563315.1 Thiohalomonadaceae bacterium
CATAGGCCTTGAACTCACCACCATGCTTCTCTGCCATGCACTTGGTCAGGGCAGCTGTCAGGGTGGTCTTGCCATGGTCGACGTGACCGATGGTGCCTACGTTAACGTGCGGTTTCGTACGTTCAAATTTTTCCTTGGACACGACAATTACCTCGTATTCTTGAATATGCTGAAAAACAGTTAAGAAACTCTCTTGGTCACCGCATCGGCAACACTGGCCGCTGCCTCGGCATACCTTGAAAACTCCATAGAGTAGGTAGCTCGGCCCTGCGTCGCGGAACGCAGGTCAGTGGCGTAGCCGAACATCTCGGCCAGCGGTACTTCTGCACGGATGATCTTTCCAGACACGCTGTCATCCATCCCCTGCACGATACCGCGACGACGATTCAAGTCACCCATGACGTCACCCATATAATCCTCGGGTGTGACAACTTCGACTTTCATCATCGGTTCAAGCAGATAGGGCCCAGCTTTAAGCGAGCCTTCTCTAAAGCCCATAGAACCGGCGATTTTAAACGCCATTTCATTGGAGTCGACATCATGGTATGAGCCATCAATGATGGTCACCTTGATATCTTCGATTGGATAGCCGGCGAGTACACCGTTACCCATCTGCTCCTGAATCCCTTTGTCAACCGCCGGGATGAATTCCTTGGGAACCACCCCGCCAACGATCTCGTTGACGAATTCGTAACCCTTGCCCTGTTCCTGAGGCTCGATGCGTAGCACCACATGCCCATACTGACCACGACCACCGGACTGACGGATAAACTTGCCCTCGGCCTCTACCGTATTACGAATAGCCTCTCTATAGGCTACCTGAGGAGCACCGACGTTAGCCTCAACCTTGAACTCTCGCTTCATGCGTTCAACGATGATATCCAGGTGCAACTCACCCATACCCGAAATAATCGTCTGTCCAGTCTCTTCATCAGTGCGGACCCGGAAAGAAGGATCCTCCTGGGCCAACTTCCCCAGTGCTACACCCATTTTTTCCTGATCCGCCTGGGTCCGAGGCTCAATAGCCACGGAGATAACCGGCTCAGGAAACTCCATCCGCTCCAGTGTGATCACCTGATTCGGATCGCACAGGGTCTCACCAGTAGTGACATCTTTCATGCCGACCGCGGCGGCGATATCTCCGGCGCGAACCTCTTTAATCTCTTCACGACTATTGGCATGCATCTGAAGAAGGCGGCCAATACGCTCTTTCTTATCCTTCACCGGGTTGTACACACTATCCCCGGAATTGATCACGCCGGAATAAACACGGAAAAAAGTCAGCGTGCCCACAAAGGGGTCTGTCGCGATCTTAAAAGCCAGCGCGGCAAATGGCTCGTTGTCGTCAGAGTGCCGCTCCGCTACTGTTTCAGCAGCATCGTCCAGCACACCCTGTATCGGTGGCACATCCGCTGGGCTCGGCATAAACTCAACAACGGCGTCAAGCATAGCCTGAACACCCTTGTTCTTGAATGCTGAGCCACACAGCACAGGTACGATCTCATTAGCCAAGGTGCGCATGCGCAACCCCTGCTTGACCTCTTCATTGGACAAAGCACCTTCGTTAAGGTACTTGTCCATCAACTCTTCGCTGGCCTCGGCGGCGGCCTCGATCATCTGCTCGCGCAACGCCTGTGCCTTTCCAACTAACTCGGCGGGAATATCGACCTCATCATAGGTCACCCCCATATCAGCCGCATTCCAGTAAATAGCCTGCATCCGGATCAGGTCGATAACGCCCTTGAAATCCTCTTCTGCACCGATGTTCAACTGGATCGGCACCGCTGTTGCGCCAAGACGGGTTTTAATCTGCTCGACAACACGCAGATAATCAGCGCCGGATCTATCCATCTTGTTGATAAAGGCCATGCGTGGCACGTGGTACTTGTTTGCCTGGCGCCATACCGTTTCAGACTGAGGCTCTACACCGCCTACGGCACAAAAAACTGCACAGGCACCATCGAGTACACGCAGAGAGCGCTCCACCTCAATGGTGAAATCAACATGCCCGGGTGTATCAATGATGTTAATACGATGTTCCGGGTACTGCTTGTCCATGCCGCTCCAGAAGCAGGTGGTGGCAGCAGAGGTAATGGTTATGCCCCGCTCCTGCTCTTGCTCCATCCAGTCCATGGTAGCTGCCCCATCGTGAACTTCACCGATTTTGTGTGAAACACCGGTGTAGAACAGGATGCGCTCTGTCGTCGTGGTTTTCCCGGCATCGATGTGCGCCATAATACCGATGTTACGATAGCGCTCAATGGGGGTTTTACGTGCCACGATGACAGACCTCTATTACCGTGATTACCAGCGGTAATGGGCGAATGCTTTATTGGCCTCAGCCATACGGTGGGTATCTTCGCGCTTCTTCACGGCAGAACCTTTGTTCTCCACAGCATCGAGGATCTCACCGGCTAACCGCATACCCATGGATTTCTCACCACGCTTACGCGCGGAATCAACCAACCAGCGCATTGCCAGCGCAACACCCCGGTCACCACGCACTTCAATTGGCACCTGGTAGGTAGCACCGCCGACGCGACGTGACTTAACCTCAACCATCGGGCGGATGTTACCCAGCGCTTTCTCGAACATCTCCAGCGCATCACCCTTACCCTTCTCTGCCACCCGGTCCAGAGCACCGTAGACGATCTTCTCGGCAACGGACTTCTTACCGTCGAGCATGACGATATTCATGAACTTGGAAAGCGTGCGGTTTCCGAACTTGGGATCCGGCAGAATCTCACGCTTGGCTGCGACTCTTCTTCTGGGCATCGTATGTAACCTTACTCGTTATGCAATTATGACTTGGGTCGTTTGGCGCCGTATTTTGAACGGGCCTGACGACGGTCATTTACGCCGGAAGTATCAAGGGCTCCACGCACGGTGTGATAACGCACACCAGGCAAATCCTTGACACGTCCGCCACGGATGAGTACTACCGAGTGCTCCTGCAGGTTATGGCCCTCACCACCGATATACGAGGTCACTTCATAGCCATTGGTCAGGCGCACACGAGCGACCTTACGCATTGCAGAGTTCGGCTTTTTCGGCGTAGTGGTGTAAACACGGGTACAGACACCACGCTTTTGCGGGCAAGCCTCCAGGGCCGGCACATTGCTCTTGGTCGCTTTACGCCCTCTCGGCTTCCGGACCAGCTGGTTAATAGTTGCCATATTCCTACTTTGCTCCAGCACAGAAATAAACACAGGCCGGCGAAATACCGGCCTGTAAGAAAAGAAGCGGAATTCTATGGCCGCGCGAGCGCTATGTCAAGCGGTTCGCGCAGCCACCCCGATTTTACAACCGGATCACTCTCCTGCTTCACCCTCAATCACACTGACCGACTCGGCGGGCAGCTCTTCTACATGCATCTCAAAACCGAGACGTGCACGGCGACGTTCATCGTGGTAAGCCAGGCCGGTACCGGCCGGGATTAGGCGACCCACGATGACATTCTCTTTTAGACCGCGCAGGTCATCCTTCTTGCCGGTGACCGCCGCATCGGTAAGCACGCGGGTAGTCTCCTGGAAGGAGGCGGCAGAAATGAACGACTCGGTCGCCAGTGATGCCTTGGTAATTCCCAGCAGCATACGCTCAAAGTTGGCCGGCATCTTATCTTCGCCAAGAACACTTTCGTTCTCGTCGAGAATGCGAGCTACCTCCAGCTGTTCACCCGTCAGGAAGCGGCTATCACCTGGTGTCTTGATTTCCGCCTTGCGCAGCATCTGGCGAACGATAACCTCGATGTGCTTGTCATTGATCTTTACACCCTGCAGGCGGTAGACATCCTGCACCTCATTGACAATGTACTGGGCCAGCGCCTCGACCCCCTGCAGACGCAGAATGTCGTGTGGATTGGGTTCACCTTCGACGATCACCTCGCCCTTGGCCACCTGCTCGCCCTCAAACACCGTGACGTGACGCCACTTGGGAATCAACTCCTCGTGCGGTTCGCCCTCTTTCGGGGTAATCACGACGCGCTGTTTACCCTTGGTTTCCTTGCCAAAGCCAATGGTGCCGCTGATCTCGGCGAGGATGGAAGGTTCCTTCGGCTTGCGTGCCTCGAACAGGTCGGCAACACGGGGCAAACCACCGGTGATATCACGAGTCTTGGACGACTCCTGAGGAATACGCGCCAGAACTTCACCCACGCTCACCTCGGCACCATCGGTCAGGTTGACGATGGCGCCACCCGGCAGGAAGTAGGTAGCCGGGATATCGGTTCCAGGGATATTCAAGTCATTTCCGCTGGCATCAACCAGCTTGACCATTGGACGTTTGTCCTTACCGCTGCTGCCACGCTGCTTCGGATCGATCACCACCAGACTGGACAAACCGGTCACATCATCGGTCTGCTTACTTACGGTAACCCCCTCCTCGAACTCGGAGAGCTTGACGAAGCCGGCAATCTCCGTAACCACCGGATGGGTATGCGGATCCCAATTGGCAAGGATATCGCCCGCTTTGACCGCGTCAGCGTCATTGACGTGGATTCTGGCACCGTAGGGCACCTTGTAACGCTCGCGCTCACGACCGGTCTCGTCAATGATGGTCAATTCGCCGGAACGGGATACCGCCACATTGTGGCCGTCCGCGTGCTGTACCAACTTGATGTTGTGCAAGCGTGCGGTACCACTGATCTTGTTCTGGATATTGTTCACCGCGGCGGAACGCGAAGCCGCACCACCGATGTGGAAGGTACGCATGGTGAGCTGGGTACCCGGTTCACCGATGGACTGGGCGGCGATGACGCCGACCGACTCACCCACGTTGACCTTGTGGCCACGTGCCAAATCACGACCATAACAGGCGGCACAGACCCCGTAACGGGTTTCACAGGTGATGGCAGAGCGAACCAGCAGGTGGTCGATACTCATCTCCTCGAGACGGCTCACCATCTTCTCGTCTAACAGGGTGCCGGTGGGAATAGCAACCTCATCCGTTCCCGGTACCAGGACGTCCTCAGCCGTCACACGACCGAGAACACGCTCGCGCAGCGGCTCGACCACATCACCGCCTTCAATCAGACTGTGCAGAGGCATGCCCTGAGTAGTACCGCAATCCTCCTCAGTAACCACAAGATCCTGAGCCACGTCTACCAGACGGCGCGTCAGGTACCCGGAGTTGGCAGTCTTCAGTGCGGTATCGGCCAGACCCTTACGTGCACCATGGGTAGAGATAAAGTACTGCAGTACCGATAGTCCCTCACGGAAGTTTGCGGTGATAGGCGTCTCGATAATGGAGCCGTCCGGCTTGGCCATCAGGCCACGCATTCCGGCTAGCTGGCGAATCTGCGCGGCACTACCACGGGCACCGGAGTCGGCCATCATGAACACCGAATTGAAAGAATCCTGCTTGACGGTACTGCCATCCTTATCAACGACATCTTCCTTACCCAGTTTATCCATCATCGCCTTGGCGACCTGGTCATTGGTGTGAGACCAGATATCAACAACCTTGTTGTAGCGTTCGCCATTGGTTACCAGACCGGAGATGTACTGGTTTTCAATCTCTTTGACCTCTTCATCTGCGCGAGCAAGGATATCAACTTTCTCATCCGGGATGACCATATCGTCAGCGCCAAAGGAGACGCCGGCACGGGTCGCGTTACGGAAACCGGTGTACATCAACTGGTCGGCGAAAACTACTGTGTCCTTCAGACCGAGGTCGCGATAGCAGACGTTGATCAGGCCGGAGATGGCCTTTTTGACCATCGGGCGGTTGATCAGCTCAAAGGGCAGGCCATCAGGCAGGATATCAAACAGCAAAGCACGACCAACAGTGCTGTCCTTCACACTGATGCTTTCGACCTTCTCACCGTTATCATCGAAGCTGACCTCACGCACACGCACCTTGACGCGAGCATGGATAGAGACCTCACCCGACTCATAGGCGCGGCGTGCTTCCTTGCTGTCAGCAAAGATCATCCCCTCGCCCTTGGCATTAACCGCATCACGAGTCATGTAGTAAAGGCCGAGAACCACGTCCTGGGAAGGAACGATGATTGGTTCACCATTGGCCGGCGAGAGGATGTTGTTGGTGGACATCATCAGCGCGCGGGCCTCAAGCTGGGCCTCCAGCGACAGTGGTACGTGGACCGCCATCTGGTCGCCATCGAAGTCGGCGTTGAACGCGGCACAGACCAGAGGATGCAGCTGAATTGCCTTGCCCTCGATCAGGACCGGTTCGAAGGCCTGGATGCCAAGCCGGTGCAAAGTCGGTGCCCGGTTAAGCATCACCGGGTGCTCACGGATCACCTCTTCGAGGATATCCCAGACTTCACCGCCTTCGCGCTCGACCAGCTTTTTGGCTGCCTTGATGGTGGTGGCCAGGCCGCGACGCTCTAGCTTGGAGAAGATGAAAGGCTTGAACAGCTCCAACGCCATTTTCTTCGGCAGGCCACACTGGTGCAGCATCAGGGTCGGGCCGACCACGATGACGGAACGACCAGAGTAGTCGACACGCTTGCCCAGCAGGTTCTGGCGGAAACGACCCTGCTTGCCCTTGATCATATCAGCCAGTGACTTGAGCGGGCGCTTGTTGGAACCGGTGATGGCTCGGCCACGACGGCCGTTGTCCATCAGCGCATCGACCGACTCTTGCAGCATGCGCTTCTCATTGCGCACGATGATATCCGGCGCATTGAGATCGAGCAGACGCTTGAGGCGGTTGTTACGGTTAATGACGCGGCGGTACAGGTCATTCAAATCAGAGGTTGCAAAACGGCCACCCTCCAGCGGAACCAGCGGACGCAACTCGGGCGGCAACACCGGCAGTACCGTCAGTACCATCCATTCGGGCTTATTGCCCGACTCAAGGAAAGCCTCGATCAGCTTCAGCCGTTTGGTAAGCTTCTTCAGTTTGGTCTCGGAATTGGTTTCCGGGATCTCGCCCCGCAGCTTGTCAGCCTCGGCCGGCAGGTCCATGGACTGCAGCATGGCGAGGATCGCCTCGGCGCCCATCTTGGCCTCGAACTCATCGCCGTACTCTTCGATCGCGTCGAGGTAGGTCTCATCGGACAGCAGTTGGCCACGCTCGAGTTGGGTCATCCCCGGCTCGATCACCACGAAAGCCTCGAAATAGAGCACGCGCTCGATATCACGCAGGGTCATATCAAGCAACAAGCCCATACGCGATGGCAGGCTCTTGAGGAACCAGATATGCGCGGTGGGCGAGGCCAGCTCGATGTGACCCATGCGCTCACGACGCACCTTGGCCAAGGTGACCTCGACGCCGCATTTTTCACAAATCACGCCGCGGTGCTTGAGGCGCTTGTACTTGCCGCACAAGCACTCGTAGTCTTTCACCGGGCCAAAGATCTTGGCACAGAAAAGGCCATCACGCTCCGGCTTGAAAGTGCGATAGTTAATGGTCTCCGGCTTCTTCACCTCGCCGAAGGACCAGGAACGGATCTTGTCAGGTGACGCCAAACCAATACGAATGGCATCGAAGTCCTCGACCGGACCTTGTTGCTTCAGAAGCTTGAGTAGGTCTTTCACCGTTGTAATCTCCTCAGTTGTCCGTCGTTAAACAGCCCCGTGTTCAACGCACGGACTAGTCTTGCTCCAGTTCGATATCGATACCCAGCGCCCGGATCTCTTTCAACAGTACATTGAAGGATTCCGGCATTCCGGCGTCCATCCGGTGATCGCCATCCACGATGTTCTTGTACATCTTGGTACGTCCGTTCACATCATCAGATTTGACGGTCAGCATCTCCTGCAGGGTGTAGGCGGCACCGTATGCTTCCAGTGCCCACACTTCCATCTCACCAAAGCGCTGGCCACCGAACTGGGCCTTACCGCCAAGCGGCTGTTGAGTAACCAGACTGTACGGTCCGGTAGAACGAGCATGCATCTTGTCATCAACCAGGTGGTTGAGCTTGAGCATATACATGTAGCCTACCGTCACCGGACGCTCGAATGCTTCACCGGTTCGACCGTCGATAAGAATCGTTTGGCCGGACTCGGGAAGATCGGCAAGACGCAGCATGGCCTTGACCTCGTCCTCATTGATGCCGTCGAAGACCGGGGTCGCCATCGGCACACCGGTGCGCAGGTTCTGCGCCAACTTCAACACCTCGTCATCGGTAAGACTGCCGATATCTTCCTGCTTGCCGCTGGTGTTGTAGACCTTGTCTAGGAACTTGCGTAGGTCATCAACCTTGGACTTGGCCGCGATCATTGCATTGATCTTCTTACCCAGCCCCTTGGCGGCCCAGCCCAGGTGTGTCTCCAGCACCTGACCGACGTTCATACGAGACGGTACACCGAGCGGATTGAGCACGATATCCACAGGGGTACCGTCCTCGCTGTAGGGCATATCCTCGACCGGAACGATCATGGAGATAACACCCTTATTACCATGACGACCGGCCATCTTGTCACCCGGCTGGATACGACGCTTGACGGCCATGTAAACCTTGACCATTTTGAGCACGCCGGGAGCCAGGTCGTCGCCTTGAGTCAGCTTCTTGCGCTTGGACTCATACTGTTCCTCGAAGTCCTTGCGCTGATTCTGGATCTGGTCGGCGATCGCCTCGAGCTGGCCGTTGGCCTCGTCACTCTTCAGACGGATCTCGAACCACTTGTCACGCTCCAGCTCGACAAGATAGGTCTTGGTGATCTTGTCACCGGACTTAAGCTTATTTGGGCCACCGGCAGCGACCTTGCCGATCAGCATACGCTCGACACGCTGGAAGGTGTCCTCTTCCATAATGCGCTGCTGGTCCTTGAGGTCCTTGCGAACTTTGCTCAGTTCCTCATCCTCGATCTGCTGGGCACGGGCATCCTTCTCCAAACCGTCACGGGTGAAGACCTGGACTCCGATGACGGTGCCGTTCATGCCTGAGGGCACACGCAGCGAGGTATCCTTCACATCGGAGGCCTTCTCACCAAAGATGGCACGCAGCAGCTTCTCCTCCGGGGTCAGCTGGGTCTCGCCCTTGGGGGTAACCTTGCCGACCAGGATATCGCCGGGCTTTACCTCGGCACCGATATAAACGATGCCTGACTCGTCCAACTTGGCGAGCGCGCTCTCACCCACGTTGGGAATATCCGCGGATATCTCCTCCGGCCCCAGCTTGGTGTCGCGCGCAACACAGGTCAACTCCTCGATGTGGATGGTGGTGAAGCGATCTTCCTGCACCACACGCTCCGAGATCAGGATGGAGTCCTCGAAGTTGTAGCCATTCCAGGGCATGAAGGCGACCAGCATATTCTGCCCCAGCGCCAATTCACCCATATCGGTAGAGGAGCCATCAGCCAGCACATCGCCACGGGCGATCTGATCGCCAGGCGACACCAATGGACGCTGGTTGATGCAGGTATTCTGGTTGGAACGGGTGTATTTGGTCAGGTTATAAATATCAACACCGGATTCACCCGCCTCAGTTTCATCATCGTTGACGCGGACAACCATGCGGGCGGCGTCGATAGAGTCGACCACCCCACCCCGCTTGGCGACAACACAGACACCGGAGTCGATGGCGACGGTGCGTTCCATCCCGGTACCGACAAGCGGCTTATCGGATCGCAGGGTCGGAACGGCCTGACGCTGCATGTTAGACCCCATCAAGGCACGGTTGGCGTCGTCATGCTCGAGGAAGGGAATCAGTGAGGCTGCAACTGAAACAATCTGCTTTGGTGAGACGTCAACCAAGTCGACGTTGGCCCGCGGCTGGAGCATAGTCTCGTTGCGGTGACGGGCATTGATCATCTCGTCGACCAGATTATTGCCCTCATCCACGGCCACGTTGGCCTGGGCGATAACATACTCGGCCTCATCAATGGCGGAGAGATAGACGATCTCATCGGTAATCTTGCCGTCGACCACCTTGCGGTAAGGAGTCTCCAGGAAGCCGTACGGATTGGCGCGTGCATAAACAGCGAGAGAGTTGATCAGTCCGATATTCGGACCCTCAGGGGTCTCGATCGGACAGACGCGGCCGTAGTGTGTGTTGTGTACATCGCGAACCTCAAAGCCAGCGCGCTCGCGTGTCAAGCCACCCGGGCCCAACGCGGAAATTCGACGCTTGTGGGTGACTTCGGAAAGTGGGTTGTTCTGGTCCATGAACTGAGACAACTGGGAAGAGCCAAAGAATTCTTTGATCGCAGCGGATACCGGCTTGGCATTGATCAGCTCCTGCGGCATCAGATTCTCGGACTCGGCAAGGGAGAGACGCTCCTTGACCGCACGCTCAACACGCACCAGTCCCACGCGGAACTGATTCTCTGCCATCTCACCGACACTTCGAACGCGACGGTTACCCAGGTGGTCGATATCATCGACGTTTCCGTTACCATTACGGATATCGATCAACACTTTCATCACATCAGTGATGTCGTCGTTTGAAAGCACGCCTTCGCCGGTCACCTCTTTGCGGCCAACACGGCGATTGAACTTCATCCGACCGACAGCCGACAAATCATAGCGGTCAGAGGTAAAGAACAGATTTCCGAACAGGTTTTCTGCCGCATCCTTTGTCGGCGGCTCGCCAGGACGCATCATGCGGTAGATTTCTACCAGTGCTTCAAGCTCACTGTTGGTCGTGTCGATACGTAAGGTATCGGAGATATAGGGACCATGGTCCAGGTCATTGGTGAAAATGGTCTGAAAAGCAGTAACACGATTAGCCTGCAACTTGGCCACAAGCTCTTCAGTTAACTCATCATTGGCGTGCGCAATAATCTCACCGCTATCTTCATCGATGATGTCATGCGCCAAAATCTTGCCAAGGAGCGCTTCGAAGGGAAGTTCAAGACTCTCAACGCCGGCTTTTTCAAGTGCGCGAATATGACGCGCCGTAATACGGCGCTCCTTCTCAACCAGCACCTCACCATTGACAATAATGTCTGCCATGGCGGTTTCGCCACGCAGGCGATCAGGGATCAGCTTAAGGGAAACGCCCTTGTCGCTGAGTCCGTAGTCGTCCTTTTCGAAAAATAATTCGAGAATCTGCTGGGTGTCATAGCCCAGCGCACGCAGGAGTACGGTAGCGGGCAGCTTGCGACGACGGTCAATACGTACAAACAGTGCGTCTTTCGGATCAAATTCAAAGTCGAGCCAAGAACCACGATAGGGGATCACTCGGGCACTAAACAACAACTTGCCTGAAGAGTGGGTCTTACCCTTGTCATGCTCGAAAAAGACACCGGGTGAGCGGTGCAGCTGTGAAACAATCACGCGCTCAGTGCCATTGATAACAAAGGTACCATTATCGGTCATCAGGGGCATTTCGCCCATGTAAACCTCTTGCTCACGCACATCCTTAACGGATTTGGTAGCAGATTCCTTATCGTAAATAACCAGGCGCAGTTTCACCCGAAGGGGAGCAGCATAGGTCATGCCACGCAACTGGCACTCTTTTACATCGAACACCGGCGCACCAAGACGGTAGCCGACATATTCCAGCGCCGCATTTCCTGAGTAGCTGACAATCGGGAATACCGAACTAAAGGCAGCGTGTAGACCAGATTCTTTCCGTGCCTCTTCTGTTGAATCCGCCTGCAGAAAACTGCAGTAAGAGTCCAATTGCATGGACAGAAGATAGGGAACATCAAGAATACTGGGGCGCTTGCCGAAATCCTTGCGGATACGTTTTTTCTCAGTGAACGAGTAGGCCATCAGAGTTCCTCAGCTTGTCAGTACTTTCCATTTGTTGTCGGCGCACCAATCCATCTCACACCAACAGCAAAGAGTTCTTAATTTCTTACTTGGTATCCAGCGGAAAAAGGCCGGTGACACTTTGGTCACCAGCCATAATTCTCTGCACACCCACACCATCCCTGGTGTTTTGTTCCGGGCTTCATGCCCGGCTGCCAGGGCTAGCCTGACCTGAATGGGCATTGATTTACCGGTATTACTTCAGTTCGACTTTGGCACCAGCTTCTTCAAGCTGTTTCTTGATGTCTTCGGCTTCGGCCTTGGCAGCGGCTTCCTTAATGGTGGAAGGAGCACCTTCAACCATGTCCTTGGCCTCTTTCAGACCCAGACCGGTAACCGCACGAACAGCCTTGATAACGCCAACCTTGTTTTCACCGAAGCTGGTCATCACAACATCAAACTCGTCCTTCTCCACTGCAGCTTCGCCAGCAGCGGCGGCAACCGGTGCAGCAGCAACAGCAGCAGCAGCAGAAACACCGAACTTCTCTTCCATTGCCTCGATCAATTCAACCACTTCCATTACGGACATGTTTGCAATCGTTTCGAGGATATCGTCTTTAGATACGGCCATTGTTCATTACTCCTAATAGCAATAATTTATAAACCAAAATCGCACAAAGCGCTTAAGCAGCATTCTGCTTCTGATCGCGAATCGCAGCCACCGTACGTACCAACTTGCCAGGGACTTCGTTAATAGTACGAGCCAGTTTCTCGGCCGGCGCCTTCATGACGGCCATGAGCATGCTGATTGCCTGCTCTTTGGTCGGCATACTTGCGAGACGGTCAAGCTCACCAGCACCAAGCATCTTGCCACCAATGGCAACCAGCTTAACTACTAACGCCTTGTTTTCCTTAGCGAAGTCTTTTAGCACGCGTGCTGCTGAACCGGGATCTTCCATGGAAAACGCCAGAACAAGCGGACCCACCATACCCTCAGCCATGCATTCGAATTCGGTACCTTCGACGGCACGACGAGCCAGGGTATTTTTAACCACACGCAGATAAACACCACTTTCGCGCGCCTTAGCACGCAGTGCGGTCATCTGCTCAGCGGTCAGCCCGTTGTATTCCGCACCAATAGCGGAATAAGCACTTGCTGCAACTTCGGCGACTTCAGTTACGATGGTCTTCTTCTGTTCCAGATTGAGAGCCACGCGAAATCACCTCTTGCGTAATGTGTGATACCAGGGGTCCCCCCCCTTCACCACACCACCTTAGTTATGGGGTTAGCGAATACCTCCCCCACCCTTACGATGGCCCTCAGGAATAATCCTGTTCGGGAACACCGTCTGCGCAGGTTGCCATCCGACAATTAAGCACAATATAAATGCGCCTGCGGTCTTCGACGTCACCGGCCAACAGCCGGTGGGCCGTATCACTCCGACAGCGCACTGTCGGAAGTGAAAACTTTAGAAGGTCAGAGTTGCTTGTTCGACCGGAACACCAGGCCCCATCGTGGTTGAAACTGTAACCTTCTTGAAATAAACGCCCTTGGCACTGCTTGGCTTCGCCTTTTGTAGGTCGACCATCAATGCCTGCAGGTTCTCACGCAGTGCATTCACTTCAAAATTTACCTTACCAATGCTGCAGTGAATGATACCTGCCTTGTCCGTGCGGTAGCGGACCTGACCGGCTTTGGCGTTCTTCACTGCTGTCGCCACATCGGGGGTAACCGTACCAACTTTGGGATTCGGCATCAGACCGCGAGGTCCAAGAATCTGCCCCAGCTGACCGACGACACGCATGGCATCAGGACTGGCAATCACCACGTCAAAATCCATGTTGCCCTTTTTCACTTCTTCGGCAAGGTCGTCCATACCCACGATATCGGCGCCGGCTTCTTTCGCAGCGTCGGCATTAGCACCCTGAGTAAAGACCGCAACACGTACGGTCTTACCGGTACCATGAGGGAGAACCGTAGCACTACGTACAACCTGGTCGGATTTGCGCGGGTCAACACCAAGATTGACACTCACATCAACAGACTCGACGAATTTGGCGGCAGGCAGGGACTGCAGCAGAGCCAGCGCGTCATCAATCGCATAGTTCTTACCAGCTTCGATTTTTTCGCTGATAGCCTTGGCGCGTTTGGATAATTTAGCCATAAGTTACACCCCCTCCACGTCGATACCCATGCTGCGTGCGGTACCAGCAATGGTGCGCACAGCAGCATCCATATCGGCAGCAGTCAGGTCGGGCATTTTAGTCGTCGCAATCTCTTCCAGCTGGGCACGATTAACGTTACCGACCTTATTCATATTCGGTACGCTGGAACCAGATTTAATCCCCGCCGCCTTCTTCAAGAGAATAGAGGCAGGTGGAGTCTTGGTGATGAAGGTAAAACTGCGATCGCTGTAGACAGTGATAACAACCGGTGTCGGCAGACCCTGTTCCAAACCTTGAGTCTGAGCATTAAATGCCTTACAGAACTCCATGATGTTGACACCGTGCTGACCCAGTGCCGGACCAACAGGAGGACTTGGATTAGCCTGGCCGGCAGCAACCTGCAGCTTGATATAAGCCTGGATTTTCTTAGCCATGAACAAATTACCTCTTTATGGGTGCAGACGCCTTTCGGCTCCCCGGTGAAAACCAGTTACAAGTGGCATGATCTAGTTCTTGACACGGCTACTTGTAACTTTTTGTAAAACTAGCCCTTCTCGACCTGACCAAATTCCAGGTCTACAGGTGTCGAGCGGCCGAAGATCAGAACCGCCACACGCAGGCGACTCTTTTCATAGTCGACCTCTTCCACCACACCGTTAAAGTCATTAAACGGCCCATCGATGATTCGCACCACTTCGCCGGGTTCGTACAGAACCTTTGGCCGTGGCTTCTCAACGCCTTCCTGCACCCGCTCTAGTATAGCCTGGGCTTCACGCTCGCTGATCGGCGCCGGCCGATCGGATGTCCCACCGATGAAACCCATCACACGAGGTACATCTTTAACCAGATGCCAGGTGTCATCGTTCATGTCCATTTGCACTAATACATAACCGGGAAAAAACTTCCGGTCACTTTTGCGCTTTTGCCCTTCGCGCATCTCAACCACTTCTTCGGTGGGCACGAGAATCTCACCGAACATATCATCGAGACCACTACGTGCAATGCGCTCTTCAAGTGAACGCTTCACCTGATTTTCAAACCCGGAGTAGGCATGTACCACGTACCAACGCAGTGCCATCACATTAGCTCCCTTGACCCGTCAAAAGCTGGACACCCCAGGCAAGAAACCAATCAAATACCCAAAGTATAATTCCGACGACTACGACCATCGCCATCACCATAATCGTCGTTTGTATGGTTTCTTTTCGCGTAGGCCAGACAACTTTGCGTACTTCGACGACTGCACCACGGGTAAACGCCAAAGCACCTCCGCCCACATCTGTTTTGCTGGCAATAAATGCTGCGATAGCCACGGCACCCAGTAAACCAAGCACCCGGAAAACCAGCGCATACTCACCAAATGCATAAAATGCATACAATGCGCCGCCCAGCACCAGTGCAGCAATCAGTAACTTAATCTTGTCCGCCATTCTGGTTAAGTCTTTCCTTGCTGTATACAACATAAAATGGCAGGCCAGGAGGGAATCGAACCCCCAACCTGCGGTTTTGGAGACCGCTGCTCTGCCAATTGAGCTACTGGCCTAAAAACTGCACAAAAACGAAAACGCAAGACCGTGAGACCGACAACTCGACCTCACGACCTCCCGTAATCGCATTATTGTGTTACTTACTCGATAATCTTAGCAACAACGCCGGCACCAACGGTACGGCCACCTTCGCGGATAGCGAAGCGTAGACCCTCTTCCATCGCGATCGGTGCGATGAGGGAGACGGTCATCTGTACGTTGTCACCAGGCATTACCATTTCCACGCCTTCCGGCAGGTCGCACGCACCGGTTACGTCGGTGGTACGGAAGTAGAACTGCGGACGGTAGCCA
>JBFFNE010000072.1:0-15217 GCA_041563315.1 Thiohalomonadaceae bacterium
CGGTTTAATAAAAGGGGTCGGTGACAACTGATAATCATTTGCATCGACTGCTTCGTTTAAAATATCCTTATATCTAGTACTCAGGAGGAGCATTATCTTGGTCCCAACGCAAAAGGAGTTTGCGATGCCAAGAAAACCACGTATGTATATGGCGGGTATGCCCTGCCATGTGATCCAGCGCGGGAACAACCGCGAGGCCTGCTTTTTCACTGAGCAAGATTATCTCTTCTACCTCGATTGCCTCGATGATGCCTGTCACCGTTACAAGGTGGCGTTGCATGCCTATGTCTTGATGACCAACCATGTCCACTTTCTCATGACACCGAGTGATATAGAGGGTGTCTCACGCGTAATGCAGTCGCTCGGACGCAAGTACGTGCAGTATGTGAATAAGGAGTACTGCCGTAGTGGCACCTTGTGGGAGGGTCGGCATAAGGCAAGCCTCGTTGAGGCGGATAACTATCTGCTGACGTGTATGCGCTACATTGAGTTGAATCCGGTGCGAGCCGGAATGGTGATGCATCCGGGTGAGTACCCCTGGTCAAGTTATGGGGCCAACGCCCAGGGCGAGAACCAGCTAATGGTTGAGCCGCATGAGGTCTTCCTTGGGCTCAGTAATCATCAGCATGAGCGTATGTATCGGTACCGTAGCTTGTTTGAGTCACAGCTTGATGAGTGCGATATCCACGCAATCAGAAAGGCAACGGAGTTTTCTGTGCCGTTGGGCAGTGAACGGTTTACGCAGCAGATAGAGAAAGTGCTTGGGAGGAGTGTCGGCTATGCAAAGCGAGGCAGGCCCGGTGCGAGAGAAGACGACGGGGAATACTGGTATTGAGAATGATATGCATTTGTCACCGCCCCCTTTTTTCTTTCCGATTTTTTCCTGTTCCCAATGGTATTACAGGTTATGTGTGAGGTGTGTCACACAAGTTATGTCAAAAGTGTCATACTTTTACCTCACAGTGAAATTTATATATCTGTTGACATCGGATGGCCATCAGCTAAGAGCAGCAACGCCAGTTTGCAATTTGGTTGTTCAATGACTGGAGGTTGTTCATAAATGCCAACAATTGCTAATGGAGTCTTGCTATGTTTGCGCGAAATGGACGGTTGCCTAGGCTTATTTTAATTGCTCTATCACTGACAGGATTAAATGCCTGCGGAGGCGGTGGCAGTAGTAGCCCAACTAGTAGTGCCGGTAACATACAAAGCTATAATATGAATGTGACCGTTACGGGGGTCTTGGGAAGCGGTCTGGTCCTTCAAAACAATCTTTCTGACAATCTGGATGTTAGCAGCGATGGCACGTATCAGTTTTCGCAGCCGATCCAGAGCGACGGTAGTTATTCAGTATTAGTTGCAAATCAACCTTCCTCACCAAGTCAAACCTGTAGTGTTGCCAATGGTAATGGTGTTGTTGTCGGTGCTGATATCTCAAATATCACCATCAGCTGTATCACAAATAATTATACCGTTGGTGGAACGATTTCTGGGCTAACCGGAAGTGTCGTACTAAAAAATAATGCTGGTGATATCAAGACAGTTACTGCCGACGGGACGTTTGCTTTCGATGTAGCTCTTCCAGATTTAAGTAGTTACTCAGTCTCTGTTGTTACCCACCCCTTAGGCCAATTGTGTAGTGTTAGTAACGGAAGTGGGGCGCTGGGTGGGACCGACGTGAATAATGTGGTGGTGGTGTGCTCAACAGCCTATACGGTTGGTGGTGTGGTGTCAGGGCTAACGAGCCAGGGCCTGGTGCTGCAGAATAATGGCGGTGATAACCTGAATATTACCGGAGATGGAGCCTTTACTTTTACCACGCCGCTTCCTGACACGACGGCCTATTCTGTTACTGTCCTCTCCTCTCCACTTGGGCCAAAACAAGATTGCGTCATTGGTAATGGAACAGGCAGCGTGCAGGCAGCTAATGTCTCCAATATCTCGGTAACCTGCACAATAGCGAGCAAGCATAGCGCCGGTGTTTTCTACTCTTCCCATTTTGGTCTGTCCCGGGGTTTCGGGGTTGCACTTGGCGATATCGATAGGGATGGTGATGTCGATGCCATTATAGCGCAGTCACTTTCCACCAGTGGATTGCCGAACGAAGTTTGGCTTAATGATGGGACAGGTGTAGGAAATATTTTCGGTTCTTCCCCAGCCTATACGCTTGGAATGGAGGAGAGTCGTACGGTTCAGCTGGTCGATGTTGATGGCGATCTTGACCTCGACTTGCTTGTGGGGAATAAGGGAGCAAACAGTGTCTGGATCAATCAAGGCGGAGTACAGGCAGGGGTCGAGGGTGTTTATGTCGATTCAGGCCAGGCCTTGGGTAATACACATACCAGTACCTTGGCCATAGGTGATGTGGATAATGATGGTGTTCTCGATTTCGTGGCAGGCAGTTATAACAATGTCCATGAGGTGTGGATAAACGACGGTGCGGGCGGCTTTGGTTTGTCACCGGTACAGAGTTTCGGGGACTCCGCTAGCATTTCCCGCGCAGTTAGCTTGGCCGATATGGATGGCGATGGCGATCTTGATCTGGTCGAGTCCGAGGAGACAGCCGAAGGGTTAATCGTATGGTTCAATCAGGGTTTGGCTCAGGGAGGTACTATTGGTACCTTCTCGCAATCCGCACAAGTCATGGCCGCTGATATTACACGTGCCGTTGATCTCGGGGATGTCGATGGCGATGGTGATATTGATGTTGTGACCGGTCACTTTAATGCAACCAAACTTTGGTTGAATGACGGCAGTGGTTCACTAACCAATTCTGCGGAAACCTTTGATGCCACTGATATCGCTGTAGTAAAGCTGTTTGACTACGATGGCGATGGGGATCTTGATCTGATGGCGGCTAGTGACTGGGAAGAGCCTCACAAGTTGTGGCTCAACCAGAATGGAAGTTTTACTGATTCTGGCGCGGTTTTCACTTCGGGAACAAACACCCATGATATCGCCGTTGCCGATATTGACGGCGATGGTGACCTCGATATGGTAGAAGGTTACTACGATGGTGCTCTGATGTGGTTAAACGATGGAGCGGGTGGCGTGGTAGATCCGATTCAGCATCTCTATACAGTACTAGGCAGCTGGACAAGTGATGTTGACCTTGCAGACATAGACCTGGATGGCGACCTGGACTTGATCGATGCTGGTAATGATTCCGGCAACTCTGCGTCAAATTATATTTGGCTGAATGACGGCAGCGGGAATCTTGGTGATACAGCATCTCAATCACTTGGTAGAGAAGACACCGAAAGTATCGGTGTCGGTGATTTTAACGGCGATGGATACCCTGACCTCGTAGAAATTAATTCTAGGGGGATGAATAAGGTCCGTTTGAATAATAGAGACGGGACCTTTGCTCAATACCCCAAATCGTTTGGTTCGAGCACGGCGTGGAGCCAGACAGTGAGTGTGGGCGATGTGGATGGTGATGGCGATCTGGATGCTATTGAAGGTTTTCAAGGGGGTGGAAATACCATCTGGTTAAATGACGGTAGTGGCAACTTGACCGATTCGGGTCAGCTTCTCGATGCCAGCTGGACGTATAGTATTGCCATGGGGGATGTCGATGGTGATGGCGATCTCGATATGGTATTCGCTGAGTACCCCACTGATGATGGTTTGTGGATTAATCAGGGCGGCGCCCAGGGTGGGATTGAAGGGACGTTCCAACAATCTTCACAAATTTTAGGTGCTAATTATGTTACGACGACAGTGAATATGGGGGATCTTGATGGGGATGGTGACCTGGATCTGGTGTTTGGTTATGCCACTCACCCGACCTCTAGCATGGCAATTTGGTTAAATCAGGGCGGATCGCAAGGTGGCACGGAAGGGGTGTTTGTCGATACAGGAGTGAGTTTTGGCGTCAACGCAATCCATACGATAAAGCTGGGTGATGTCGACGATGATGGCGACCTGGATATTGGCGCAGTTAGTAATCCTAATACCCTTTGGCTGAATCAGGGCGGTGACCAGGGGGGAGTTATCGGTACCTTTGTGGACTCTGGTCTGACATTTGGAAGTCCGAATAGGAATACAATGAACATTGCTCTTGGAGATTTGGATGGTGATGGTGACCTGGACCTCGTCGAAGGATTCGATCAAGCGAACCGGATATATGAAAACATGACCTATTGGCCCTAGGCGAAGTCACGAATTAAAGGGGTTAGAGTGAACCTCCCCCTGTTTAACGACAGTTTTAATCAGCGACAATGCTGGCTAAGGAATGATCAGAAATTAAACTGGTCAGAGCAGGACAGAGAGCAATTGTTTCTAATATAGCAGAAAGCTAATGTACCAATTTATTTCAGTGCGTTACTCACACGGAAGTGACCAATGCCTCGCAAACCCCGCTTTTATAACAAAGGGGACGGAGGGATTAAATTATAGACAGTCGTAAACAAGTCCAGGAAAAGTTGAAATAACAGGGATAAGAATCAGTTGAACTGCTGGTGGGTTAATCAGAACCAAACATAAAACAAAGGGCAGACTCAATTGAATGCAGATTTCAATCGAGTCTGCTCCATTATTGCTGATCACCTACCTTTATATTCCGGGTATTCATGTACCAGCCGGTCCACAGCAGCAGTGAAACAGTGATCGCGGTATAAATAGCGGGTTGGGGCCGCTCAAGTGTAGTGAGTGAGCCAGCATAAGTAACGACAAGGGCGTAGGGTATGGTACCCAGGGAAAACAGCGGAAGAAATTTACCAAATCTCATACGCGTTGCACCGGCCATGCAGCAGCTCACTTCCGGTAAAATTGGCAGTGCCCTGCAGCTAATTAGTATCCATGGGGCTGAACGTTCGAAGGCCGTTTCGATCTCCGCAAGTTTGACCTTGTCCTTATAGATGCGTGTAAGCAGTGCCGTGCCGTAGTGATGACTGATGAAGTAACCTGTTAATCCTGCCAGAAAAAACCCCGTAACTGCTGCCGCGGCACCCAGGGACCAGCCGAGGAAATACCCGGCAAGCAGCGTAATCGTCATCGTCGGTACCGCGATCAGAAGATCGGCATATAACAACAGTACCACCAACAACGCCAGGTAGAGAGGTGTGGCAGATTGTGCCTCGCTCAAGGTGTTACGTATGTCATCCATCGACAGTACCCCACTCAGCTTTAGCAATAAAAAGGTGGAGGCGAAAAACAGCGCTAGCGCAAGCATAACCTTGAGTAGTTCTTTCATGGGTATATAACCTTAATGCTCACCTTGTCACTATCCGGTTTACGAATCACCGCATCCTTGAAAGAGGGAGGACCGAAGCCCAGTCGGGCGCCAGACGAAAAGCCAAGACCCTCCGCCGGTAAGATGCCGGTCCAGTTCTTGGTGACCTTACCGGAGCGATCCTGATCATGGTGAACCTTGATGGCGAAAGAGCTATCAGGCACTGCAATGCGCAGACTGTGAGACCGCTTTGTTGCTGAGAAGCGATAGTTCCTCACGGCCTTATTATGTTTAATCGGAAACCCCTCCTCGAGGAAGATATAGACATAAATATCACCGCCACGCGATGAGTCAATCTGCTCTACAGTCAGAGTCATCTCTCTCCATTCCATTGCAAACACCTCCTGAGATGAGAAGAACATAAGTGCCAATAGCATCAGGACTCTTAAACTCATATTAATACCTTCTGAGGATGCCCTTTACCAGAGAGGGTGAAAGACGCATCAACCAGGGCAACAGCCGTGCCTTACCGATGTATATTTCAGGTAGTCTTGCCTTAATACCGTTAATGATATCTGCCGCTGTTTTTTTCGGTGTGAGCTTCCCACTACCACGACCCTGAGTCATTGGTGTATCAACAAGCGGCAATATGACCTCATAGATGTGAACGTTAGTTTCTTCAAGCTGATAGCGCAGACTCTGCGAGAAGCTGTGCAGTGCTGCCTTGCTCGCGCAGTAAATGGCTGAATTGGTTTTTGGGGCCAACGCCAAGCCAGAGGAAATATTCACAACAGCCGCCTCGGGGAGTTCCAGCAGGCGAGGTAACAGTAACGCGGTCAGCCAGACTGGGGTGAGGAAGTTCACCGTCATCTCCGGTTCGATGGCGTCGTAGCTGAAATCCTCATCGAGAAGGGTAGGGGTAAACTGTACACCGGCGTTATTGATTATGACGCTTAGATCCGGGTGATGCGTGATTAGCTTATCTGCAAGTTCCTCTACCTGAACGCGCGAGGTGAGGTCACAGCAATATGAAGTAACAGAATCATGCCTCTCCTGCAGCTGCTCCAGCTTGATCATGTCGCGTGCAACGACCACCACCTTATGCCCCTCAGCCAGTAGATGCTGGCTGAGGGCATAGCCGATTCCAGAGGTGCCTCCAGTGACAAGAACCTTATTGTTATGCAGTTTCATATGCTCAATCTTTCTGTTGCTTTCGGTAAGTATCGGCATGAGTTCAGTGGGCTGCATTAACATGGGTTAATTGTGACTGCATAAAAAAAAAGGGGGCGGTAACAACGGATAATCGTTTGCATCGACCAGTTCGTTTACAATCGCCTGAGGCGGCTGAAGGGCCAACTGGTGAGGCTGGAAATTTATCAACCCGGCGTATCCCTCACTGGAGGGCCAGTCGATGATCGATACGCGCGATGCCAAGGGCAAATTACAGGTGCGTGATTAAATCGATGCAGCGGAAAATCACGGCGCGGCTTGGGTCAGTTACTACTGGCCAAGACCCGGCACTCGCAATCCGGTGCGCGAGAAGACCTATGTCATGAAGGTGCGCGCAGGCAATGGGGAAGTGAAGGGTCAGGTATTGAATTTTGAAATCAAGTTTCAAGACCTGACCCTGATGTGCTTTTTCGTGCGGCGGGGCTTGTTGCGCGACCACATTATTTTTGATCCCAGACAAAGTCAAGCATCGCAATGGCGGAGGAATCCACTTCACATTACGATGCCGAGGTAATACCGCCAGAGGATAAATGGGATCCCCTGACGGTTTGGTGCTATCCCTCGCTGATCACTGCATTCGACATAAGGGATTTTCTTGAATTTTCACCACATAGGCATCGCTCTGCCGTGTGCCGTACCAACCGACAGGATTACACAGCCCATCCGTGCCGCAGTTCCGATCATAGGAACCGCTGGTGGTAGGGAAATTGACCGAAGCGGTCAAGCCGGTACTATAGATGTTCCGGCAATTGTCGATGGCCAAGGCCCATCCGCGGTCAGGACCATCTCCCCCGATGAATGTAGAGAACAATAGTGCACTGCCCGAGGCATTCACTTTGCTGAGAAAGGCATCGGGTGAACCGCTTCCTATCCATGATTGGATCGGGTTAACCGTGGGAAAATCAGTCGAGTTGGTCCAGCCTGTGACATAAGCATTGCCGTCATCATCAACCGCTATCCCAGTGCCGAATTCCTGAGCCGGACTTGCGGTATTTCCTCCGATATACGTTGAATAAACCAGGGAAGCACCGTCTACACTGAATTTGGTCACAAAGACATCGTCTTTACCGCCCCATGCCGTGCTATAGGTCTGATAAGCGCCGGGTGTTACCGGGAAAGACGGACGGTCGGTAAACCCGGTAACATATGCATGACCGGCGCTATCGACTGCGATACCCATACCCTCTTCTTCGCCATCCACATCCCCGTTGACTTCACCACTGCCAAGATAGGTGGAATAAACGAGCGAGGCGCCATCCGGCGAGAGCTTGCTCACAAACACGTCGGATACGGGATAGTACGCTTGGGTGATTGAGACGCTGGGTTCAGGCTGGAACGCCCCAGGCGTGGTTGGAAAGTCTTCCGATGTCGTATCACCCGTAATATAGGCGTTTCCTGAAACATCTACCGCTATCGCCAGTCCTTCGTCCCATTCAGTGCTGCCTCCCAGATAAGTGGAGTAGACCAGTGATGTGCCATTAGCACTCAATTTAGTCGCAAAGGCATCCGCCCTGCCATCGGCATAGGTGGTTTGGAAAGCTCCTCCGGTAGTGGGGAAATCCGTGGATTGCGTATATCCGGTAATGTAGGCATCGTCGTTGGCATCAACCGCAACGCTATACCCATTTTCCCTGGCGCTTCCCCCCAGGTAGGTACCGAAATCCAGTTGTTTCCCGGAAGGACTCAACCTTGCAACGAACGCATCTCCTCCGCCACCGGCAGTGCTCTGAAACGCACCGCTGGTCGTAGGAAAGTCCGATGAAGAGGTAAGGCCAGTGACATAGGCTCGGCCACTGTCGTCCAGAGCGATATCCAGAGCTAGATCTCTGGCGCTGCCCCCTAGATATGTTGCGTAAATGAGGCGGGAACCATCGCTGGAGAACTTCGCTACGAATGCATCGCCGTAATTACCGTAGCTGTCGTCATAGCCCGTTTGTATCGGAAAATCCACCGAGATTGCACCACCGACCACGAAGGCCATACCATTCTGATCGACAGCAATACCTTGCCCGTCATCGGTCGCACTGCCGCCAAGGTACGTCCCGTATGCCAGCACGGGATCGATCACCAGCGGTTGCTTCACATCGTAGGCGGCGAGCTGCAGCTCGACTCGCTTCTTGTCCGCCATGACATAATGACTGTCGATCGTTATCCGTTCACCGTTACTGTTTTGATAGACAATCGGTGCCTGTTGGACAATATTCCCCCGAGAAGTATGCAACGCCAGGTTCCCGTTCTGATCGAGACTTACCCGCTCCACTCCATCGAAAGCCAGCGAAACGGCTTTTGGATCCGCACCAGGAGCAAGGAGTAGATCATATTCCAGTTCACCATACTGATTGGCGTAATAGACGACATCAATGTCGGGGTAGATCTCGTGATAACGCACCTCGGAGAATCGCGGTACGCCCGTTGTCCAGTTCTTGGGATCCTTGCCTTTGAGATAGTTCAGTTCACCTGGCAACTGTTTCATACCGGTGGCAATCGCCTCTTTGTTGCTCCCTACGAAATTAACCCGGATTACGTCTCTTCCAAGTTTTCCCTCCGAAGCTTGCGCCTGAAATACGCGTCCCTTGCCAAATGAAGCGGATTTTCTCGATTCCAGACTCAGAATCGGTCCCGTTGGTGTCAAAAACAGCCCATAGCCAAAGCCATGGGAAAAAAATTGAGTTTCCTTCGCGGTCTGTCCCATATTCTGTTCGAAACCGGCACTCAGCCTAGCGTAGGCTTTGGATGTAGCCGATACAGTGGCGTGTTTTGCTGCAGGTGTCGATGCCTCAGACGATTTATCTACAGCGGCACTTGCGGATTGAAGGAAATTCGACGACATCACAATCAAAATGCTCTGTAAGAGCACAGAAGTGTATGTGGTGTTTTTTTTACGCAATTCGACACGCTTGCAAGGTGTATTTGCATTGATTAAGGATTTAGCACTAAATGATTGTTTGAGAGTCATTATGGCCTCCATGGCTGTATTGGTTTTCTACTCATTAGTGTATGTAAAAACCATACACCATTGAGAGTAGACTCTCTTTCACTTTAATTCCACAAAAGGTACAGTTTATGAACCAGCTGTTTCTGCTACAGCCTTCATCCATTTAACCAATCTTCTATTAATTATTCATTTTGCAACAGGTCACCATAGATAAGAAAAAAACTCCAGGAGCACGTTTGATGTATTTGCTCAGAGTATTCACTCCTCATACCATTCGCTTGAGTCTCGATTTTTCTTCAAAGGGAGTTGGTGTGGATGATTTTTTTGGAAAAAAGGTTTTTCGCAGATTTTTGTGAAAGTACAGTGCAATCCAGCTCATCAGTACAAAAGGGGACGGAAACAAAGGGGACAGAGGGGTTAAGTTTTAAACAGTCGTTAACAAGTCCAGGTAAAGTTGAAATAACAAGGTTAAAAATAAGTTGAACTACTGGTGAGTTAATCATAACCAAACATATAGCCAGGAATTCCGGGGTGGTTATCTATGGTCACCTAAACGGAAGTCGAATGGTGCTCGTAATCCCTTCTACGAATCCATCGTGAGGTCGCGCCAGGTGATCTCGTACTCTCCTTTAAAGACATATTTATCGTTGCTGTAGGTATCGCAAGAACACATTGTTATGAAGCACCGAAGCCTGCTGACTTTGGCTCGACAGGGGCTCACTGGGACATGACCGGTTGGCGAAATAACAGGGGACAGACCACGGTTTTAACTCTACCGTATGTTCTAGTATTCTATGGTTTTGGATTGATCAGGGACGATAATCATGCCAAGACGACCACGAGTAACTCTCGCTGGACTCCCGATGCACATCATACAGCGTGGGAACAACCGGCAGGCATGTTTTTATGCAGAACAGGACTACCAGTTCTATCTGGAGTGGCTTGGGAAGTATGCTGAGGAAACAGACAGTTCTGTTCATTCTTATGTGTTAATGACCAACCATGTTCACCTTTTGCTTACGCCAGCAAGGGGGGAGTCTTCTGCCCAGCTCATGAAGAGACTTGGCCAGCGTTATGTGCAATATATCAATCGTACGTACAGGCGAAGCGGTACGCTCTGGGAAGGTCGTTACCGTTCCTGCCTAACTCAGGATGATGGCTATCTCCTAAATTGTCATCGATATATCGAGCTTAACCCAGTGCGTGCAAAGATGGTTGAGCACCCGGCAGACTACCCATGGTCCAGCTATCGGGCCAACGGTCAGGGGGTGAAATCGGATATCCTGAAACCTCATCACCAGTATGAAGCATTGGGATCGACTCAAGCAGAAAGACGGACTGCATAACGGGAGTTGTTTCGTTATGAACTAGACCTAGGTGATTGATGAAATCAGGACGGTTACAAATGGAAATTTTGTGTTGAGTGATAACCGATTCGCCGAGCAAGTGGAAGCGATGCTGGGTAGGCGTGTAACACCAGGAAAATCGGGACGGCCATGTGTGAAACGTTTATAAACCGTGGTCTGTCCCCGGTTTCTATGAACACCACAGAACTGGGCAGACGCGTAAACCCTGGGATTGTGCCGCTCAGCCTCCTTCCTGGCCTTCTTGGACTATACTCTGTCTATAACATCTCCATCTCACCCTATGACAGGGGGAAGTGCTATGGAGTCAATCAGAAACGTTACAGGTATTTTGCTCTATCTGTTTTCAGTGACGCTGATGGCACAGGAGTACGGTGAACGTGTGACGTTGAGCAAGACCTACCAAGATGACCTCTACGCGGCCGGCGAAACGGTTATGTCTACTTCCATTATCGAGGGTGATCTGGTCGCTGCAGGAGGCACGCTAACAATTGGCGGAGCTATCATGGGCGATGCCACTCTCGCTGGAGGAGACCAGACCATTACGGCTGAGATCAGCGATGACCTGCGCGCGGCGGGCGGCTCCTTGGTCGTTGAGTCAAAGGTCGGTGATGATGCGATTCTCGCAGGTGGTGAGATCCTGCTTTCACAGAACAGTACGATAGGTGGTAACGCATGGATCGCTGGTGGTGATGTTACTGTCGCGGCCCGTGTAGGCCATGAGCTAGGGGTCGCTGGCGGTAATGTCATTATCACAGGGCACGTATCGGGTGACGTCTCTATCGTGGCTGATTCAGTGCAGATTGGCGACGGAGCGGTGATTGAAGGGGACTTGAACTATCAAAGCCCTCGCGAGGCGACCATCCATCCTAATGCGCGAATCGTCGGTAAGGTGAATTACACCTACACGGAGTTCGAGAAAGACTGGGGTGTGCCCTCACTCTTTGCCCTGGTGACGATGGCCTTGACCGCCATCCTCTTCTACCTGTTGTTCCCTGCATTCACAGACACGAGCTCTCGTCTAATCGATGATGAATTTTGGAAGAGTCTCGGTGTCGGCGGGGCGGCACTTCTGCTCGTCCCGTTTGTCGCCATTATTATGATGAGTATCGTGATAGGCGTGTGGGTCGCGCTGATATTAATCGCCATCTACCTGGTGGCGCTATTAACAGGTTCATTTCTGGGCATGTTATATCTTTCCAGTAAGGTGACGCAGCTACTTAAATGGGATTCTGCGATAAGGTCGAAGTGCATCATAGCGCTGTTGATTTCCTATGGTGTCGTTGGGGTGGTGCAGTTTATCCCGGTGGTTGGTGGATTAGTTACCTTAATCATCATGTTGATAGGCATGGGCTCCGGACTGCTGTTGCTATACCGTAGTTATGCCACAAGTGGGCAAGTGGCTATGTAACATATTGTGCTTTTTACTCTGCCCCCATCTTCTGGAGCAGGATGGAATTCCGGGGTCAGTATACCTATCAATGTGTGGGATAAGAGTAAGAATCAAAGCTATCCAGGATTTTTTACTGTCTCGATGATAACGTTTCACCGACTAGAGTGGTGGCTTGAGTTATATTGTCTTTTACTGCATTACCCAACACACGTTTTAGTCTCTCTGTACCCATAAAAACTTGTTGCGCTGAGAGCACTGAGTGGGGAAATATATTCTTTTCCTAGATCGTACTACCGCTGTGATTATCAACAAGGCGATAGCGAATTATTATCATGGATATGTTATTCATTGATCCGAGTAGACGCTCACCAATCACATCAGCAGACAACGAATAATCGCTAGCGCCATCCGTTAAGACGTGAGAAAAAGCACCCGTTTGGATTAGTGCGCCAATCAAGCCATCACGGTAAACCTGCGGCGTTGGCATATCTTGTAGAGGGGAGGTTAGCCCAGGCTTAGGTTGCTCTCTGATCTGAACCGGAAGTAAAGAAATAGTTTTTCCGGTGGGCTGGTATGAAGTCACAGTCGTGGGTGTGATTTCCGACTTTTTTACCGGCGCCGAACAACCCGCCAAAAATAGCATAGATAGTATGAAAGCGGAGATTAATATGAGTGACCTCATCACGTTTCCTCCGAGTCTTTTACTAGTTCGTGCCAAATAGACTTGAGATGATTTGCGCTGTTTGTTGGACAGCCTGTTTGACAACACTTTGGCCTGCGTTTGCAGTGAAAAGTCCTCCAGCTGATATCTGTTTGGCAATAATGACTTCAGCTATGGGTTCATCTTGGCTTTTGTCGACTAAATAGCTTCGCAGTATGCATGCTGCCGTCCCGCCTCCGAAACCAAACCATCTACCGCCTACGCTTCCTGGTGTATAGGTGAGTATATGGACCTGTAGTGACAGTGTATTAGGGCTTACGGATGCGCTTTTGTCTACGATTGTTACACCGTGCTTTATTAACTCATCCTGGAGAGACTTTTCGATGTGTTTGGCGGGATCGCCTTCATGGTCGGTATCGGTGTCGTCAGTGATTGATGATGAAATGATCTGATGCGTTCCCTTCAGTGAAACATTTTCTGCTACCCAAACTATTGTGTCGCGATCAGCTGCGCTGCTGTATTCAGCAGGTATTAACGTAAGTAATAGACATAAAAAGGCTGATCTATAAACCGCAGAACACATAGCATCCACCACAATTTGTAGGGTAACTAATTGGTAGTTGAGTTTGGTGGTTTGTCAAAGAATATCTGTGTGATAAAGCCAACAATTAGGTCAGAGTAAAAACTACTTCAAAACACTAGGGGACAGACCATGGTTTTAGCCCGCCCTGTCTTTCAGTAAGCGATGGGGCGTACGCGTTACTTGCTAGTAAGGCTAAATATTTGGGGTCAGTGTAATAACAATCCTTGTGTGTATCAGTTATCCCTTCGCAGCAGCAACAACGCGGCCTCTGTCATCGCCGTCACGCCGGTGCGGATCGTGATGTCCGGCGGGGGGGCAAAGCGTGGTGAATGGAGGGGCGGCGAGGTGTACGGCGTGGCAACCGGCTCTCCAGCGCCTAACCAGAACATCAGCGAAGGGATCGGCGGCTTGACCCTGCCATAGAGCGCGAAGTCCTCGCCGATCATCACCGGCGGTTGCTGCCTGAGGCTGGCCGCTCCCAGGCGTTCTGCCAACAGGTCTCGAACCCGTTCTGCCAGCGCCGGATCGTTGTAGAGCGCCGGGGTATAGTCTTTCTTGATCCACACCACCGGCAATTTATCCTCAGGCATGCCAGCGGAGAGCGCCTGATCGCGTGCAATGCGCTGGATGGCATCGAGGATGGTCTTCCTCGTTTCATCGCTGTAGGAGCGGACAGTGAGCTGGAGTTTTACAAGCTCGGGAATGATGTTGCGCTGCTCGCCACCGTGGATCGACCCTACCGTCACCACCGCCGGCTCCCGCGGTGAGACCTCGCGCGAGATGATCGTCTGCAGCGCAAGTACGATCTGTGCTGCCAGCACCACCGGATCCTTGGCGGCATCGGGGTAGGCCCCGTGCCCGCCTATCCCGCGGACATCGATGTCCACAGAATCCACGGTGGCGAAGCTGTAGCCGGCGGGGACCGCCAGGATTCCGGCGGGAAGCTGCGGCTGGAGATGCAGCGCAAGGTTGAAATCGGGGCGCGCAAAGCGCCGATACAGCCCGTCCTGCAGCATCTGCCTGGCCCCGTTGCCGATCTCTTCGGCAGGTTGCGCGACCATCATCAGGGTGCCCGACCAGCGATCCTTGAGAGCGGCCATCCGCCGTGCGGCGCCGATGAAAACCGTCATGTGGATATCGTGCCCGCAGGCGTGCATCACCGGAACTCGTGTGCCATCCTCGTTTTCGTAAAACCGGGTGCTTGCATAGGGCAGTCCTGTGGTTTCCTTGATCGGCAGGGCATCCATATCGGTGCGCAGCAATACTGTCGGTCCCTTGCCGTTGCGCAGCATGGCAACCACGCCGTAACCGCCGACTCCCTCCGTGACGACAAAGCCTTCCTGCTGCAGCTCTTCGGCCAGGCGTTTGGCGGTTTCGCGCTCCTGGGAGGAAAGTTCCGGGTGGCTGTGAAGGAAGGTATAGAGGTTGTGGAGATAGGGGAGGTCTTTACCGATCGCACTCTCGAGGCTGTCATCGGCCCGAACACCCGCCGCTGCCAGCACGAGTGTCACTGCGCACATCCGTCTCAAAAATGCTGTCGTTGCTCGCCTATGCATTCAGAAATAATAGTAAATATTTGGGGTCAGAGTAAAACTCTTAGCTAATAAGTCGGTTCAGATGAAACCTTCCTGGGCGAGGCGTTCAATCAGAAGTGACCTGGGAGCCAAGAGACTCACGGGGACAGGTCTTTAGATTTATGATTTTTCACAATCCCACTAAGTATTAAACAAAGTTATAAGGGGTCAGTACCTGAGGGATCCCCACGAATTTACCACCCATCACCATGACTTTTTATCGTTTCGTGTAAAATTGCTGTGACGCCTCCCAACTCACTTGTAGAAAACTCAAATCTGCGATCATTGGCAACACGCAGGC
>JBFFNE010000073.1:0-15193 GCA_041563315.1 Thiohalomonadaceae bacterium
CAGTTCTTTTATCGCGTCCCCCACCAGTTCGGCTCCGGCGTTAATGAGTATAACGATTTGACCGCGTGCGTCGTTACGCTACTTCAGGTATAGGCCAAACGCCAGGCCGAGGAGACATAGCAACAACAATAAACGAAGGAACCACTGAATTAAGTGAGCACACCGGGTGAGATGTCAGCACACGGAGCCTGGCAACCCAGGCAGATCAAGTCTGATCGGCGAAGAAGTGCACCGCACAACACGACAGCTTGCCCGCGCAATCACTTATACAGAGGTTCCCCAACCATCAGGGAGACAGAAAATTATGGCAAAAAAGATGAACGCTTTTTATGCGCAGTCGGGTGGGGTGACTGCGGTCATTAATGCCTCGGCATGCGGAGTCATTGAAACGGCTCGCCAGCATAAGGATAAAATCGGTAAGGTTTATGCCGGCCGCAACGGCATTATCGGTGCCTTGACAGAGGACCTCATCGACACCACCAAGGAAAGCAAATCCGCCATCGCTGCGCTCAAGCATACCCCTTCAGGTGCCTTCGGCTCCTGCCGCTACAAACTCAAGAGCCTGGAAGCGAACAAAGCCGAGTACGAACGGCTGATTGAGGTGTTCAAGGCCCATAATATCGGCTACTTCTTCTATAATGGTGGTGGTGATTCTGCCGACACCTGCCACAAGATTTCCCAACTCTCCAAAAAAATGGGCTACCCGATCCAGGCGATCCACGTGCCCAAAACGGTGGACAACGATCTGCCAATCACCGACAACTGCCCCGGTTTCGGCTCGGTAGCCAAATACATCGCCATCTCCACCCGCGAAGCCAGCTTCGATGTTGCCTCCATGGCCGCGACCTCCACCAAGGTGTTTGTGCTTGAGGTGATGGGACGTCATGCCGGCTGGATTGCCGCCGCTGGTGGCCTTGCCTCCGATGAGGAGACAGAAATCCCGGTTGTCATCCTGTTTCCCGAGGTTGTCTTCGACCGCAAGAAATTCATGGCGGCCGTGGATGAGAATGTTAAGAAATTTGGGTACTGCTCGGTGGTGGTTTCCGAGGGCGTGCATGATGCCGATGGCAAGTTCCTGGCCGATCAAGGGCTAAAAGATGCCTTCGGCCATGCCCAACTGGGTGGTGTCGCACCGGTGGTGGCCAACATGGTCCGCGAAGACCTGGGTTACAAGTACCATTGGGCAGTCGCTGATTACTTGCAGCGTGCCAGTCGCCACATCGCCTCTAAATCCGATGTCGACCAAGCCTACGCCATGGGCAAGGCCGCCGTGGAGCTAGCCCTTAAGGGTAAAAATGCCGTGATGCCCACGGTAGTTCGCAAGTCTGACAAGCCGTATAAATGGACTGTTGGTGAGGCACCGCTCAGCAAAGTTGCCAACGTCGAAAAGATGATGCCCAAGAGCTTCATCACTAAAGACGGCTTCGGTATCACGCCAAAATGTCGCACGTACCTGGAGCCACTGATTCAGGGAGAAGATTATCCACCTTACGGCAAAAACGGTATGCCAAAATACATCAGGCTCAAAAATGTTGCCGTGCCGAAAAAGCTAGATGAATTTGAACTGAAATAAGAAGAAACAAAAGGGAGCCTTGGCTCCCTTTTGTTTTCTATGGCGGAAAAGACGAAAAAGCGTACGTCATTAAAGTCGAAATGAAACGGGGAGGATGAACGAATGAACGCAGGACTTTGGTTTGCCCTGATCTGTGCCGGCCTAGCGCTGGTCTACGGAGCGATATCGGTAAAGTGGATTCTGACCAAGCCAACCGGAAATGAGCGGATGCAGGAGATCTCCGCAGCCATACAGGAAGGCGCGCAGGCCTACCTCAACCGCCAGTATGTAACCATCGGCATGGCCGGCATCGTGCTGCTGCTCCTTGTTGGCTGGTATATAGGCGTTCCCACCGCGATCGGCTTTACCATCGGTGCTGTGTTCTCCGGACTCGCCGGTTACATCGGTATGAATATCTCGGTGCGCGCCAATGTTCGCACCGCAGAAGCGGCCAATGACGGACTCAATGCCGCGATGCAGATCGCCTTTCGTGGCGGCGCCATCACCGGGATGCTGGTAGTCGGCCTCGGCTTGCTCGGTGTCGCCGGTTACTACATGTTGCTGCTCGCCTTTGGCGTGGAAGATCCGCTCCACCCTCTGGTCGGACTGGCCTTCGGCGGCTCACTGATCTCCATCTTCGCCCGTCTCGGTGGCGGCATATTCACCAAAGGTGCTGATGTCGGTGCAGACATCGTCGGCAAGGTCGAGGCCGGTATTCCGGAAGACGATCCGCGCAACCCGGCGGTCATCGCCGACAATGTGGGCGATAACGTTGGTGATTGCGCCGGTATGGCGGCCGACCTTTTCGAAACCTACGCAGTCACCGTGATCGCCACCATGCTGCTTGGTGGTCTGCTACTAAGCAATGGAGATACTACGGCAGCGGTCTATCCACTGGTGCTCGGCGGGGTGTCCATCATTGCCTCTATCATCGGGACGTTTTTCGTCAAGGTCCGGGAAGGCGGCAAAATCATGAACGCCCTCTACCGCGGCCTCATTGTCGCCGGGGTGCTGGCGGCCGCCGCTTTCTATCCGGTGACCTCCATGATGATGGGCGACAACGGGACTCACAGCGTGATGGCATTGTGGGGCTCGGCCCTCATCGGCTTGCTGCTTACCGCGGCGATGGTGGTGATCACCGAGTACTACACTGCCACCGAATACAAGCCGGTGCGTCACATCGCCGAAGCCTCCACCACCGGCGACGGCACCAATGTCATCGCCGGTCTGGGGGTGTCAATGAAATCCACCACTGCGCCGGTGCTGGCAGTCTGCGCCAGCATTTGGGGTGCCTATGACCTGGCTGGGCTCTATGGCATCGCCATCGCCGCCACCGCCATGCTTTCCATGACCGGCATCATCGTCGCACTCGATGCCTACGGCCCTATCACCGACAACGCCGGCGGCATCGCCGAGATGGCCGAGCTAGACGAGAAGATCCGCAACATCACCGACCCACTGGATGCGGTGGGCAATACCACCAAAGCGGTCACCAAGGGATATGCCATCGGTTCGGCTGGCCTCGCCGCCCTAGTGCTGTTTGCCGATTACACGCACGCCCTGGCGGGTGCTGGCGAGGCAGCGCTGAACTTCTCACTGGACAACCACATGGTCATCATCGGCCTGTTCATCGGCGGCTTGGTTCCCTACCTGTTCGGCGCCATGGCAATGGAGGCCGTGGGGCGTGCTGCCGGCGGCATCGTCAACGAGGTACGCCGCCAGTTTCGGGAGATGCCAGGCATCATGGACCACAGTCAGAAGCCGGACTATTCCCGCGCGGTGGACATGCTCACAAAGTCCGCGATCAAGGAGATGATCATTCCCTCGCTACTCCCGGTACTGGTACCCGTGGTGGTCGGTCTGACCCTTGGTAAAGAGGCACTTGGCGGCCTTCTCATCGGCACAATCGTTACCGGCCTGTTCGTGGCCATCTCCATGACCACCGGCGGAGGTGCCTGGGATAACGCCAAAAAGTACATCGAGGACGGCAACTTCGGCGGCAAGGGTTCCGACGCCCACAAGGCGGCAGTCACCGGTGATACCGTAGGCGACCCCTACAAGGACACTGCCGGCCCGGCGATCAATCCGCTAATCAAGATCATCAACATTGTCGCGCTAATGATCGTCCCACTTCTGTAACTGCAGATTCGAGCGACAAGAGGACAGAGGGCGAGGAAATGAGTACTCTGTGCACACGGTTTATCGATAAACCGCAAGCGCAGCGAGCTCCTCCCCTCGAATCTCGTCTCTTTTCCCTCCTACCTGCTTCTTTCGTACCTTTTGAATTACGAGAAGGCCGGTATATAATGCCGGCCTTTTCATTTTTGCAATCTTCCAAAGGGCTTTCCCATGAATCTCGACAGAGTCAACTCCGGCAAAGACGTCCCTAACGACATCAACGTAATCATCGAGATCCCTGCCCACAGCGATCCGGTCAAATACGAGGTGGACAAGGATACCGGCGCCATGTTTGTGGACCGCTTCATGAACACCGCCATGCACTATCCCTGCAACTACGGCTATGTCCCACATACTCTGTCGGACGATGGTGACCCTATAGACGTGCTGGTAGTCACCCCGGTGCCACTGATCCCAGGTTCGGTGATCCGCTGCCGCCCGGTTGGTGTGCTGAAAATGACCGATGAGTCCGGCGACGACGCCAAAGTACTCGCCGTCCCGATCGACAAGCTCTGCCGTATCTATCGCAACGCCAAGGACGTCAATGACATGTCACCGGCACTGCTGGAGCAGATCGCCCATTTCTTCGAGCACTACAAAGACCTCGATGAAGGGAAGTGGGTGCGAGTAGAGGGCTGGGGTGATGTCGAGGCAGCCAAACAGGAGATCATAAACTCCATGGAGATGTACCGGCAGGCACCCGAGAAGCCCAACTTCTGATCCGGCGTAATCCGGACAGAAACAACGGGTACGATGAAATTTCGCTTTCATCGGCCCCCATTTTTCTATTAACTTAATCCCATGAAGATTTGCATCGTTTCCGACAGCCATGACCGCCGCGACATGCTTGCCGCCGCCGTCGGCGAAGCCCACACTCTCGGCGCCCAGGCGGTGCTGCATTGTGGTGATGTGGTAGCGCCAACGGCGCTGCGTCCACTGCAGCAGTTCGGCTTGCCGGTGCACGTGATCCACGGCAACAACATTGGCGATACCTACGCCATGTTCATGCTGGCTCAGGAGCCGGAGAGCGTCATTCACTACCACGGGATGGATGCGGGTCTGGAGCTGGCCGGTAAGCGCATCTTCCTGGTCCACTACCCCCACTACGCCGAGGCACTGGCGCTGACGGGTGAGTGGGACATTGTCTGCTGCGGCCACGACCACCATCCCGCCATTACCCCCGTGGATAACATCAAGCAGGGGCAGACCCTGATCATCAATCCAGGCACCATCGCCGGCCTCGGTCCGCGGGCCAGCTATATCATCGGTGACCTGGAAACGCTGGAATTCGAGATCCGCGAGGTCCCAGCACCGGTGCCTCGCAAATAGTATAAAAACCTTTCAACGCAAAGACGCAAAGGTCGCAAAGGCTGATGAGGTAATCCGTTCGGGGGATGGGTTTCACTTCATTCTACCTACCCACCCTTCCATGGGCAGACCGGATTGTCGTTGTCGTGCCCTCCCTATGCATCCTTTGCGATCTTTGCGTCTTTGAGGCCTTTGCGTTAAAGGCTTTTGCTTTTAAAGGCTGGACTTGCTCTCGAAGTGGCTCTTCTCGTACAGCTCCTGATGGAGCATGCAACGGCGGGCGGTAGGATAGGCGTCGAGACGTTCATAGGGGATCTCCTCCTGACACTCCTCGCAGCGTCCGTACCACCCCTCCTTCATCCTCTCCTGTGCAGCCTCAACCTCGCGCAAGGCCTTAATGGATTGACCAAGGACGGCAGTATTGAGATCCGACAGCAGATCGGCCACCGATTCATCACCGGAATCATGCACCTGACCAGCCAGCTCGCTGTACTGCTCTTCATCGGTGCGCAGCAGCTCATCACGAATATCCTTGCGCAGTTGCTGACGTTCGGCTTCCAGCCGTTGCTTGAACTCGGAGAGTTGTTCGTCACTCAAATGGGACATGTAATCACCCTTTCTGATAAAGAGATTAATCAATAACCGTCAGTGTTCTTGTCTACCCAACGGGAGGAGGAGTCCAGTTGTTCCTTTTTCCAGAATGGTGCCCTGGATTTCAACGCCTCCATAATATGGCGACACGCCTCAAAGGCATCCTTGCGATGCGCTGACCAGACCGCGACCAGGACAATAGGCTCATTTGGCAGCAGATCTCCCACACGGTGAATAATCAGTTCATCAAGTAGTGCCCATTGCTCCCGGGCCTCGGCGACGATACGCCCTAACTCCTGTTCGGTCATTCCAGGGTAGTGTTCGAGAGTCATGCCACGTACCTCATCACCTTCATTGAAGTCACGCATACTGCCAACGAACACCGCGCTGGCGCCGAATTTCCCGGAATACCGGTCTGCAACCACCTCACTCTCGTAGCGCTGCAACGCTTCCCATGGGGCAAACGGTAGCTCACGAATCTCAATCTTCACCTTCAGCCTCCGGTCACCGGCGGAAAAAAGGCCACCTCATCACCGCTGCGTACCCGCTGGTTGGGATCGCAATACTCCATATTCACCGCGACCAGAACATTGGTGGGCATCGCCTTGCCGCCTGAGGCTGCCAGCCAGACATCAGCTGCAGTGGCTACCTCACCAATGGCTACCGTCGCCCCATCACAGCCCATCTGCTCCTTCAGGCTAGCAAAAAACTTGACCTTTACCGTCATCACCTCACCCTCGTTAACGCCTGTATAGTTTGCGCCATACTTGGGCTCAGCCTATCATGAATGCCCCAGACCAACCACAGACGGGTCCTCCCTATATGAGCGAACTGACTCACTTCAACAGCGCCGGCGAGGCCCACATGGTCGATGTTGGCGACAAGACCGTTACCCGACGCATCGCCGTCGCCGAAGGGTGCATTACCATGCTGCCGCAGACCCTGGCACTGATCCTCAAGGGCGAGGCCAAAAAGGGCGATGTTCTCGGCGTGGCGCGTATCGCCGGAATCATGGCGGCTAAAAAGACCGCAGACCTGATTCCCCTCTGTCATCCCCTAGCCTTAAGCAAGGTTAGCATCGAACTGACCCCGCGGGAGGATAGCAACACGGTATATTGCCAAGCGACAGTACAGACCAGTGGCCAGACAGGCGTCGAGATGGAAGCACTCACTGCCGTCCAAATCACCCTGCTGACCGTCTATGATATGTGTAAGGCAGTCGACAAGGGGATGACCATCGAGGGCGTGCGCCTACTGGAAAAAACTGGCGGCAAATCCGGCCACTGGAAACGCTGAAAGCATGCGGTTCGCCTGATGGTAGCAACCGACTTCCCGGGATTCTCCATACCTCTGTGATGAGCTGAACTGTGTTCAGTACACTAAACTTCTGTTATCACCAATTCATCCTGGCGGAGGCGTATCAATGAGGATTCAGCAACTGTTACAAAAGTGGGACAAGCAGACCGAAGGATACCAGGACCTGACGGAGCACACCTTGCGCCTGCCGCGCTACGAGCTAGCCAAGATCTACGCCCTGAAGGAGATGTATCCGGGAAAGAGGGAAGACGAACTGATCGCGGATCTGCTTATCACCGCCCTACATGCCCTGGAAGAGACCTTTCCCTACATTCCCGGCGACCGGGTCGTAGCCGAGGATGACAACGGTGATCCGCTGTACGAGGACATTGGACTGACCCCACGCTTTCTTGAGCTAACGCGCAAATATGCCAATGAACTAGTCACCAACTGACGTGCATGCCAGCACACGATTATTCGATTCGACAGGCTTCGTCAAAATCAAGCCGTGGTCCACGCGCATAGAGCTGTTCTGTAGAGCCGTAACCGACCGCACAGATAAAGTTGGATTTAACCTGTTGGCCGGAAAAGAAAGCTGCGTCCATTTTCGCCGGATCGAATCCGGACATCGGACCGCAATCGAGCCCCAGGGCGCGAGCCGCCAGCATCAGATAGGCGCCCTGCAGCGAGCTGTTGCGCATCGCATTCTCGGCGATCTTCCCCTCGTTACCGGCAAACCAGGAACGTGCATCTGCATGAGGGAAAAGCTTTGGCAACTTTTCGTAGAATTCCATATCCATACCGATAATTGCCACCACTGGGGCAGTCATCGATTTCTCCACATTCCCTTCATTGAGACACGGCTTAAGCCGTGCCTTGGCTTCATCGCTCTTGACGAAGACGATACGTGCAGGACAGCTATTGGCGCTGGTTGGTCCCCACTTCATCAGCTCGTAGATCTGGTGCAGCTGCTCGTCCGTTACCTCACGCTCCTGCCAGCGGTTGAAACTGCGTGCCTCACGAAAAAGGGTATCGAGCGCCTCATCGGAAAGTGGGTGGAAAGCCATACTATCTCCTCAACTACGTTCATCGGTGGGTGTACTCTCCATGATGGGGATTTTGGCTGTAGCTTCAAGTCGACACAGCAAAGAGAAAGGGGCGGTTCAAACCTGCAACTCTGCCCTGAAATACTGGCTCTGGACACCCCCCTTGCTAATCCTCATCATAGATAACCATGAACCGGACACCTCCACAAAGCGAAGCGGAGCTGCTTGAGCGCACCCACCGCATTGCCGGGCAACGCCTGGCCGCACTCGCAGAGAGCTGTGGCATCGACGTGCCCCATGACCTGCGCAGACACAAGGGCTGGGTGGGACAACTATTGGAGCAGGTGCTGGGCGCTGATGCCCAGTCACTGGCCGAGCCGGACTTTCGAGCCATCGGAGTGGAGATGAAGACCCTCCCACTGGACGCTCAAGGCAGGCCGCGCGAATCCACCTACGTCTGTACGGTGCCATTGGAAGGTGGGCTTGAGCCGGACTGGGATAGCACCTGGCTGCGGAGAAAACTGGCACGCGTACTATGGATGCCGGTCGAGGCTAATCCCCAAACCCCGCTTGGTGAGCGTCGCATTGGCACCGCCCTGCTGTGGAGTCCGAGTGACGATGAAGAGGCCCTGCTGCGCCAGGACTGGGAGGAGTTGTCGGAAATGATCTACATGGGGGAGCTGGAGCAAATCAGTGCACGACTGGGTACAGTACTGCAAATTCGACCCAAAGCGGCCAACTCACGGGTGCGCTGTCGTAGCGTCGGCGACGCTGGCGAAGCAATCCTCACCAACCCGCGTGGTTACTATCTGCGACCAGCCTTCACCCGCAGCATCCTCGAGCAGCACTACTACCAGGCGGGATGAACCCTGACGCCCCCACTCCAGCTCTCTTCTTTACGGGAAATGAAAAATAAAAAAGGAAGCATTCGCTTCCTTTTTTGCACTGAATTATTTACGTCTTGGCTATGCCTGCTTGAGCATCTCGAAGAGCGCGTCCTTCAAATGCAGGCGCTTTTTCTTCAGCTCTTCGGTGTACTCATCGGAAGGTGTCTCCAGCGCCTGTTCAATACGCCGAACCTCATGATCCACTTCATGATATTCGTCGAACAGTTTAGCAAAATGGTTATTGCTCACCTTCAGTTCGTGGATTTTTTCGCGAAACTCAGGCAATTCGTGGATCAGGTCGTGGTGCTCACCAAGCATAACTCTCTCCCAAAACAAAAGACTGACTATTCCAGCGACAGGCCGCCATGGAAAAATAACGACGATAGCCGACCGGACCACTTTAGCCGCAAATACGCATCCACTAAAGCGTTATTTACCGGCACCAATCAAGATCCTGTCCAGGGAGATCCGGGTGACAGAATCTATTCCAATAGCTTTCACGGCCGCAATAGCGTATAGTGGGCGGTCTGCATGGATGCTCCGTCGTCTCTGACCTTCCGCCGTGATGTTCACTGCCCAAGGGTTAGCGACAAGCCAACCCGCACTCGGGCAACACTGGACAACGGCGTCCGCCTCTATGAGGCAGCGTCTACATAATCATTCCTGGGGATGATCCCCGCCTGTCTTTCATCCCTTATGGATGAACAAGGAGCTACTTTGTCTTTCGAACACCTCAATCTTAACGAGGTGCTGCTGCGTGCCATCCAGGCCTGCGGTTTCACTTCACCCTCCGACATCCAGCAACAAGCCATCCCCGTAGCCCTTGAAGGTCATGACCTGATGGCATCGGCGCAGACCGGTACCGGCAAAACCGCCGCATTCGTCCTGCCGGCCCTGCACCGACTGCTGACTAACCCGGCCAAACCCGGTCACGGACCGCGCGTCCTGGTTCTGACCCCTACCCGGGAACTGGCCACCCAGGTAACGGAGGCCATTCGTGATCTGGGCCGCTCCAGCCGACTGCGCTCAGCCGCCATCGTCGGTGGCATGCCCTACCCGCCACAGATCAAGATGCTTCGCGAGCCGCTGGATCTACTGGTTGCCACACCAGGCCGCCTGATCGACCACTTCGAGAACGGCCGCCTTGATTTCTCCCGCCTGGAAATGTTGGTGCTGGACGAGGCCGACCGCATGCTGGACATGGGCTTCGTCGACGATGTCGAGCGCATCGCCGCAGCCCTGCCGCAGGAGCGCCAGACGTTGCTCTTCTCTGCGACACTGGAAGGTGCGGTGCGCAACGTAGCACGCCGTCTCCTGAAAGATCCCAAACGCATTCAGATCGCCGGGGTCAAGGTCAATCATGACTCCATCAAACAGCATCTGCACCAGGCCGACGATTTTCGCCATAAGCAGGCCCTGCTTGCCCATCATCTGGGGCGGGAAGAAGTCAGCCAGGCAGTGGTGTTCACCGCCACCAAACGCGGTGCCGATGAACTGTCAAAACGTCTGCGCGAACAGGGCCATCGCAGCGATGCCCTGCACGGTGACATGAGCCAAGGCGCCCGCCGTCGCACTGTCGAGCGGATGCGTCGAGGCCAGTGCCGCATTTTGGTAGCCACCGACGTTGCCGCTCGCGGTATCGATATCAAGGGGATCAGCCACGTCTTCAACTTCGACCTGCCAATGGTCGCCGAGGACTATATCCATCGCATCGGCCGCACCGGCCGTGGTGGTGCCAGCGGTGTTGCCGTTGCCTTGGTAGGGCCGCAGGACTGGGATAAACTGGCGCGCATCGAGCGTCTTACCGGCAGCCCTATTAGCCGTCAAGTCATCGAGGGGCTGGAACCCAGACATCCCGAGCCGAAGGTCTTCGAGCAACGCGGTAACGGACGTCCTGGCAATGGCAACAAACGTCGCTACGGCGGCAATCAGGGGCAACGCACGCCAGCCTCCCCGAGCATCCGCAGCAAGCGCGAGGCATTTGGTGCCAAGCGACGCAGCGCCACCGCCGGGAATTAACCCGTAACACCACCAGGCAACCTCATGTTCCAAGGGGGAGCCGCAAAAAAATAAAAAGGCCGGACGCTCACGCGACCGGCCTTTTCTTTTGCATACCGTGTTGGTTGTTACAGCTTTTCGGCGTTCTCAGCCAGATACTCGGCAACACCCTGGGTGTCAGCCTTCATACCCTTGTCACCTTTATTCCAACCAGCCGGACATACTTCGCCATGCTCTTCGTTGAACTGCAGCGCATCGACCATGCGCAGCATCTCATCGATGTTACGGCCCAGCGGCAGGTCGTTAACAACCTGATGACGCACCATGCCTTCACGATCGATCAGGAACGAAGCACGGAACGCCACACCGGCAGCCGGATGCTCGACATCATAGGCTTGGCAGATTGCATGGTTGATATCAGCAACCAGCGGGTAACCAACCTGACCGATGCCGCCATCGTTGATGGCAGTGTTGCGCCATGCATTATGAGTGTAGTGGGAGTCAATAGAGACACCGATCACTTCCACGTTGCGCTTCTTGAACTCTTCCAGGCGGTGATCGAAGGCGATCAGCTCGGACGGACATACAAAGGTAAAGTCCAGCGGATAGAAAAAGACGACGGCATACTTGCCTTCGATAACCTTCGCAAGATTAAAGTTATTGGTGATGCTGCCGTCGCCCGTTACAGCGTTAGCGGTGAAATCAGGTGCCTTGCGGCCAACCAGTACGCCCATGTTATCTCTCTCCTAATACTTATTACTAAACAGTTAACAACCAAGAATTTAAGTCAGGAATTCTACGCTGACCCAACCCATGGATCAATAGGGTCATTTGGACGAAATTAAAGCGCCGGCACCGCATTTATTTAGCCTTGGCAGCGGGAGCGTTTAGGGGCAGACGTAGAAAAGAGAGTATGCGGTTAATGAATAGAACACCGTCAGATTTCCATTCCGGAGTCCAACTGGCCTGCCAGAAGCAGCAAAGGCCCTGTACAGGACGGGGCCTTTGGTTTGATGATGAATTCTTTTGTTAGCCGGTAACGCTGACCAGGGTTGCCTGCAACCCCTTGGGTCCTTGCTCTACCTCAAAACTGACGTTTTGTCCTTCATCCAGGCTACGGTAACCGCTCCCCTGAATCACAGAGAAATGGACAAAAATGTCCTCCCCCCCCTCATCCGGGGCAATAAAGCCAAAACCCTTGGTATTATTGAACCACTTAACAGTTCCATTACGCATAAGATACAAACCTCAAAGAAAGTAAAAAACACTTTTCATACGCGGCGCTCTTCGAGTCGGTGTAAAAAATTTCAGCATTCCTCGACTGAATAACCCCCCAACAGTATGCAGTATAGCCGCTAGTCCTGAGAGTGACTACGGCAGGAAAACATTACTTTATCCTAATATTCCAATAGGTTAGCCGAGGCTAAGCCATTAATAAAACCACATCCTGGACAAGCAATGAGGCTTCAACTGACGAACTATTCATCAATTCATGTCAAGAGGCAGTTCAAACCCTCTCACGTCCCATCACCTCCGCTCACCTCAAGCCAGGACAACAAGGCAGAATGAGAAATGCGCGTGATCCGTCACTGCGCTTTCACGTAAAATACTAGACAGCGCAACACACCACTGAGGCACGGAAACACGTCGCTCGCCAGCACAGCGACCAGATATGCCTCGATGAATCATAGAATCTTTTTTTGCAGCACCACAGGGAGTACCCCTAATGAAACTCGGCACGCCCCTCACCTCTTCGGCCACCCGCGTTATGCTGCTCGGCAGCGGCGAACTGGGCAAGGAGGTCATCATCGCCCTGCAGCGTCTGGGTATGGAAGTCATTGCCGTTGACCGCTATGACAACGCCCCCGGCCATCAGGTGGCCCACCGCGCCCACGTCATCAATATGGCCGATTCAGCCGCATTGCGTGCCTTAGTGGAGCGGGAACAGCCACAGCTGATTGTGCCGGAAATTGAAGCCATCGCCACCGATGAGCTGGCGCGCATCGAGGCCGACGGCCTGGCCACAGTGATCCCCACCGCTCGCGCCACCCAGTTGACGATGAACCGCGAGGGAATCCGACGCCTTGCCGCGGAGGAACTCGGACTGCCAACCTCAGGATACGCCTTCGCTGAATCGTTGGAGGAGCTACAGGCCGCCATCGACAGCAGCATCGGCTATCCCTGTATCGTCAAACCTGTAATGTCCTCCTCAGGCAAGGGTCAGTCGACCATTAATGGTCCGGAGGAAGTGCAGGCTGCATGGGATTACGCCAAGTCAGGCAGCCGCGTCGATCGTGGTCGGATCATCGTTGAAGAGATGATTCGCTTCGATTACGAAATCACTCTGCTCACGGTGCGCTCCTACGATGCCGACGGCGAGATAGAAACCCATTTCTGCGCTCCCATCGGCCACCGCCAGGAGAAAGGGGATTATGTGGAGAGCTGGCAGCCACAACCGATGAGCGTCGCTGCGTTGGACCAAGCACAGCAGATCGCCGGGCAGGTCACCGCCAACCTCGGCGGCTGCGGTCTGTTTGGTGTGGAGCTGTTTATCCGCGGTGATGAGGTCTGGTTTAGCGAGGTCTCGCCGCGTCCGCACGACACCGGCATGGTGACCATGGCCACCCAGTGGCAGAATGAATTCGAACTCCATGCCCGCGCCATCCTTGGACTTCCCGTTTCCACAGAATTACGTAATGCCGGGGCCAGCGCCGTAATCTACGGTGGCATGGAAGAGAAAGGGATCGCTTTTGAGCAGGTGGACAGGGCGATGCGAGTACCACAAACCGAGCTACGCCTGTTCGGCAAGCCGGAATCATTTGTGCGCCGACGCATGGGCGTAGCGCTGGCCTACGGAGAAGAGATCGAGGAATGTCGTGAGCGGGCCAGGCTGGCCGCTGAAATCGTCAAACCGGTGAGCGGATGCTGAGTAAGGATATCAGCACCGAAGAAGCAGGCGGAGAGAAAACTCATCCAGGTGCAAAAAAGCACAGGTCAGGCGCGCTTGCGGCTTGTCCCAGTCTTGATCAGACGCGAAAAGACCGATTGGTCCTTACTGCTGCCCGTGGAGAAATTCTTCAGCACCCGCACCAATGAGCTCTCGCCACCGGCCTCGATACCCTCGTTGCTGATGCCATTGATGCCATCGCTGACTTCGCAGAGCAGCCCGTTCTGATCGAACTTTTCTGCAAGGATCTGGGCATCGACTGAAGTGGCGCAACGCTTAAGCAATCGACGGCCCCCGTCCAGCAGGATGTTAGCCTTGATATCGGATATCCCCAAAGAGAGAACAAGGTTGCTTTTTACGGTGCCGATATCCATACCAGGCTTGGTACATCCTGTATAAAAAACGAGGTAGCGTTTCTCACTCATGGCGGCTTCTCTCTGGCTCTGTTATTGCTGCGTTGATTTATTCGCCTGATGGTAACTTTGTACCAGCACGACTTATTTATCTGTGACGCAGTTTTCACTTTCTTAAGCTCTTCCTACCATGAATAACAGGCCGCGCAGGAGACATCGCGGCATTAAACTAAAAAAACACTGGATAAACAAGTGGTTACAGAATGCAGGCAACCAGTCACACAGAAAACAGAGCGTAACTGCAGAGTGAAAAAATCCCCTCCCAAAGTCACTTTCATTGCTACGGGTACTGTTCCGTTTCTGAATGCCTCAAGCCAACGGTGACAAACGCTCCATCAGGTAGCAGAGGCAATCCTGTCGGATCACCTCCTCGTTAAGCGTCAGCATCGAGGGCATCACCGCCAGGCAGGTAACCAAAGAACCGTTCTGTTGCTCAAAATACTGATCAGCCACATTCTCGCCCGCTTCGTTCCAGGCTTCCAGACGCACCTCACCACCGTTGACCCAAGCGAATCGGGTCCCGGGTGGTAATTCGCGAAAATTCATGTGGTCGAGATCGCCGGGAAAGCGTAAATCGGCATTCCCATCACTGAAACTAAAAGCGATCCCAGGAGGTACCTTGACGATAGCAACGGTATGGTAAAGGTCATAGTCAGTAGCCGGCAGCGGATGTTCGGGAAAGTGCGCCAGGTGCAACGCCCCCTCCACAAAACGCATCGCATGTTCGGTACTGTGTGCTTCACCGGCCTTGCCACACTCGATGGTGACCGCCGGACAAAGCCGGCTGAAGGCCAGGGACTGCACCGCATCGGGCTTGATGAAATAGACGACCGTGCGGCTGAAAAGTGTTGCCAGGTGGAGCCAAGGCTGCGCCAATACATTGATGCACGCGTAGTGGGGATTAAGGCCGGTGTTGTTGTGAATATCGATGCTGGCGAAGACCTTGCGCTCTTGCATGATCGCCAGCACACGCTGCG
>JBFFNE010000074.1:0-14651 GCA_041563315.1 Thiohalomonadaceae bacterium
ACTCATCCGTTGAATTGACCCATCTCGTTACCGTCATGCGCTCAGCCGACCGCCACAGGACAGTACCACATCGACGAGTCAGCACTCATTCCCCCTTCACTCTAAGAGTTGAACTCTCCTATCCCCCAGATGACTAAAGAGATACTATCGACACGCCATCCTCTCATGCTGGTTACGAGACCGTTGTAGAATTTTTCTGATCCAGTGTATGGCATAATACACGTTGTTTTTCGCGGTGCTGACGTGGTGCCTCGCGAATTTACCTGCCTTGCTGGATAAACCGAAAGTTGCTCCAATGAATCACCCTAAACGCAAATATCTGACGCGCCGAAACCTGGCGCGCACTCTTATCAAAACCGTCATTGTTGCTGTGGCAGGGCTTGCTCTCTACACCTTTTACCTTAATTTCCAGGTGCGTGAACAGTTTGAAGGTCGGCGATTCGCCTTACCGTCCCGGGTCTACGCCCGTCCCCTCGAGCTCTATCCCGGCGCACGGCTCAGCGCAGACGAATTCGCCAGAGAGCTGGCACGGCTCGGTTATCAGCAACCACTGCGAGGTGACGTGCCTGGACATTTCAAGCGTCACACGAACGAATTCATTGTCGTCACCCGGCCATTTGTGTTCTGGGATGGCGCGCAGCCTTCCTACACCTTGCAACTATCCTTCGGTCCTGGCGGCCTGGAAATGCTCTCCAATCGCCACAATGGTACAACGGTCAACCTTGCACGGCTGGACCCAGAGTACATTGGTGGGATCTACCCCGGTCACAACGAGGATCGGGTACTGGTCAAGCTCGACGAGGTGCCCGCCGATCTCGTCAATGCTCTCCTGGCCGTGGAGGATCGTCGGTACTATTCACATATTGGGGTCGATCCGCGTGGCACCGCTCGCGCCCTGGTGAGCACCCTCTCAGGCGGAACGAGGCAAGGAGGAAGCACCCTCACACAACAGCTGGTAAAGAATTTTTTCCTGACACCCGAACGCACGCTCAAGCGCAAATTCAACGAGGCGCTGATGGCCCTGCTCCTCGAGTATCATTACGGCAAGGACGAGATTCTCGAGACCTACATCAACGAGATCTACCTCGGGCAGGACAAGAATCGGGCGATTCACGGATTCGGCCTTGCCGCCCAGTTCTATTTCGGCAAGCGGCTTAGCGAGCTGAGCCTCGCCCAGTCCGCAATGCTCGTCGCCATCGTGAAAGGCCCGAAGCTCTACGATCCGCACAAGCATCCCGCCAGGGCAATGGAGCGGCGAAATCTGGCGCTCACCCTGATGCGCGATCAGGGGTTCATTAGTGAAGATCAGTTTCTTCAGGCAAAAATCGAGCCGCTTGGGGTCGGTGCCAAGCCTTCCATGGGCACCACGCGGTACCCCGCCTTCTTTGGTCTGCTGCGCAAACAGTTACTGCAATATTACCAGGAGACAGATCTGCGCTCGGAAGGGTTGCAGATCTTCACCACGCTTGATCCCCGGACCCAAGCGGCGGCCGAGACCGCGCTGGTGACCCGTCTGGCTCGGATGGACAAGAAACAATCTGGGAGCGACGCGCCCCGGCTGGAAGGGGCGGCGGTGGTGACCAACTCGCAAAACGGCGAAGTACTGGCTGTGGTTGGTGGGCGTGACCCCAGTTACCCGGGGTTCAACCGGGCCATCAATGCACGCCGTCACATCGGCTCACTGATGAAGCCTGCGGTCTATCTGGCGGCCCTGTCGGATCCCCTGCAGCAATACACCCTCGTCACCCCGCTGGATGACAGCCCGCTGGTATGGGTAGAGCCGGGAAGGGCTCCCTGGGCGCCCGAGAATTACGACAAGACCCACCACGGCGAGGTACCTTTGCGTACCGCACTGACCAAGTCTTATAACATTCCCACTGCCCGCCTGGGGCTTGACCTGGGTGTCGACAAGGTACTGGAACTGGCAAGCAGACTAGGCTCAGGCGAACAGTTTCCACCCTATGCTTCCAGTGTGCTGGGCGCCGTGCCCATGTCACCCCTGGATGTGACACAGATGTATCAAACCATCGCCAGCGGCGGCTTTCGGGTCCCGCTACGGTCGATCCGGGAGGTTCTGACCACCAATGGCACCCCGCTGCAACGCTATCAGCTCTCTGTCGAGCAGGTGGCCGATGCCGGGTCTGTTTATCTTCTCACCCATGCCCTGCAAGGGGTGGTGCGTGAGGGCACCGGCAGGGGACTGGCGGACTATTTGCCGGCCGACCTCAATGTCGCCGGTAAAACCGGTACCACTGATGATGCCCGTGATGCCTGGTTTGCCGGCTTCACCGGCGATCGGGTCGCCGTGGTTTGGGTCGGCTATGACGACAACCGTCCCACGCATTTTACCGGAAGCAGTGGGGCGCTGCCGATTTGGGGACAGCTCATGTCCCAATTGAATCCCGAACCCTTATTCCCACCGCTTGCCGAAAATGTCGAGAAGGTCTGGGTCGATGCCGCGACCGGCCTGCTCGGGAATGCAAAGTGCCCAGAAGCCGTGGAACTGCCGTTCATCAGTGGCACAGCACCCACGGAACAATCGCCCTGCATGGGGCAAAAAGGCGCCAAAAGCCTATTCCGGTTCTGGTGAAGATTCACACTCCGGGCTTCGTGACTCGGTGTCTCCCGCTCGCTACCACAATCGGAACGAGCGTGTTTCGGGATTTTCCTGAAACAAGGTAACATGGCACCTTGAGACCACACTTTCCGGAAAGACCGCCATGTCGTATAGCTCTCTTCGTTCACTCGTTGTGCTGATTCCCCTTATTTCGCTTGCCGCGTGCACCAGCATGCGCGGGCCGGATGGAGCAAGCGATGGCCCCGGCATGAGTGGTACTGCCGATCCCTCGGTCCAGCCCTCCTCCAATCCCGCGGTTATCGCGCTACTGGACAAGGCCCGGGCAGACGCCAGCGCCGGACAATCGCCGAACGCCACCGCCACGCTTGAGCGGGCCTTGCGCATCGAGCCCAGGAATCCGGTGCTGTGGCAGGAGCTTGCCATGGTGAAACTGGAAAATGGTGATTATGCACAGGCGGAGAACTTCGCAGCACGGTCCAACACATGGGCAGGCGCCAACAAGCGGCTGCAAGCAAAGAACTGGCGCATTATCAGTGAAGCACGGGAGTTGCGCGGTAACAACGAGGGTGCCCAGGCCGCGCTGCAACGCGCAAGAGCCCTTGAGTTCGACGGTGAGTAGCAAGCCCCTTCGCAGCACACAAAAGCGCGGCGTTGGTTACTATTTACACCTGACAGAAGCTACCAAAACTCCGGATTCAGATGGTCGAAACGACAACTGGGATCCCAGTCGCTTCGTTGGTTACCATGTGCGGATAACTCCAGCATCCTTGTGCAGTCGAGCCATATGCATCAGATTCCGCGTCATGAAGGTAGTGTTACGCTACATAAAATCATTCTCGGGCCCACCTGATCCCTCAGTCCGGGCACCCCTTAAATTCGATTGCTGATTTAACTCTGCGCAACACTTAACCGATCAGCCTCCATGCGGGAGCTGCAAATAAAAAACACCATCGAGGTACATCAATGGCTGGCGGAATTTTCGCGATACTGGACGACGTAGCGGTACTGCTTGACGACACCGCAGTGATGGGCAAGGTAGCGGCAAAAAAAACCGCCGGACTGCTGGGTGATGATCTAGCAGTCAATGCCGAAAAGGCGACCGGTTTTCACGCCAGTCGTGAGCTACCGGTTATCTGGGCGATCACCAAGGGGTCGTTTCTAAACAAGCTTATAATCCTTCCCCTCGCCTTTCTGCTCAGCGCCTACCTGCCTTGGCTCATCGTGCCCATCCTGCTCCTGGGTGGCGCCTATCTCAGTTACGAGGGAGCAGAGAAGGTCTATGAGATGTTCGCTGGTCGTCACAACGCGACTATCCCCGCCCGCGAGACCGCGGAGCCTCGGGAGTTGCTGCAGCGCGAAACAGCCAAGATCAAGGCGGCAGTGCGCACTGACTTCATCCTCTCCATCGAAATTATCGTCATCGCCCTCGGCACTGTAATGGAACAGTCACTGGCTACACAGGTGACCGTGGTCAGTCTCATCGCTCTGCTCGCCACCGTTGGCGTCTACGGCCTGGTCGCCGTGCTGGTGCGCATGGACGACGCCGGGTTACACCTCATCCAGCGCGCCGGGATCCGTGATGGCCTCAGCAACAGAGGCCTGAAAACGCTGGGGCAACTGCTGGTCGCCGCCCTGCCAAAGGTCATTCGACTCCTCGGTGTTATCGGCACCATTGCCATGCTGCTGGTTGGCGGGGGCATGTACGTGCACAACATCGAGACGGTGCACCGCCTGGTTGCAGATCTGCCGGCGCTGGCCGCTGATCTGCTGATCGGGTTAACGGTGGGGGCTGTCATGATTGGGATGGTACAACTGCTGAAGAGGATTAGAACCAGGGCGGCAAGCAAGGACATATAAGAGGCACAGATTGCTCGCTGAAGGAGGATGCCCATCGATGCGGCATGCTTGATGCCAGGTAAAGCTAATCAGCCGCGCGCAGGACATGATCCTTCGCTTCATGGAGAAAGGGACGCACTCCGGAAGACCGTCGCCAATCCACCTATCGTGATAAAAATCCTATCACCACGATGGTGCCCTGCTGGTTTTGTTCAGGACACGTCCGCCAGCACAGCGTGGGGAGGGACAGCGCAGGGCAAAAATTCAATGTGCTCCTTCCGACTTCCATTAATTCTTTAATTGGTAACCACTCTCCCCTTTATGCGAGTGCGGAGTCGGCCAGGTTGCCCCATCCGGTGTCCCGAACCCCAACACCACAGTAGCCTGCCGGAAGTACCATGCTTCACAGCCTGGTTCTTGACGTATGTGATGAGTCGCAAAGAGAGGCAACCCGCCTCTGTCCACTCTATCAACGCAACGTCACCCTGGATGATCCAAAGCGAGCTGAGTCAATAAAGAATCAGGAAAAAATCAATTCAATCGAGTGGTTATAAACCCAATCTGTGGCGGTTAGCAGTGGACCAACAAGTCCAGCAAAGCTGAACCAAAAAATCCGCCATGATTGACGCCACTCACCGACCATCAATAAAAGCCATACTATTGCAACTGTACTCAGCAAAATAAGCAGAAAAATTGCTGCCGCGCCACCGAAATATTGAGAATACACATAAGATCCTGCAAACCAGAACAAAATCAATCCAAGATATGCAAAAACGAAAGCAAGCGAGCAAAATAAATTGAAATAATACAGATAACTTTCATTGATCATACGTGTAAGCGCATAAGGATTAATGCTTTTATTTTTCCGTTCACTCCAACTCAAACATACCGCGAACATTCCCACTAAGACTGAAGCAATCGAAGGAATTATTGCTCCTAGATCCCGCAATAGGCCAGTATTGATACCCTTAAGACCGGCGCCGTATTTATTCAAGATGGAAATAATTTTCGGATCTCGGGTCATTGACAATGCTGTCCTGCCGCGCACATCCTGAGCATCTACATCAGTACCAGCATCTAGTAGCATCTTTACAATCTCAAGATGGCTTTTACTTGCAGCCAGCCCAAGTGCAGTCCCATAATAACTTTTAGCCTCGATATCAGCCCCATTATCTAAGAGAATGCGAACGGTCTGATTGTGACCGGCTGACACAGCTAACATCAGAGCCGTTAAAGCCGGAGCATCTGGATCTACACCAGGAAGAATATTTTTCGAATCACTCAGTTTACCTTGTGCATTAATATCTGCGCCAGCGACTAAAAGCATACGAACAATCTCATTATGACCAGCCCGAGCGGCCGCCTCTAGGGGAGAATAACCAATCAAACTATATCGAGCTTCAATATCGTGATCGGCCTCTAAAAGCATCCGTACAATCTCTTTGTGACCATGCAACGCCGCTTTACTTAGCGCCTCGCTCTGTCCACCAACATCAGCACCAGCATCTAAGAGAATGCGAACAATATCAGCGTGCCCCATCATTGCTGACACACTAAGCGCTGTACCACCAAGCGCGTCCTTTACGTCAATTTCATGTCCCGCATCCAAAAGCATACGCACGATCACTTGGTGACCACTTCCGGCAGCATTGCGAAGAGCCTTGCTGTTAGATCCGACATCAGCACCTGCTTTTAGAAGCAGATGAACTGTTTTTTGATGTCCTCTCTGGGCAGCTTCGCTTAATGCCGTATAACCTAGCGGGCACATATGTTTGACGCGGTAATCCAGCGTGAAACCAGCTCCGGTCTGCGCATTCACATCAGCGCCAGCCGCCAATAAGGCATACACTATCTCGTCATAACCTCTCCTTGATGCTTCTATCAGAGCTGTTCTCCCACAGTCATCCGTGACATTGACGTCAAACCCATCTTCAATCAATGCCTTAACCTTTGATACATCGCCAACCATTGCGGCTTCATATAAAGGACTTTTATCTGGCTGTTGAGCTCCTGAGGCTACTAGCTGACTTACAGCTAATTGGAGTAGCAGAGCTATAACAAAAACAACAATTTTGTATGTAAATCGTAAGCGCATGTCAGGCAAAGCGAAGACCCATCGTCACAAAAGACTAGTGTATAACTCTAATGTCGGCTACTGGCCTTTTTCTGACTATAGCCACACTATCCTTGAATTTCTGCTGTAGGGTGCTAGCGGCTGTCGTAGCCTACCTGGCTGGTTCTCTGGTACTGGCCGTTCTCAGGCATAGCCTCCATCGGACACGCTCTCTAGTCCATCCAGCAATGCATCAGCATAACCTTCTTCGACAAGCCCACCACCCGTTTTACCGAAAGCAGGTATTGACTCGCTTTGTAACCTAATCTCAGCTTCACTTGCGTTTCTCGCAAACTCCACCTCAATCATGCGTTGTATTACTTTATCTCTGCCGATCATGTTACGTCCTCCTTTGGCAGGCATACGGATTCAGGCATGCTAAAGGAGCATGTACGTTATGTATTTTTCTGGTTGTTTGAATTCATCACTCTGGAGTTGGCTTTTCTTTGCACGGTATCTGGAGGAGTTGGCGTTTGTCGAGGTTATAGTCCTATGGCTCAGTATCTTGGCAACACTTATTTTTTCTGGTACGTATGAGCACTCGCTGGTGTATTGCTGATTATGTTTCTATTTTGGGTGGACTTTACAGCTGCACTAAATTATTCCCTCTGGCAACTTGACCCACAGGTTATAGGTTAGTGGGTTGCTTGCCTAACAATCATTAAAAACAAATTAAAGGGATCAAATTTCTTTTTCAACTTGCGTCTATGTTACATTGAGTTATCTGGTAGAAAACTGAGCATAAGGATACTTGTAATTTGCAGAACCAATGGATGAGAACCAAGTTAACCAGGCAGCTTGTCTGCACTTTAATATCACTACTTAGTAGCATACCATTTACCATTGTATTGGGCGTTGGTGCTGGCCTGGTATATGTAGAGGTAGAAAACGTCTCTTCTTTTGAAGGTGGGATTGGCCTTACCGTGCTGTATATAACATATGCAACTGCGCCAATCGTAGTCTTGGTAAATATCGCGATCCATCTTGCTCTTTCAGCAAAATGGTGGCCAAAACGGCTTCTCGCTATTGATGCCTTATCCGTTTTAATACTGGCTTTGACCAGCTGGATACATTTCTTGGCCTAGGCACAACAGAGCCGGTACGCTGGAATATCTTGTTGAGTTCGGGGTCAGAGTCTGAGGAATCCCCACGAAAGATCAAATATAAATCAAACAATTGAATGCATGCATGGTGAATATGTGATCTCATTGGGTCACCACAGCACAATAGAGAGCACCACCATGCATGTCCGTAAAGTGTCGCACAAAATACTCTTCAATACTCTCCCCTGGATTCATGAGGGTCGCCTGAATGCATTGCAGGGGTGCCTACTTGCCGCCATTGATAGCCAACGCCTTAGTGTTACCGGCATAGGCCGTTCCATTAACGGCACCGCTAAAGAGAAGCACTGTATTAACCGGGCAGACCGTCTGCTATCAAACCATCATCTGTGGGCTGAACGCGAGGGTATCTACCATACGATGGCCATGCTCATGGTCGGTAACATCAAAAGGGCACTCATACTGGTCGACTGGTCAGATTTGGATCCACATAAGCGGCACTTTCTCATCCGAGCGGCCGTGGCGCTGAAGGGCACTCTCATACGCTCTACGAAGAGGTGCATACCATCAAAACCAAGGAGAAGCCCACTACGCACAAGTCTTTCATGAAAAAGAGCAAGGCTATGCTTCCCCCTGGATCCAGGGCCCATTGTAATCACCTATGGTGGATTAACAGAGGGGGGCTCCAGATCCGCTTTGAGTGACCACACGGTAAGTTGCTTGATTAGTGGAGTCAGGATCCCATCTTTGCCTATCAGATTCCACCCGTTACGCTGGGCGTAAAGGGCTTCATCGAAATCAAAGTCTTTGGAGCTATGTCATTCCTCTTTTTGCTCACCCTATTGAAATGACACAGAATTTTTAACTCTCCCGTTGATTATGAGCTGATTTTCTTAATAAGTGATTTTCTCAATATATGCTTTCTACCAAATTTCTTTTTGAATTGCTTTGCAGCATTCTTGTAGTCGTCTAAAAGCTCCATGCCAATTATGGAGTTGAAGTCATCACGCTCGTATTTTAGTTTACCGATATAAACAGCTCTGTCGTCTGGTTTGATATCTAACTTAAACCAGGTGGGCAGTTGAATTTTTCCACTGACTCCCCGGGTGGAAAGCTCCATCACGACACTGCCTTCAACCATGTAGTTCATATCCCTGGGGATTGTAAAGAAAAAAGTTTTACCCAATTCCGGAGTGATCAGATACTTGTAGTTGCTGGCTTCAGGTTGGCTATTGAATTGGATCATGGCGCGATTACGATTCATCTTAGCGTAGCCAAAAAGATCGAGTACGCCCGGGGGATTGAGTAACTGTTCTTCATGGGCGAGTTTTGGTGTTAATTCAATTGTCCCAACGACGATGATTTCATTGTTGTTTACATTGGCTAAAGAGTCTGCCTCTTTGAGACGTTGCCCTCCCATGCTGCAGGCTTGCAGGAGCATGAAAGCTGCTGTAAGCAGTGCCGTTCGAGAATATATTAATATGTACTTGTTTGTTTTCATGACTGGCCACATTGCTATTTAAGTTGATGAAGACGCTTTTCTATCATGCTGATCTGGTTGGTATAAACGGCCAGGTCACTATCGTTTTTCATGATCTCAAGCAGCTTAGTTAGCAGTTGTTTTTCACTTGGGGATTTGCTTTTATCCATGCCAAATCCATCGGGCTTGAAAAAGGATCCGGAATCAATAGGTTTGTACTCATAAGAACCTAGAAAATAGACGCCGGGTTTTTTGATGACTTTGCTGGTGTCGTTTCGTCCCTGACCACCAAAATTGTAGGTATATCTTGTATTGCTGTACCAGCGGGTGTGGCGCCCAAATTTATCCACCTGAATTGAGGCGCCTTGCTTTACACCAATATTCCAAAAAAGGCCTTCGTCGACACCGCAGGGGTAATAGCTCTGTTCAGGTTTGTATTGTTTTATGGACACCCAATCAATACCACCCCAGGAAGGGGCGTTTTCCATGTCAAAATATCCGAACACAACAGACAGCGTCTGATCGTTTTTGTCGATCACTTTCTTTTCACTAAATAGAGAACAGCCACTACTTAACAGTATCGCTGGCAATATAATAAATAAAAAAATAACCTTTTTAAGGTGAAATGTTTTGTTTTTCGCAATCATGGCATTCTCCTGTCCTTTAGATGCTGCACCAATTGAAATATTAACTTTAATGAATTGGAGGTGTTCGATCTCCTGCGTGATGCCTTTAATGTTCTGGAAAACATGAAGGAGATGCTCTAATCATGGCAGTAAGTCAAACGAAACGATCACCGATGTCGCATAATCCCTCTGCCCCGTTTTGCTGAAAGCCGCTTTTTTGTGTTCCAGAGAGCTGCTGCTTGCCTCCGTACTCTCAGGGTAAGCGGACTTTGCTTATGTGCACTCACGGTGCACGCGTAGCTACTACATACGTTGCTCTCAGTGTAGATTTAGTATACGCATAGACCTTATCGTCGCTATGGAATTAATTGTGTGACAAGGATCACGTAATGATTCGTGGAGATTGAGATGAAAGGAGGCCCGTCACGTCTTCCGAGGGCGGCTCTTGTAGAAGAGGTTCAATAGAAAGTGTCGCAATCCCTTTATGAGCCTCAATCTATCATTTCGCCAGAATTTCTCTCACCTCAGGACCAGCCCGTGCGGCCGGAGGCCTCTGGCGTCTCGGCCATGCCGGCACGTGTCGGATTGAGATCGAAATAGGCCATACAGGCGGCTAGGCAATCCTCAATCCATGTATGACGGTGTTCGTAACTTTGGCCGGTATGGCTGTCCTCCCCACAGAGAAAAGCACGGCGCACACAGCGGGAGACACACAGTGGTAGTAGGTTGCGACATCGAGGGAAACCTGGGCTTTCCTTGGGTTGGGCATGAAATCATCCTTGATACCTGTGAAACCATGAAAAGATTGACAGAGCTTAACGCCGCTGGCAAGTTTAGAGCGAGTGTCCGATTGGGACAACCTTAGCCCAGTAATCCTGCTTCTATTATCAGTCGGACTAATTATCAGGTTAATGATAGTTTTCGCAGTCACATGATGAGTATTGGGTGTCTATGTCAGCGTTTGTTGTGATAGAAGGAAAGGCGTTATATTTCTTGACTAAGAAGGATTCAGACGAGGCTAAGAAGATCAAAAGCAATAGAACGACTCAACAAGGCGCTGGTGTGGGACGCTAGCCGCGATGCGGCTCGTGCCCTGCAACTTAGCGTTATGTGTCTAAATACAGGAAAAAAACAATGGATGTTATTAATAGGGTCAGCCTAAAAGTCAAGGCTAATGTTATTCTCGCAATGCTTTTATGCATATCAATTTTCCACATCCTTGTTATGGTCGGGCTAATACCCTATAGCATCGTATGGGGCGGTCGTTTGAAAAGCTTGTCTCAAATGTATGTATTTGAGGCGGTTTCATTAATAATAACTTTAGCAATCATGTCAGTAGTTGGCATGAAGGCGGGGTATATCCAACCATTTCTAAGCGGCAAGGTTATCAATGTCATATTGTGGTTTTTGGCAGCATTGTTTTTGCTAAACAGCGTAGGAAATATCATGTCACTGAGTAAGGTGGAAGCCATTGTCTTCACTCCACTCACTCTACTATCCGCTCTTCTTTTTTATAGAATGGCAATCGAGAAATGACGAAAACACATAATAACCGCTTCGCGCACGACATCTTATCCTTGCGCTATGAACCAGGGCAAGCCGCAGCTCAATCGGAACGTTACATGCTGCAATGAAAATAACACCACTTTCATTCACTGTAAGTGCCGGCTTGTTTGGCATGATTGCATTAACAACTACACTACTCTATTCGCTAGTTATGGGAACCGACCTTATACGTTCAGACGATCCGTATATCATTGGTCTTGCTCTAGCCAGCATCACATCTCTAGCTTCACTTATGTATTTATTGTTGAAAGAGATAAATTATAAATGGCTTAATCCAAATTATTGCGCTGCTGCATACTATTTGGTCTTGTCTGCATATTGCCTATTTATCGAGTATATTGGAGGTGAGGTGTCAGGTTATGGCTACTTCTTTCTTTCTTCTATAGCGCTGTCATTCCCCGCTTTCTTGCTTGTGGTATTTTACCCTGGCATTCAAAAATATATAAAATATGGGGTTGCAAGCGGTTTAATATATTTGATTGGATATATCTATGTGTTATCAAGTCGCATGTAGGAATTTATCAAAGTACGCCCTTTCCTTTAGTCAGTCCGGATGCGTTACGGCATGTGATTCCGTGAAGAGTTTATGCGTATCACCCTAATCCGACACGGAAAACCAGCGTTCGAACTGAAGGGCAACGTCCGAGGAAAAGACCTGGGTGAAATTGCCAAATCATACGACCTTTCAGGGATTGTAGGTCCTGCTCCAAGAGAAGTGGTAACGGTCGTACAAGGAAGCTCCGTTGTCGTATGCAGTCACCTTGCTCGCTCGGTTGAATCAGCAGAAGCCCTTGGATGTCTTGAAGTGCATACAACTGACCCACTATTTTGCGAAACTGCATTACCGCACTTTGATAGTGGATCTATACCCTTGCCGATAAGTTTATGGCTTGTTGCTCTAAGGCTTATGTGGTTATTCAGATTTTCAAAAAATGGCGAATCCCTAGCAAATGCGAGGAAGCGCGCAAAGCAAGCGGCGGAAAAGCTGATTGAGTTGTCCGAAGATCATCAAAATGTTTTGCTTGTCGGTCATGGTCTTATTAATCACCTCATTGCTAAGGAGTTGAGAAAAAGCGGTTGGCTTGGCCCATCAAAGCCAGGTAACGGTTACTGGTGATATGGAACCTATGAGCGCGCACCAACATAACCATGTGCTCCAAACCTCAGGCTACAACGAGGCCGTCCGCGGCCAGTTTACCAAAGCGTCATATTTAAAATGATACAGGCAGGATGCTATGAATGATTTAAAAAGAACAAAAGAGATAATGCAAAGTATTATTGATCTACATGAATTAAAGGATTATGACACTCTCTTGTTTTATATATCAGAGGCTGAAGTAGAGAAAGGAACATGGTTTACGCGCAAGCGCTTTATAGAGGTTTGCGAAGCAATAGAGAAAGAGATTGGAAAAGTTACTTCGTTTGAGCATATTGATACCCTGAAAAGAAAGTCCTCGTTCCTAACTCTATGGAAAATGACGTACAACAAAAGCCATGACGAAGTTCTCTGGCAAGTAACATTTGATGCAGCAAGTAGTAAAGTATTGTTAATGCATATCAATTGGGAACTAATATAAAAAGCGTTTAACCGGCCCGTCTTTGCAAAACATTCTTTGTACTGTAATTGCACAAAACTATACCGTTGCAGTGGCTTTCTTAGCTCAAGCGTTAAATTCTTATGAAAATAGAACTTCTACTTCTTATTTCTGGCGTTCTCCTTGGTGGCGTCTCTTTTTGGCCTGGAGAGTGTTAAAGAAAAAGAGTTGAATAATGTACTACCTTCTTTGTCTGTCACTGAAGAGACTTTTAGGATTGTTGTTACTACGACGTGCTAAAGAAATATGAGAATGGAAAAAAAAGGAATCGATTAATACGTTACGCAGATGACTGAAGACTGACGTGGCTATTATTAAATCGTATAAAGTACACTTGACGGGTGCAGAACGAAAAAGAATTGAAGGTATTCAAAAACTTGCAGAACCTTATTTCAGAGAATCTGACACGACGCTAAACTTGCACGCGCACTGAAATGCGCACCGGTATATAAAAGGTTAGGTGCTCCATGGCTAGAACATTTAAAGGTCCTTTTCTCATGACGGTCCTCTGTGTATCAGGCGCTGCGGTTTCTGCCGAGAAATGGTTTGAGGTCCCGGGCGGTAGCTGGAGTCCCCGGCAAAGTAACCTGGTTGCTATTGAGCAAGGTTTACATAAACATATCATGTTAAAAGCAGGAGCACGTCACCTACAAGTCAAGCCTTGGCACATGTATAAATTTCAGTATCAGGGCCAAGGCAACGCTAAGAGACAAGCGATCTTCATTAATGCCTTCTGCACTGACTTTGGATATAAGGAACTACCTCGCAAGTGGTTGATAGCAAACGATGGCGGCACTTGCTTCTTTAGGGTCAAATATGTACCTGTAAAAGGCACGTTCGATGGCCTCGAATTTAACGGTGAAGCGTAGGTGAGCGCACTTGGTATATTAATTCGCCACCTGGCGCTCACTACTGCTCATGCAGGCCAGGGTAATAACTGGGAGGGGTTGCAGGGGTCGAGTAATTTTGCCTTGTGAACTCCACTCACTATGAAATAAGCCGAGCCAGATTAAACTCTACCAGCAGGTCAGCTAAAGTGACATTCGGCCCTGTTCGGGATGCATCAGGCCCCCGCAAATTATGCCGAGGAGCATAAACAATTAACGCGCTAGCCTAAAACATCTGCGTGGTATCGTCCCTGATGGCCGCCGATTAAAGTAGTTTGTGCTCCATGCTGCATAACGTACAATTCCCATAAACACAGAGGGTAGCGGATGTGGATAATGTGAGCGCGAAACTTGCCTGCCATATTGTATTATGCCTATCCTTAATTGCCCAATAGATATCAAGGAGTAAAGCTGCACTCCTGTATCAAGGAGTAGTTTCGAGTTTGAGCGCCTGATTTCCCGTTTAGCTGGCAAGTATAGGTGGGTGTGCTCAGTTCACGCTATACACGTGAGTTTGTTGGTTGGTTTGCCAGATCTATGTCGACTCTTAATTCGGCGAATTAAGCTGGGCGGTGAGGGCTTTTGTAGAATAAAAGCAATGATGAGACCTGCTTTCTGGTTGATATAAGGCCTGTTGGCAGGTATGGAGATGGCAAATAATCATGGAATGATGGTAAATATAAAAGAGCGGGGTCTGGTTTTGTATAAACCCATATTTTCAGTTGAGGCGCCTGAATTCTTTAATTCGGTTGTCTTGTGTTCGATCGTTGTCTTCCTGGCTAACAATGTGTGGCTTAAATCAAGCTATCCAGGTTGGCTGACCGGGAAGCTGTCCGATATTACCTTTTGTTTTTTCTTTCCTCTGTATGTGTCCGCTCTTATTTCGTTAGTGTCGGGTATGGGTATGCG
>JBFFNE010000075.1:0-14526 GCA_041563315.1 Thiohalomonadaceae bacterium
GCTCAGGCTAGGCAGCAATAACACTCCAAGAAGCAGGGAATAGAGACGTTGGCGACTCATGGCATCTTCCTGTTGTTGTTATGCTTGTGTTCGCTTTCACCTATATATGTACCATAGACTTGCGTACCGAATACAGGGGTGGGGGCGCTGATTACGCATCAACTCCAACTGGTAAACGTGACTCGGTCTCGTCTACTCCCCATGCTTTCCGGTACCATGCTCAATACTTGCTAACGGACAACACTTTATCATGCATCCCTCACTTCGAGATGTCGTCGACCAGGCCGGCGAATTCGTGCTTGGCAAAGAGCACCAGATAAAACTTGCTCTGGCGACCATTCTCGCCCGCGGTCACCTGCTCATCGAGGATCTCCCGGGCGTCGGCAAAACCACGCTTTCCCACGTTCTTTCCGGTACCCTTGGCCTGCATTTCAATCGCGTACAGTTCACCTCTGATATGCTGCCGGCTGATATCCTCGGCGTCTCCATTTACGAAAGGGAGAGCGGCAATTTTACCTTCCATCCAGGCCCCATCTTCTCCCAGTTAGTGCTTGCTGATGAGGTCAACCGTGCGACCCCCAAGACGCAAAGCGCACTGTTGGAGGCGATGGAGGAGAAGCAGGTGAGCATCGAGGGCAAAACCTACCCGCTTCCCGCCCCCTTCTTTGTCATCGCCACCCAGAATCCCGCCTACCAGATAGGCACCTTTCCGCTTCCGGAATCACAGCTTGATCGTTTTTTGATGGTGATTTCACTTGGCTATCCCGATCAAAATGCCGAACGGGCGCTGCTCGCTGGGCGCGACCGTCGCGACATGCTCAAAGAGATCACACCTGTGCTGCAACCCGAAGAGCTGCTGAACCTGCAGCAGCAGGCACGGCAGGTGCATACCTCGGCAGCACTGATCGATTATGTGCAGGCGCTACTCACTTTTTCCCGCGAATCAGCCCATTTTCTCACCGGTCTTTCACCACGTGCCGGCCTTGCCCTGCTGGGTGCGGCCCGTGCCTGGGCACTACTGGAGGGGCGTAACCATGTCATGCCAGAGGATGTGCAAATCGTCCTTCCGCATGTCGCTGCCCACCGCCTGCAAACAGCCGGAGAACAGACCGTGCGCAACGTTGAGGCAATGGTTGAACCCTTCCGGGAAGTGGCGATACCTTGAGGTATAAATAACTCCCGTGCCTACCATGAGCGGTTACCTAACAGGGCATAACGGAAAAACAGGCCTCTTGCATCGGCTTTTCCACCACGATGCGCCGCAGGCGGGTCCGGTCACCCTTGGTCGTCGCCGTATCTATATCCTTCCCACGCGCAGTGGCCTTGTCTTCGCCGTGATCCTGATGGCAATGCTGATTGGCGCGGTTAATTATCAAAACAGCCTCGCCTTTATTCTGACCTTTCTTCTCACCGGTCTTGTGGTGGTCTCGATGATCCACACCTTTCGCAATCTGCACGGTCTGACCCTCCGTGCCGGCCACTCGCCCCCGGTCTTTGCCGGTGAACTCGCCTGCTTCACCGTTCATGTGGAAAACCCCATCGACCGGCAACGGCTTGCCCTCAATCTGACGCTACCCGGGCAACAACCGATTCACTTCGACCTGCCGCCGCGGGAGGGGCATTGGCTAACCCTCACCTTACCCAGTCAACGACGTGGTCTGTTCGAGCCGGGGCGCATTACCATCGCTACCCGCTTTCCACTGGGTCTGTTTCAAGCCTGGAGTTATGCTCATCTCTCAATGCCCTGCCTGGTCTATCCTCGGCCTGCCGACCAGCGTGGCCTGCCGCCCGATCTACTCAATCACCAGGGGGGTATCGGGGATCAGGGTAACGGCCATGACGACTTTGCCGCTCTTCGCCATTATCAACCCGGCGACTCCCTGCGCCATATTCACTGGAAATCAGCTGCACGGGAACAGGGTCTCCTGACCAAACAGTTTGGAGGCGCGCTGACGGATGCCTTGTGGTTACGATGGGAACAAACCGGCAACCTGTCGCAAGAGGAGAGACTCTCGCTGCTGACCCGCTGGGTCATTGAAGCCGATAGACTGGGGCTCTCTTATGGGCTGGCCGTCCCAGGCAGTGAGTTCGCTCCTGCATCGGGTGAAATACATCGTCAGCGTTGCCTTAAAACGCTTGCGCTCTACGCCCAGCCGCAATTGCAGTAAGCCATGATTCTTACCCAGGAACAGCTTCCGCCGCCACCGATCAGCCGTCTATGGCTGATCGGGGCGCTGCTGCTGGTGCTGCTACCTCACCTCTGGCGTTTTCCCCTGTGGTTAAGCGCCGGCTGCATGGCACTCATTCTCTGGCGCCTGTTACACGAGTTGCGAGGCTGGCCGCTCCCTGGCCGCGAGCTGCGCTGGCTGCTCACCCTGATTGGTGTTGGCTCGGTGTTGATCACTTTCCACTCCATCATTGGTCGTGATGCCGGCGTGGCGCTTCTCAGTGTCATGCTCTGCCTCAAAATTATTGAAATCCACAGTTTGCGTGATGCCATGATCGCGCTATTCATTGGCTACTTTCTGGTCATTAGCGGCTTTCTTTTCGATCAGTCACTGTTTATGGGCGCCTATCTGTTTGCTGTGGTGATGATACTGACCTCGGCGATCACCGCCCTCAACCATCAAGGGGCACAGGCAGGCCATCATCGCCTCTATCTGCGCACAGGCGGATCTTTGCTGCTGCAAGCCGTGCCGCTTATGGTGATCATGTTCGTGCTTTTCCCCCGGCTATCCGCACCGTTGTGGCACATGCCGGATAACCAGGAAACGGCCGTTACCGGCCTTAGCGATTCCATTAGTCTCGGCTCCATCACCCAACTTGCTGAATCCGATGAGGTGGCCTTTCGCGTAAGTTTCGACGAGGGCATCCCTGCAGCTGACCAGCTGTACTGGCGCGGTCCCGTGTTGTGGTATACCGATGGCAGCAACTGGCAACGCGGCTCTTCGAATCCAAACCGGTTAAGCGTTGACTATCAGCAGCTTGGCGACCCCATCCGTTACACGGTAACCCTGGAGCCGCATGCTAACCATTGGCTGTTCGCCCTCGACCTGCCCGCCTCCCTTCCTCACAGGGATGTCCCTGGCGGTGTCGTGCTCACCAATGACTACCAGCTGCTCGGGCGGCGGCAAATCAACGAGCGGATTCGTTACACGATCACCTCATCTCTCAACTACCGTCTGCATACCCTGCCCGAGTGGTTGCGGCAACAGGCACTGCAACTACCCGCGAAAGCCAATCCACAGACCAGGAACCTCGCCGCGCAATGGCGCACAGAAACCACGAATGATCGTGAGTTGCTGCAACGGGCATTACACTATCTTGTCGAACAACCTTTTTACTACACCCGTAACCCGCTGCCCCTCGGTGAGAATCCTGTCGATGACTTCCTGTTCACCACGCGTCAGGGATTTTGTGAGCACTTCGCCACCGCCTTCGTCACTCTGATGCGCGCGGCGGATATTCCGGCACGCGTGGTCACCGGTTATCAGGGAGGAGAGCTAAATGAACTGGGGGAGTATCTCGTCATTCGCCAGCGCAATGCGCACGCCTGGGCAGAGGTCTGGCTCGAGGATGACGGGTGGGTGCGTATCGATCCCACCGCCGCCATTCCATCGAACCGGGTCAATGCCAGCCTCGATCTCAACCGTTTTAACACGACAGAGGCTCGCGCCAGTCGTGGCACCGATCTCTCCGGCTTCACACGTACTCTGCTAAAACTTCGCCATAGCTGGGATGCGATAAATAACGGCTGGAACCAATGGGTACTGGGTTTTGATCGCGATCGCCAATCCCAATTGCTGGAACGACTGGGGCTCGAATCGTTCTCCTGGAAACGATTAATCATCCTGATGATCGCTTTATTGTTCTCTTCCCTTGGCCTTATTGCGCTGTTTTTACTGCTTCGCCTCCCGAAAAAAAGCGATCCGGTATTGCGTCTCTACCAACGGTTCTGTCAAAAACTGGGACGGGCAGGTCTCATCCGCCATCCGGATGAGGGCCCAAGGGTTTTCGCGACGCGAGTAAAGGCCACACGTCCCGAACTCACAGAACAGGTTGAAGCCATCAGCGCTCTTTATGAAATTCTGCGCTATGGGAATAGTAGCGATACGGAACAGCAACGGGAATTGAAACGGCGGGTGGCCGAATTCCGGCCTTAAGTCCAAAGCCTGCCGTAGGGAGCAACGTTGCAAAGGTAACGTTGCATTCGAATAGTGCGGACCACGCTTGCCTTTGCGGTGAAATCACCTATTTCCCGATGCAGAAGCTGGAAAAGATCTTGCCCAGCAGATCGTCTGAACTGACCTCACCGGTGATCTCACCCAGCGCCTGCTGTGCCATCCGTAGCTCCTCGGCCAGCAGTTCACCGGCACCCTGTTGCAACAGTTCCTCACCGCTTCGCAGGTTTGCCGCGGCACGCTCCAGCGCGTCCAGATGACGACGCCGCGCCATGAAACTCCCCTCGCCACTGCCCTGATACCCCATGCTCTTTTTGAGATGCGTACGTAGCAGGTCCATGCCTTCGCCAGTCTTGGCAGAGAGGCGGATCTCGGTACCCATCTCTCCGCTCACACTGTTTGGGGCATGACTACTGAGATCACACTTGTTGCGGATCACTGTAACATCGAGCCCTTGGGGCAAACGTTCAAGAATTGCCACCTCCTCCACTGTAACGCCACGACTATCATCCACTAACAGCAAGAGTCGATCTGCCTGTTCGATCTCGCGCCAGGCGCGACGGACGCCCTCCTTCTCGACCGCATCTGCAGTCTCGCGCAGACCGGCGGTGTCGATAATATGCAGCGGCATCCCATCCAGGTTGATCTCCTCGCGCAGCACATCACGGGTTGTCCCGGCGACATCCGTCACAATTGCACTCTCCTGCCCGGCCAGCGCGTTGAGCAGACTCGATTTTCCTGCATTTGGTAAGCCAGCGAGTACGACTGTCATTCCTTCTTTCAACAAGCGACCCTGTTGCGCGGCAGCCTGGACTGTGGCCAGGGAATCCTGGATTTTCAGCAAGCGACCGGCTATCTCCCCATCACCAAGAAAGTCGACCTCCTCTTCAGGAAAATCTATCGCAGACTCTACATAGATGCGCAGCTCCGTCAGACTGTCGGTGAGTGCATGTACCCGGGCTGAAAATTCACCGCGCAGTGAGCGCAACGCCGATCGTGCTGCCTGCTCACTGCTGGCGTCGATCAGATCGGCGATTGCCTCTGCCTGAGCCAGGTCCAGCTTGCCATTGAGGAAAGCACGTTCGGAAAACTCCCCCGGACGGGCAAGCCGGACTCCCATGTGCTGCAAAATCGCGAGCAGCCTATCCATGACCACCGGTCCCCCATGCCCCTGCAACTCCAGCACATCCTCTCCGGTAAAAGAGTTAGGCCCAGGAAAATAGAGTGCCAATCCCTCATCCACCACCCCCCCCCTGGTATCGCAGAAAGGCAGGTACTCGGCATAACGGGGTCGAGGCAAATGGCCAAGAATCTCCACGGCACATTCGGCGGCTTTTGGGCCGGAGATACGCACGATGCCCACACCGCCTCGTCCTGACGGCGTCGCTTGTGCTGCAATGGTGTCGTTTATCTGGCTCATCTCATTAAAAAACTTCTGCTCACTCTGAGCCTCACTAAATGCAAAAGGGCGCAATGCACTGCTGCATTACGCCCCTTTACTTTTACCTGCCAGGTATTACTTGTTTCCAATCACCACTCGGGTGATATACCACTGCTGGGCAATGGATAGGGTGTTATTGACCACCCAGTACAACACCAATCCTGCAGGGAAGAACATGAAAAAGAAGGTAAAGGCGATCGGGAGGATCATCATTACCCGTGCCTGGATCGGATCCAGCGGTGTGGGATTGAGCTTGTGCTGAATCAGCATGGTCGCACCCATGAGGATCGGCAGGACGAAATAGGGATCTTTCGATGAAAGATCATTGATCCAGAGCATAAATGGCGCATGGCGCATCTCCACACTCTCAAGCAACATCCAATAGAGCGCGATAAACACCGGAATTTGTACCAGTATCGGCAGACAGCCACCGAGAGGATTGATTTTCTCCTCACGGTACATTTTCATCATCGCTTCGTTGAGCTTCTTCTTGTCGTCGCCAAAGCGCTCCTTGAGCTGCTGCAGACGCGGCTGGACCTTACGCATGTGCGCCATCGATTTGTAGCTGGTCTCCGACAGTTTGTAGAAAACTGCCTTGATCATGATGGTGAGAATGATGATCGACCAGCCCCAGTTACCCACCAGATTGTGGATCTTCTTAAGCAGCCAGAAAAGGGGTTCGGAGATGATGGTAAGGATGCCATAGTCGACGGTCAGCTCAAGCCCTTTTGCCACCTGCTTCAAGTCATCCTGCAGCTTGGGACCAACATAAAGCTCTGAATTGAATTTGCCGGTCTCGCCGGGCGCGATGTTCTTGGCCTCGCCCACCATACCAATAAGATAACGGTTGTCACCCGGGGCCTTGGTATAGTAATTGTTGCTCTGATCCTGTGGCGGGATCCAGGCACTAAGGAAATAGTGCTGAATCATAGCCGCCCAGCCACCATCAAAACTCCGACGGAGATTCGATTTGCGCATGTCATCGAAATCGATCTTCTCGTACTTGCCCTCGGGGCTATAGATCACACCGCCTGTATAGGTATATATAAAGAGTGATCCCCCATCTTCCGGCTCGCTACGTTGCAGTTGGCGATACATGTGACCGGACCAGGGTTTGCCACTGTTATTCTTCACCTCGAAATCCACATCGATGACATAACTGCCACGATGGAAGGTGTAAATCTTGTCAATATCAAGCCCCTCACCATTACTCCAGTTGAGGCGCACTTTGAGGGTGTCTTCCCCTTTGCCCATCTGATAGCTCTGTTTATCGGCTACAAATGTCTGGTGGTGATTCGGTGCCACGCTATCACCTACCGGAAGCAATGCCGCCTGGGCAATAAAGAAATTTTTGCCGTCATCCATCAGGCGAAATGGCTCATCCGGCTTGTCTACAGCCACCGGGTAGTCCAGAAGATCGACACGGCGTAAATCGCCACCAACACTGTCGATCTCGATGTCATAGACATCGGTTCTGACATTGATGCGCTGCGCCGTTTTTACACCTTGCACCGAGGGAGCATCACTCGGCTGTGTTGCGAGCCCTGCCTCCACCGGCACACCGGGCATGTCCTTACGCTCGGCTTCGGCCGGCGCGGCTTGATCCTGAACAATCGGACTCTGCGGCTGGCCGTAATCTTTTTGCCAGGCCTGCCAGATCATTAGGAGGGTAAAAGAGAGTGCTGCGACAAGTAACAGTCTTTGGAAGTCCATGGTTTAGTCTTTCTTGTAGAGGTGTTCAGTACCGGGAACAGGATCGATCCCGCCCTCGTGCCAGGGGTGACAGCGGCCGATGCGCCTGATGCTCAACCAGACACCACGAAAAATTCCATGGTGGGTTATGGCCTCCGTCGCGTAACAGGAGCAAGTGGGATAAAAACGGCATTGACCCCCAATGTAGGGGCTGACTACGGTTTGATAAACCTTAATCAGGAGGAGCAGGATTTTTTGCATCGTTTCGCCAACTCTTGCCAGAATCCGTCGATCAGGACCCGTAATTCACGCTGAGTCAACTGATCGACTCCCGGCTTGCTCAATATCACGATATCGAAACTACCGATTGTAGCCTGATGCTGGCGAAAACTCTCTCTTGCCTGACGCTTGATTCGGTTTCGACCAACAGCGGTCTTGACGTGTTTGCGTGAAATTGCCAGTCCCAGACGCGGGTGGCCGATGGTATTGGCCCGAGCCAACAGGGTGAGATAACGCCCACCGATCTTACATGCACTGGAAAAAACGTTCTTGAAATCTGCAGGATTTAGCAGCCTTCCACTGCGGCCGAAGCACCCCGTACGTCGCTCATCCGAGGTGCTCCCAGCAGACTGTATCAAGTTACCGAAGTTTAGGCTGACAGGCGGGCACGGCCCTTGGCACGACGGGCTTTAATCACCTTGCGTCCACCAACAGTGCTCATGCGAGCGCGAAAACCATGGTTACGAGCACGCTTGATGCGGCTGGGCTGAAAAGTTCTTTTCATTACGGCAATCGTCCAATTAACAAAATAAGTAGGCGCGAACCGCTATCCAGTGGATAGTCAGTCGGAAAAGTGGGCAACGATACTGCTTCAAGCCCTCTTATGTCAATAGCTTAGCCCCTTTTTCTCTCCAGCGGGGTTGTGGATAACTTTACCGTTTATCGGTACACTGATGTCTTTCCGTCCTGTTTTATTCCTAATTCGAATCGAGGTGACGCGATGACCATCGCGCTTTGGGGCCAGTGTCTTGCAAGACTGGAGGATGAACTTACCCCGCAGCAGTACAACACCTGGATCCGCCCCCTACAGGCTGAGCTGGATGGCGATATTTTGCGCCTGCTCTCACCCAACCGCTTTGTACAGGACTGGGTTACCGATCGTTTTCGTGAACGCATTGAGGAAATGCTGGGACAAATGAGTGAAGAGAAGCCTCCCAGGGTTGTCTTTGCCGTCGGCAGCAGCTCCTCCTCAACACCAACCTCTACCGCTACCCACGCGCCTGCAGCACCGGTCAAGGTTGTTCGCACACGGGGTGGCAGCGATGATCGGTCCCGAACCAATCCGGGCTTTACCTTTGCCAACTTTGTCGAAGGTAAGTCCAACCAGCTGGCGCGTGCCGCGTCCATGCAGGTCGCTGAAAATCCGGGTACGGCGTACAACCCACTGTTTCTCTACGGCGGTGTCGGACTGGGTAAAACCCACCTGATGCATGCCATCGGTAACCTGATCCTCGATACCAATCCCGATGCCAAGGTCGTCTATCTCCATTCCGAACGCTTTGTCGCCGATATGGTTAAAGCGCTACAACACAATGCTATTAATGACTTTAAGCGCTACTATCGCTCGGTTGATGCACTGCTCATCGATGATATCCAGTTTTTTGCAGGCAAAGAGCGCTCCCAGGAAGAGTTTTTCCACACCTTTAATGCCCTGCTTGAGGGACAACGCCAGGTCATTTTAACCTGCGACCGCTACCCCAAAGAGGTCAATGGCCTAGAAGAGCGGCTCAAGTCCCGTTTTGGCTGGGGCCTTACTGTCGCTATCGAACCACCTGAACTTGAAACCCGCGTCGCCATTCTGATGAGCAAGGCCAGCCAGTCAGAGATCAATCTTCCTCATGAAGTCGCTTTCTTCATCGCCAAACACATCCGTTCCAATATCCGCGAACTGGAGGGAGCCCTGCGGCGAGTTATTGCCAATGCCCATTTCACCGGCCGTCCAATTACCCTGGACTTCGCCAAAGAGGCACTACGAGATCTGCTGGCACTGCAAGCCAAGCTGGTCACTATTGAAAATATTCAGAAAACCGTTGCTGAGTATTACAAGATACGTGTCGCTGATCTATTATCGAAACGACGCAACCGCTCCATCGCACGTCCCCGGCAGATCGCAATGGCGCTGGCAAAGGAATTGACCAATCACAGTCTTCCTGAAATCGGAGATGCCTTCGGTGGCCGAGATCACACGACTGTTATGCATGCCTGTAAAAAAGTTGTTGAACTGAAGGAAGCGGACCAGATGATCAGTGAAGATTATGCAAACCTGTTAAGAATACTGACAACATGATGTGTGCATGCTGTGGATAAGTTGGGCTTTCAAATTTTTAGCCAAACTGTCGACAGCTTATCCACAGTCTATGGACATGAACAAGACCTGCTTCGAAAGCCGATATTTGAGGTATAAGTAATTGATTTTAAATGAAATAATATTCTTATACACAAATTTTTGCCTCACTAGTAGTAATAACAGGTTTTATATATCTCTTTTATATATATAGATCACGGGACGGATAACAATGAAATTCACGATCACTCGCGATGCTCTACTTAAGCCCCTCCAGGTAGTTAGTGGCGTAGTCGAAAAGCGACAGACCCTACCGATTCTCTCCAATGTTCTGCTTTCTCTCGGTGACAACCGTTTAACATTGACCGGTACAGACCTGGAAGTCGAGTTAACGGCTCTAACGGAACTTTCAACGGCTGAAAGTGGAGAAATTACTCTCCCGGCACGCAAGTTCATGGATATATGCAAAAGTCTCCCTGATCAGGCTGAACTCTCGATCACAATTGATGATAATCGTGCAGTCATACGCTCTGGTAAAAGTCGTTTTACTCTTGCTACCTTGCCGGCACACGATTTTCCTTCTACAGAAAAGATCAAAGGTGCCCGTGAATACACTGTTCCCCAATCAACCCTCAAGCATCTGATCGAGCAGACCCAGTTCTGTATGGCCAACCAGGATGTTCGCTACTATCTCAATGGCCTTCTACTTGAACTTCGACCGAATGCGCTACGCACAGTCGCTACTGATGGACACCGCCTTGCTTTGTGCGACATGGAGTGTGAGCTCGTCCCGGGTGAAGTCAGTCAAATCATCGTGCCACGCAAGGGTGTGGTTGAGCTCTCCCGACTGCTGAGTGACAGTGAGACTCCCTGTACGATCCAGCTCAATGTCAATCATATCCGCGTCGACTTGGGTGAGATTGTCTTTTCTTCCAAGCTGATCGATGGTCGTTTCCCTGACTATGACCGGGTCATTCCAAGAGGTGGGGATAAGATGGTGGTGGCAAATAGGGAGACCCTACGCCAGGGTTTACTTCGCGCCTCAATTCTCTCCAATGAAAAATATCGTGGTATTCGCATGAATTTTAACAACAGCCTACTGCGTGCTACGGTAAACAACCCTGAACAGGAAGAAGCTGAGGAAGAGATCGATATCGATTATCAAGGGGAGGAGTTGGAAATAGGCTTTAATGTCTCCTATCTCGTCGATGCCCTCAATGCCATCAAGCAAGAGGAGGTGCAACTGACGCTTATTGATGCCAACAGCTCCTGTCTCCTTAATGGCATTGGTGATGAGTCATCGCGCTATGTTGTCATGCCCATGCGTCTCTAATCTTCTCAACCTTCTATGATTTTTCAACGGCTTGAGGTCAGTGCTTTTCGTAATCTGACCTCAGTCTCACTTACTCCTACTGCCGGTCTCAATATACTTGAAGGAAATAATGGGAGTGGTAAGACCAGTCTTATCGAGGCTGTCTATATGCTTGCCATGGCCCGCTCTTTTCGCACGCACAAATCAGCTAGGGTCATTCAGCACGGTGAAGATCACCTGCTGCTTTTTGCTCAACTCTCGGATGGGGCGTCGCATCGACTAGGGCTTCAACGTTACTCTGACAGTCGGATGCAGATTAAACTTGATGCTGAAGTAGTGCGTAGCCGAAGTGAGTTAGCGCGTTTTCTTCCACTTCAGCTCATTACACCCGAAAGTATTCAGTTAATTACAGGATCTCCAGGGGAAAGGCGTCAGTACCTCGACTGGATGATGTTCCACGTGGAACCAACCTTCCAGGCATGCTGGAGCCAGTACCAACGTTATTTACGGCAACGCAATGCTTTGCTTCGGGAACGGCGTCTTGGTGAATTATTGTCCTGGAGTCAGGGATTGGTAGAGCAGGGACTGAAGCTGGATCAATTCAGGCGTCAAACTATTAACCGACTAAAACCGCACCTTCAACACTATCTTGATGAACTCATACCCGGGACAAGCGTAGACATTAGCTACCGACAGGGTTGGCGTTCGGATTTGACTCTTGAAGAGGCTTTATGGGCAAGCCACGAGGCGGATCTTTCGCAGAAGTATACGACGGTCGGTCCGCACCGTGCCGATCTGATGATGAGATCCGGAGAGCAACGTGTCATAGAAATATTTTCACGCGGCCAACTTAAACTGCTTTTGTGCGCATTAAAGCTGGCCCAACTAGAGTATTTGAAGGAGCTAACAGGAAAAGCCCCCATCGTTTTGGTCGACGATCTACCTGCCGAATTGGATTACGAGCACCGTAGTCAGCTTTTAACACTACTACATGGATTGCATAATCAAATATTCGTTACAACGACAGATAGATCGCACCTGGACTATTCTGCATGGAATGATGTGAAAGTGTTCCACGTGGAACATGGAAATATTAAAGAAGTGGTATAATGAATTTATCTATTTCCCGGAGTCGGCTATGAGTGAATACAATTCTTCAAATATCAAGGTACTAAAGGGTCTGGACGCAGTTCGAAAGCGCCCGGGTATGTACATTGGTGATACCGATGATGGGACGGGTTTGCACCATATGGTCTTTGAGGTGGTAGATAACTCTATCGATGAGGCCCTGGCGGGGCACTGCAGCCAGATTGATGTGATTATCCACAGTGACGGTTCGGTCTCTGTCAAAGATAACGGTCGCGGCATTCCTGTAGACTTCCATGAGGAAGAGGGACGCTCGGCGGCCGAGGTTATCCTGACTGTACTGCATGCTGGCGGTAAATTTGATGATAACTCCTATAAGGTCTCTGGCGGGCTACATGGTGTAGGGGTTTCAGTGGTAAATGCTCTCTCCGCGAGTCTCAAGTTGAGCATTCGCCGCAATGGTAAACGTTACCAGCAGGAGTACAGTCTGGGTGAGCCGCAATACCCTTTAAAAGAGGTTGGCGAGAGTAATAGCAACGGCACGGAGATTCGCTTCAAACCGAGTACCACGATATTTACCCAGACCGAGTTTCACTATGAAATTCTGGCCAAACGGTTACGTGAACTCTCCTTCCTCAACTCTGGCGTCCGCATCCATCTCTTGGATGAGAGGAACGGCAAAGAAGACCTTTTTGAATATGAGGGAGGAATAAGTGCCTTTGTTGAGCACCTGAACCGCAACAAGACGCCGCTTCATCCGACGGTGCTGCACCTTATGGCGGAAAAAGAAGGGATCGTGGTTGAGGTCTCCATGCAGTGGAGTGACGCCTATCAAGAGAATATATTCTGTTTCACCAATAATATTCCCCAGCGTGATGGCGGTACCCATCTGGCAGGTTTCCGTGCTGCACTGACACGCTCCCTGAATGGTTATATCGAGTCGCAAGGTCTGGCGAAGAAAGCGAAAGTCGCTCCTAGTGGCGATGATGCGCGAGAAGGGTTGACGGCGGTACTGTCCGTCAAGGTTCCCGATCCCAAATTTTCTTCGCAGACTAAAGACAAGCTGGTCTCCTCTGAGGTCAAGGGCGTGGTGGAATCCCTGGTGGCTGAACGTTTTCAGGACTTTCTGTTGGAAAATCCGACCGAAGCGAAGATTGTTGCCGGCAAAGTGGTCGATGCGGCACGTGCACGCGAGGCGGCAAGGCGCGCACGTGAAATGACGAGGCGTAAAGGGGCGCTGGATGTGGCTGGTCTTCCCGGTAAACTGGCCGATTGCCAGGAGCGGGATCCTGCAAAATCCGAACTCTACCTGGTGGAGGGTGATTCCGCCGGTGGCTCAGCCAAACAGGGTCGTGATCGCAAGAATCAGGCAATCCTCCCTTTAAAGGGCAAGATCCTCAATGTGGAAAAGGCACGCTTTGACAAGATGCTCTCTTCTCAGGAAGTAGGCACTCTGATCACTGCCTTGGGCTGTGGTATCGGCAAGGAGGAGTTTAATCCAGATAAACTGCGTTATCACCGTATCATTATCATGACTGACGCTGACGTGGACGGTTCGCACATTCGTACTCTGCTCCTGACCTTTTTCTATCGCCAGATGCCGGAGCTGGTTGAACGTGGCCATATCTACATTGCTCAACCACCGCTTTATAAGGTGAAGAAGGGTAAACAGGAACGCTATGTAAAGGATGATGGTGAGCTGACCAATTATTTACTGCAGATCGCGATTGAAAATGCAGAGTTACATGTGAATACTGAAGCTCCGCCTATTACTGGGGTCGGACTTGAGCAGCTGGCGCGACAACATCAATTGGTCATGGCCAGTATCAGTCGGTTATCCCGTCGTTATAATGGCACTATCCTTGAAAAAATGATCAGCATGCCGAGTATTGATGAAGAGGCCTTTGCCAGCGGAGCAGCTGAGGGCTGGTTTGATCAGTTGGTTGCTGGATTGAACGAAGAATTTGGCTCTGAGCGACGGTACAGTGTCAGTTTTGACAAAACACCCGCTGGGAATATCGAGGGTGTAATGGTCAGTGAGTGGCGCCATGGGGTACCCACCGACTACTCCTACCAGGAAGATTTTTTCGACCTTCCGGAATACCAGGGGATCCGTACTCTGGGAGAGGAGTTGCATGGATTGATTGGGGATGGGGCATTTATTCAGCGCGGAGAGCGCAGCAAGGAGGTAGAGAATTTCCGTGAAGCGCTGGAGTGGTTACTCGAGGAGGCCAAGCGTGGGCAACACGTACAACGTTATAAAGGTCTTGGAGAGATGAATCCGGAACAGTTGTGGGAGACGACAATGAACCCGGAAAGTCGTCGGCTGTTACAGGTGGCGATAGAAGATGTCATCGCTGCAGACGATGTCTTTACCACCTTGATGGGAGACAATGTCGAGCCACGTCGTGCGTTTATCGAACAGAATGCCCTGTATGTGGAAAATTTGGATATCTAAACAGTTATTGAC
>JBFFNE010000076.1:0-14176 GCA_041563315.1 Thiohalomonadaceae bacterium
TCTGGCATCTTTGCTCATAGGTCAGCTGCTTGTAATTGCTCATCGTTGCATCTCTTGCCGGAGAAGAAGCGGTTAGCCTACTTGCAGCTGGCCGCTACTTCCAGGGTTTCAAGTTATGCACTTATGAGTTGAATCCGGAATGGATATTATTCCCGGGAATTTCGTCTATTATTTTAGGGGCCAAAGGGCAGAGTGAAAATCAGTTAATGACCCACCTTGTCGGTAGGGGCATACACGAATGCGATGTGCCTTGTCAGGTCTGTTATTTTTATTGTGCATCCTAAAAGCACATGGAGAAGAGCTCTCGTTGTCGTTGACTAGCGGTAACGAAATTACTGTCGAGCAGTTTGGTACGGCAGAGAACCGTCTTATTTGGCTGCCATCCGAGTCAGGGTTGAACGGTGAGCCAGAGAGGCAGCATGCACGCAAGCTTGCTGCAGCCGGCTATTCAGTATGGGTAGTGGACCTGCATAATAGCTACTTTATCACCCCTGGTCAGAGTAGCCTGAAGGCGATTCCTCGTGGCGATCTAGTGGAGCTTATTTCATTAGCGCAGAAGAACACCCGGTACCTCTATCTCTTCAGCTACGATCGTGGTGCCCGTCTTCTGCTGGAAGCATTGCGCGATTGGCAACTATTGCGTAAGGCAGAGTCACCAACAATTTCCGGTGTATTGCTCATGCACCCAAATCTTTTGGCTGGCGACATTAATGTTGGTGACGAACCGCGTTTTCATGCCATAAGTGCTGCGACAAACTTACCCATATATGTCTTTCAGCCTGTGGACTCCGGCAAGCGCTGGTACATAACAACATTGGTTTCGAATCTTGAGCAAGGTGGTAGCGATGTCATTACTCACCGCATTTTTGGTGTCAGCGACGGTTATCATGTTAGCGACATGGCCAGGGATTATGAACTGAAGCGGCGTGAAGGATTCGCGCAACTACTAATAAAAGCCATGCATTTGGTCAAAAACTATGCGAACGGTCCACGACAAGCAGTAAAACAGCTTGCGAGTGGGGAGGAGAAAGATAACCATACGTCAAGTTTAGGACTACGAGAGATAAATGGAGAGTCAATTGCCCCGAATCTGCGGCTTAATATGATGAGTGGTGAGCATATCGATCTAGCCAAGTTAAGGGGGGAGGTTGTGCTGGTCAACTTCTGGGCAACCTGGTGCCCCCCTTGTATTGAAGAGATACCTTCGTTGGACCATCTGAATGAACAATTGGCAGGTAAACCGTTTCGAGTTCTCGGAATTGATGTGGGTGAAAGTAAAGCGCAAGTGCAGAAGTTTCTTAAAAAGGTGCCGGCAGCCTATCCCATAATACTTGACCCAAATGGTGTAACGACTGCACCGTGGAAGATACGTGCATTTCCAACCTCATATATAGTCGATAAGGACGGACGGCTGCGTTACGGTTACTTTGGCGGGTTGGCATGGGATGATGAGGAAGTGGTTACACTAATCGAAAACCTGATTGCCGAAGAATAATGGCTGATTGGTCATCGCTTTGCTTTTTTGGGGTCATAAAAAACCGTAAAGAACCGGGTCAGAGAGCAATTTTATCTAATATACTAATACCCAACCAGGTATTCCCGCTCCTCTTCGATTTCAGGCCTTCCAGGTTGGCCTAACCTGGCCTGCCTTTTTGTTAACGCCTTCAATCCGGTCTTTGAAGTACGAACGCCCAAGCACCACTTCATGATTGAGCACCTCACGTATTTCATGCAGCGTATCTGCGTCAACATGGTACTGGAATAACTCCCGATATGCTGCCTGGCGCGTCCGGTCAGTATGCCCCAATTGCGTGTACAGAGGGTGTGGCTCTAACACCGAGTCGACTCCGCCTTGCGCAGTGGCATGATAACTGGACCATTTGTATTCCCCAGGATGTTCTACCATGGCGGCACGAACAGGATTGAGTTCGATATAACGCATGCACGTCAGCAAATAGCGGTCGCTGTCAACAAGGCTGAACTTGTACCGCCCTTTCCATAAGGTGCCCATTCGCTTATAGGTTTTATTGAAATAGTAAACATATCGACGACCAAGTGCCTGCATCCTCTGGGACACGCCATACTCCACCATTGGCGTATTCAACAGGTGCACATGGTTAGTCATCTTGATATCAAGTTTGAAGTGCGACAGTCATAGGCGTGGATACGACAACCGGATTTGATGGCGGACTCATGAAGGTCATTCTGATACCGTCGATAATCCTCTTCTGCATAGAAGCATGGCTCTCGGTTATTGCCACGTTGAATGACATGCTGGGGAAGGCCCAGCAGATTAAAGCGGGGTTTGCGCGGCATTGGTCACCTCCGTGTGAGTAATGCACTGAAATAAATTGGTATATTAGCTTCCTGGTATATTAGAAACAATTGCTCTCTGACCCGGTTCTTACCCGGTTTTTCGATTAGCCTGATGATAACGCAACCATGAACTTTTCCTCTGCTAGCCCTATTTGAAAGCAGCCAGCATCTCCTTATGGGACAAATATTCTTCCAGCTCTTGTTTTACCTCTAGTTTTCTCCAGCTGAATAGTGCTTTCCCAAGGAGATAGCCAAGAATAAAACCGCTGACATGGGCTATCAGATTAACGCCGGATGAATTAACACCGTCATTGGTCAGATCGTAAATATCCCAACCAACATACCAGCTAGCGATCATCCAGGCAGGAATGCGAAGTCTTCGGATGATAAAGATCACCCAGATAAGACACATAATTTTTTCTCGCGGAATAAAGTAGACGAACATACCGATCATGCCCATCACTACTCCTGATAAACCGAGTGTCGGGAGGCTGTCCGCTGTTTGCGCCACGGTGAGGGCGTAGCTCATGTTGGTGCCAATGGCCAGAGTCGCGATCATAATAATAAAGAACGTACTTCCAAGAATGATTTCCACTGTTGCGGCAAAGGCAAAAAAGAAGAACAGGTTTCCAATAACATGCGACCAGCTGCCATGAGCGAACGCCGACGTAATCATGCTAACAACATCATACGTGCCCGGATCATACTGCAAGCGTTGTGTCAGTGGTTTAGGGGCGATGTCCGCGAACCTACTAGCGATCTCTAGCAAATGGGTGCTTATGTAGTCTTGTGTCTCTTTCTTGTTCATGATTGAGAAACTTGATGCCGACCCGGCAATAGACTCGATAGTTTTTTCTAGATCATTCGAATAGTGCATGGCACTCACCACGGCATTACACACTATCTCTTTTGTTGCCTCTGTTCCTTCCGCAAGCTTATTCATCACAATGGTATAACTCCGGTCATCCTGAGCGGAGCAAAAAATATCAACCCTTTCAGCAATAACCTCGTCTGTCTTTACCTGTTTCCAGTAAATGAAAAGACACATCAGAACAATTAATATTGTGACAAAGGGGAACCGTGGTGACGGCAGATCTGCTTTTAGCGGAAGGAATAACATAGTAAATATCCATATTATCGTGTTGGCATTATGCGGAAATTAAGGGCGTGATGGTTAAATAGTTACCAATCGTATACGGAAAGTGTTTCAACTTTCCGTACGCCCCTATTCCGTCCTTGTTTGGTTCTAATTAGCTGGGCTTGTGGTAGGATTTTAACTCAAAATCATGGTCTTTCCAAAGATGTTCAAGTATTCGGGGTTCCATAAATATCTCCTCAACTAAAGGAGTAAGTACCTGAGGGGGGCACGAAATATCCAATCATATCAACTGCTTGAATGGATAATTGAATGCATGCATGGTGAATTTGTGATCTCATTAAGTCACCACAACTGAGGAGCTCTTCCCATTTATGTCCGAAAAGTATCGCACAAAATACTATTCGATACCCTCCCCTGGAGTCATGAAAAGCGAGTCAAGGAGATTCAGGAGTGTTTGCTTGCCGACATTGATAGCCAGCGCCTTGAGTATAAGGGGGCAGTACTGGTCGGTACCTTTATCAAAGGACGAGCGTTCCACTATACCGGCACACATTTTCAAACAGACTGCCAAGGGGAACGGAAATGCCTGAACGAGACATCGGACCTGAAATCCTCGAAGGACTCCAAGAGATCAAGGCTCACAAAGCAGGCAAGGTAAAATTGCATACACGTGAGTTAAAAGAACCTTCCGAGCCACAGGAGATTCGTAAACAGCTAGGGTTATCTTAGGAGGCCTTCGCCGGTCTTATCGGGGTCAGAACTCGCACCTTGCAGGATTAGGAGAAGGGGCGACGTAAACCGCAGGGTTCGGCGAGGCGCTGTTGCGGATTGTGGAGAGGTATCCTGAGGTTTTGTTGGATGAGGTGGGGTGAGTTTTTACACTGACCCTAAATATTCCGAGGGCATCGGTCGCTACCAGGGAAACATGAATTTTCCTTGGCATGATATCTCTCCTTGATATCTTTTTGACAAACCTGTCTAGTTCGAAAATTGACAGAAGTGTGCTTGGCTGGCAAGTTTGGGGTGGGTGTACTGACTGTATGTAGAATGCAGCGCATAACAATCAAATGAACTCGGACGGAAATTTCCGCATACACTCCCTTTGTGCCGCTTAATTGAATCTATAGGCTATGAGATATTCACTATGGAAGAGAAAGAAACACATATAGAAACTGCATGGAAGGAGTATAGCAAAAAGTTACTCTCTTTTATCCGTACGAAGATTAGTTCTCATGAGGACTCGGAAGACATATTAGCTGATGTATTTTTAAAACTAGCTAAGCAGACTGAGTTATCCAGAATTCCACAAAAACTTCCGAACTGGTTATATCTTGTTACCAAAAACACGATTATTGATTATTATCGCACAAAAAGGACTCTGGAGACCTTGCCGGAACAATTAATACATACTCAGCCCAACCCACAAGCCATATCAACACTGTCTGCATGCATTATGCCAATTATCAAGGAGTTACCTGATATTTATAAATTACCAATAATTCGGTCTGAGATAGATGGGGAAACGCACAGACAGGTTGCTGCAGAACTGAAATTAAGCTTGCCAGCGGTTAAATCCAGAATCTTGAGAGGTCGTAAAAAGCTCAAAGACCTTATGGCAAAACGCTGTACACTATATTACGATGAATTCGGGCAACTGATTGATTATAATGAGAAACCTTCAGGATGTAGCGATGTTTCAGAGAATTAGTTGTATTTGAACGCATCCTTTTCCAGGGTGTCTCGTCTTTACCTGTGAACGTTTGGATTACGGAACCTTGTTCAATCTAAAGACACGAAAAGCATCTGGAAAAGGAGATAACGTTTTGAGCAACTCAACTCGATCAGTTTTATTCAGTCCATTTTGTACAAGCAAGTTAACGCTTTCAAACAGAATTATCATGGCGCCTATGACGCGCGGACAATCCCCTCGAAATATCCCCCCCCCCAAGGTCGCCCAATATTATCGGCGACGTGCTGAGGGTGGCGCTGGTCTAATTATTACAGAATGTACATTTATCAATCACCCCACGGCCAATGGCTTTCCGGATGCTCCTGCGTTTCATGGGGAGGAAGCGTTAGCGGGGTGGCGCCATGTGGTCAATGAGGTTCATGAAGCTGGTGGCAAAATTATGCCTCAGTTATGGCATGCGGGCCCATCACGTAGTAGGGGTACGGCACCCAATGAGTCTATGCTAAGCATTGGCCCAATGGATATATTTGAGAACGGACAACAAATTACCAAGGGTATGTCGCAAGGCGATATCGAAGACGTCGTTGCGGCTTTTACTAAAGCGGCTGATGATGCTAAGTCAATCGGTTTCGATGGTGTAGAAATTCATGGCGCCCACAGTTATCTGATTGATCAGTTTTTCTGGCATAAGAGCAACAAGAGAAAGGACAAGTATGGTGGGAGTTTGGAAAATCGTGTTCGTTTTGCGTGCCAGATTGTCGAGTCTATACGTGCCGCAGTTGGAGAGGACTTCCCAATTGTATTTCGTTTCTCACAATGGAAACTAACAGATTATGACGCTAGAATTGCCTGCAGCACCAATGAATTAGAGGAAATACTGCTTCCGCTCGTAAAGGCCGGCGTTGACATATTTCACGTCAGTACGCGTCAATTCTGGCAGCAAGAATATTCGGGTTCAGAATTAAGCCTAGCTGGATGGACGAAAAGAATAACCGGAAAACCCGTGATTGCAGTAGGCAGTGTTGGCATTGATAAGCAGTTTTCACTCGACATGTTTTCTGAATCCATAGTGTCACAGCCAAAGTCAGTAGAGTTAGTAGAAAAAAAAGTGAAAAACGGTGAGTTTGATCTTGTTGCGGTAGGTCGCGCCATACTCGCTGATCCCAACTGGCCTTATAAAATCATGTCAGGTCAATCAGACAAAATAATTCCGTTCACGTCAGCAAGTTTGGCAACATTGAGCTGAAATTATTGTGTGTAAAAAAAGTATAAGGGAGAAGAGTGTAAGGGCTTAGGGCCATTGTCAGTCCTTATTAAGACAATAATTTATACTATGTAAACCCTCAACGCTGACAAGGATGTCACGATGCCACGTAAACCGCGATTTTACCTGCCGGGTATTCCTGCCCATGTGATTCAGCGCGGCAACACCCGCCATGCCGTGTTTTTCACTGATGAAGACCATGATGCCTAGCTTTACTGGCTCAAGGAGGGTGCCGGCTACCGGGTTGTAATGAACGGTAATATTGGAAATGTCGATATTCATGGCTACTTCGCTACTTCTGTTACTTTTCAGATTATTGATGCCGTAAACTATAGACAATTATCAAGAAGGTGACATGGAATTCCAGGGACAGTTATCTATTTCATACCACTACTATGCCAGCATCAAATTTCATGGTTGTGTCGAATCCGGAGAATGAAGACCTCTCCCGCATCATCAGTAGTGTAGATGCTGAAGGATCGCTCATATTTATGAACCATCGCTGGAGGGCCGCTAAATGACCGATACGCGCGATGCTAGAGGGAGCTGCTTGTGGTGATTACATCGAGGCAGCGGAAAAGTACGGCGCGGCATGGGTCATTGACTACTGGCCCAGACTCGGCACCCACAATCCGGTGTGCAAGCTGACCTACGTCAGGAAGGTGCGCGTAGGTAATGAGGGTTTGATCGTAGGCGCAGGGATCTACGAAGTGTCAGTGCTGCAAAAGCTGAAAGTCCCGATGAAACAAGGAGGTTCCGCGAACCTGAGACCACTGCTATCACATACATTATGTTAAGGCCAACATACGCATGGCACGCCGCCGAATGTATGGGATATAACGAAGTGATACGGTATATGGGATATGTATTAGCTTAGATAGATATGAGGGGCGTAGATGATAGTTGACTATGTGCTTGTGGCGTTTGTACATGCGGATATTGCTTGAGTGACTTTCTTCCTGTATAACACCGATCCTGTCATCACTCATCGCCAGGCGTTCTGCTAGCCACAAGGATTGTTGTGCCCAATAACTGATTGCCTGGCCGGTTAGCGGGTGCATTTGTACCGCTAAGCTTCCCCAAAGTAAATGTCCACGCTCTACCGAGCGGCGAACGCCGATCTGTTCTGGGTGAAAATGCTGTTGTGAAAGTGCAGGTAACGCGACATCAATGATCCCGCTGGAGTTTTTTTGCAATTCGCTAATGGCGCTGGCAGCCTCACTGTTCTCCGACACACCATCCTTTGGGATGAAGTAGGTTAGTACCAGAGCATCGCTGATGTTAACGATACCCACATGTCCTTTGTTCATGTCGTGGATCAAACCTACATCATAACGTAAGCGTCCTGACAGAAGCTGTATGGTGATCGGGTTACAGGCATGCTTGATGACTACCTCAAGTTCGGGCGTCTTCTCAAAACTTTTAAATTGTGTCGTGCTATCAAGAATCTCCAGTAATTTTCGTGATTCTATGCCTAGCGCGGGAGGGGTGTCTGCAATGGTCGCAATATCGATGCGCCATTTAGAACGGCCAAGATGATCATAAACGTGCAGGCCATGCAACGGCTGACCAGCACCATAGAGCTCATCTGCACGATAACCCAGTTGTTGTAGCGCAGTGATTCCTCCAGGTTGAATCAGCAGCGCTAGCGGAGTGGAGCTGCTTGTCGGTGGCGGCGTAAGGATCTGGTAACGCTCTTTTTCAATACCAAACTGCGTCAATGCCCTTTGCAGCAATCCTGCGGCGATATAACTTGAATAGATCGTGAGCCTGTTATTTGTCACCATACAATTCCCTTGGTCCACCTGGCGTGGTTGATATTTGAGCTATGCGATAGTAATGTGTATCCGTTAATTATATCAAGGTAGAGATTAAGAATGAGACAAGGAAAAGTTCTGTTTACCTCTCCTGTTCAACCGATTAGTGGCTGTTCGAGCAATATCTACGGCTGGGACAAACAACCCAGCTTTGTTCGTGTTGCCATGTCATTTCTTAACCACCCGGGTTTGCAGTTTCTAAAAGCTAATACATCTTGCGATATCCTCGAATACCCAGATGCGAAGCAATTCGAAGAGGCCTTGCAGAATCCGCCCGATACTCTGGGCATCTCATTTTACATCAACGAGACGAATATCGCCGTTGATATGGCCAGACAGGCACGTGCTGCGGGTGTGAAAGAGGTCTGGGCAGGAAATTTTGGAGCGTATACCCCAGGCCTTGATGAAGTTTTTGATCGTGTTTTTTACGGCTGGGGGGAGGGGGAAGTCAGTGAGCAGCTGGGTACGTCGTATCAGCCACAGGGTTTAATTCACCCTGAAATATATGGTGCCATTGGCGCTTCTTTCTTTCCGAAGATGATCCTTTCGGGGATTCTGTTTACATCTCGCAGTTGCCCCTATACCTGCACCTTCTGCCAAACCCCTTCGTTCTACGGCAGAGCAGAGCGTCTTCCTCTTGAGAGTATCGACAAGGTACTTTGGAAATACCATAAGAATGGCGTTCGTGGCATTAATATACTCGATGAGAACTTTGGTACTTTCGGCGGCCACTCCAGGGAAGTTGTCGATATGCTGCATAAATATCGCATGCGCTGGATCGCACTCACTCGTGTCGACACCCTTGCAAAGAACTATGACCTCTGGGTATCAAAAGGCTTGTTTGGTGCCCATCTCGGCGTGGAGAGCCTGAACGAATCATCACTGGAAGGCGCATCCAAGCGCATTGTTCGCAACGAAACGCTAGATTTGCTGCGTAAGATGCAGCGTGACAACCTCTTCGTCCAGGCATTTTATATCTTGGGTTTCCCGCAGGATACCGTTGATAGCATCAAACAGGATATCGATATTCTTTCGCAGATCGAGCTCGATGTGGTCCAGTTGCAAGTGCTGACCCCCTACCCGAAGACTGGACAACGTGATGAGATCGAGAGCGAGTTCGGTATTAACACAGCAGACCTGAGTCGATATAACTCAAGAAACCTGGTGTGGAATCACCCATCAATTTCTCCCGAACAAATGCGCGACCTGCAATCTTGGGGCAATGAGAGGCTGACCTCATCAAGGCGCGCTTTGCGTACCATGGCTAAATTTCTGTTTTTTTGTGGCAAGCGATACCCAAACGGAGACGGTATGCGCCTCATTTTGGACCCTATGATAGGGAAATCGCGAGGGCTCTACCGGCAACTCGAACCGCGCATGCAGGGCGCTAAAGCCTGGGCGACTACTGGGTGGTACCCGTATGAATATGGAGCAGAAACTTTTACTGTAAATCAAATTAGCAGAGACATAAATTTAGATGTATTAAGTGAGTCGTAATGATTCCTGATGGTTATCTACGATGAATGTGCAACTCAATTTTCTTATGTTATGACCCCTCTACTTAATACCACGTTGGGCTGCGACTGTCGGCAGGTACTTGGCGGCTATTCTTTGATCGTCATGATGGGTATCGTGATGCATAGTGGCGTAGACAACATCGATCCCGTAGATATCAATTAAAGGGAAAAGGATAAGCGATGGCAAAGGAATGGGATAGGAGCCGTAGCTACCGGCGCGATAATCGGCCAAGTGAAAAAAACAAAATCGTTGACGGTATAGGTCAACCGTAGCACCAGCCACCACAGCAGGAACTGCTGCGGAAACATCAGTAGCAGCAGCTACAAACAACACCAAGCGTATCCCTGCCATTACCATTAGCTCGCTCGAGAGGCCAAACTGCTTGATATACCGATATAGCTGATGCTCATGTAGTGTGACAGCACCAAGCAATGCCTTAAGATGGCCACCTAAAATGTGGAACGCGTCTGGGTCATCCGCCGTGTCCGTATAACTGTGGTGACCGGCATGGAGAAGGCGGTACTCGCGATAACCGATATTAAGTGGGGCGAAGGGTATCGGTAACAGACGGGTGAAGAGGTCGAGCTGCTCGGCACTGCGTAGGTGGAGCAACTCATGAAAGGCGATCATCCAGCGTGTCACCAGTACTGAGGTGAGAGCTGTCATCGAGAAGAGATCAACGGCTCCAAGGGAGTAGGCCGCAAAACAGCCGTAGAGGCCCATTGTGAAAAAGATGACCTTAATCTGATACTCAAGGGCATCACTATCGCCGGCTTGTAAATCACTCAGCTCTACCCCCACCGAGGGGATATAGGGTTTCGTTTTTTAATGGTAAGGAGCATCAAGTCTTAAGGTAGAGGAGCCTTCGATCTCCAAGTCGGTCTCAGGTGATCGGCCGCTCATAGCCCATGAGCCCAATAAAAGGAAGCAAGGCGATGATGTTAAGGGCTTCAGATTACGCCGAGCGTAAGGGTGTGAGGGGGAGTGTGATCGAAAAATGGCTAGGTCTAAACCTTGGCTATGATGTAGAGTGAGGTTGATGGTAAACAGGGATGTATTAATTGATTTCTGATATTTTGGGTGAACTAAATGAGCCAATCACTTTTAGAAAAACATGCCCCCCTGATTATTGAGATGGCGAATGTCTACCTGGATAATATGGAGGTGGAGTTAGCCAAGAAATACAAAAACAATGATTATCAGGTAAATGCCGGTATTTCTGATGCGAAATACGATGAGCTAAAGACTAAGTACAACACCCCAAGTCACGAGTTCGCCGATATCTATCAAGAATTTCAAAAGATGAAACCAACCACACACCTCAGAAGGGTGATGAGTGCTTTCACCGCATCGGGTGGAAGTGTTGATGTGGAGCCCCTCTATGATGAAGATGCTCAGAGGTTGTCGGTGTCCGTTAACTTTGTCATCGGTGACAAAACGTTGGACAAAATCGAAGGGCTTTCGCCAATAGAGGATTTGCTTCTGAAGATGGATGCTATGCTTCAGATTGACACAGTGCTTTCAGGTTCAGACCCGGATATTTCACCGTCCTTCTAGCAAGTCCGGTCCAAAAGCAAAAGTGGCAGACTCGATTGAAACTAAGCCAATCGAGTTTGCCATTTACTTCATCATGGCTTGGTGTTGGAGAAACAGTACGGCCACGGCGGCCATATTGTGACCGTGGTTGGTCTAGCCCGCCGTTACTTCGATGCCAGAAAAGTAAGGCGTCGTACACTCTCTGAAGTGACTATCAAGATGGTGAGTATGCTGAAGTCTCAATTATCTCAAAGCGCACCCTGGACAATGGTGTTGAGTTGCATGGGGTGCCGGGAGTTTGCCGGAAAAGGCGAAGGTGGTTTCTTCCCAAAGGAAGGGAATTTTCCAGTCTGACCTTGCAGCGCCTGAGAAGGATTGTGGCATGGATGAATAACCGGCCACTAAAGTTTTAGGTTGGGCGTTGCGTTTGTTACTTGAATTCGCGCTCTCTGAGACTATTTTCCATGGGTGGTCGTCGCTCATAACCCATAAGCCAGTCAATAATGGGTTGTATCTCTTTACGTTCCTTGTCGGCGTCATGCTCCATTTCAAAGACTCCAAGCCCTTGTTCTGCAGCAAAAATATAATTGTCTGCATCGGACAGCTTTGTCAGGAAAGGAAGTTTGAGCGCACCAAGGAACCGCTGCAGAGGCTCGTAAACCGGAATAGTGTTACGTACTTTATTTGCAACGATGCCTGTCTTGATATTTTTATAACGAATACCACCCTGAAGGAGAAGTTGCTTGATGAAGTCTGCAGTGGCGTGAATGTCTATGGCCGAAGGAGCAACGGGTATCAGAATATAATTACTCTTACGTACCAATTCCTGAAGCATGAGACCTTCCACCCCTGCAGGGGCATCGATGATTAGGTACTCTGTGTCCGATGGCAGCGCCATAGCGAGACTGCGAAGCTGGCCGCTTCTTTTACTGGGTGCAGCATTGGCGCCGTAAATGGTGGGGTGGTGCGGAGGCCTGACTTTCAACCACTGCAGGCTGGACCCTTGTGGGTCGTAGTCCATGATGGCCGTTTTGTATCCCTTGATGGAAAAGTAGCTCGCAAGGTTGGTCGTCAGCGTAGTCTTACCACTACCCCCCTTGGAGTTGATCACCAATATCGCCTGCATTGCGCGTTTCACTACGGCTTCCTGTTATATACTACGAGGAATCTAATCAATATCGAGATGATTGTCCCATTAACAGTTCAAAAAAATTATCCCATTATTGAACAATGTGATGAAGATCTCGAAAAGTACGTTGGCCCAGCTTCCTCTTAACAAATCAGTCTGCCCCTATGACTGCATGTGCTCCCCCCCTGGTCGCAGTATTATCTAAGTCATAGCCTTGAAGGGGCACACGGCGACAGGGAGACGCTCAGGAACTCACACCAGCCGGCAAATCCATAATGAGCTCTTCTCCAGGAAGAGGTAGAGAAAACTATAGAGTCAGAGTCTGGCAGGCACGGTGTAGGAGGCCGGGAAGACCAGATAAGGGTGCTGCCCCTTTATAGCGCAGTACCTTTGCAACTGATTATCGGGTCAACCTCAAACGATTTCTAAAAGCGCGACCTCAGTTTGATTTCGAACATGACTGCATTGCCAAAGTCCAGTGAGGCAGTGTTTGTCCCTGTGTTGCCGTAGTAGTCGGTATCGCTACCCGTTAGCGTGGTAACGGTGGTCATGATTTCAGTCGATTGGCTGATTGAAAACATGCCTCCAAATTGGGCAGCGAGGGCAGGTGTTGTCTCGGAATATTCGCCTCCTTCATCGCGGGTATCGCTACTAATTGTATACGAGAGACTACCAACGAGACTGAAAACCTGGGTGAGCGGAAAGCTGGCCTGACTGGCAATGGAGAAGTCATCGCCGTAGTCTGTACCGTCGGCGTTACCGTTTATGATGTATTCGCCGCCAACAAATATCTTGCCCCTACTGGTTGCGAAAAGGTATCCGGAGGCAATCTTGTAATCGGTCCTCCCGTTACCGTGACCGCCTGCACTACCTGCCTGAAGTAGGGTGCCTGTGTTACTTTTGAGTTCAGCCACAGCATCCGTGTCGTCACCTGTTGGCAGGGTGACACCCAGGATTAGCACAGGGTAACTGCTCCCCTGTGCGAGCCGGATCCGCAAATCTGCTTTCAGATCATCCATGCCTTCATATTCCCAGGCTATGGTCTGAGTATTACTTGTGAATTCGTTCGTTGTACTTCCGACGGGAGATACTTGCAGAGCAAAATTCAAATGTTGCGACACGCCGCCCTTCAGCTCTATGTCGAGGGAAGATGATGAGCTCGATACATCGTAGGTGCCTGAGAAGTCGTTGTACTTTCCGTCGAGTTCGGTTACTCGGGCTGTTGTACCGACCTGAAGGGTGCCGGAGTCCAGCATTTCATAGTTGATGTAACCGGCTTTTGCGGTGAGAGGAACAAATAGTAATAGCGGCACCAGTAGTTTATTCACGACATCCGTCCTTGTTGGTTATCTGCGTGCAGAATCGTACTTTACTGCAAATGACGGGGAATATGCAAAATTTGTAAATTAATGGCTAGGGGAGGCTCCGCGGGGCCAATCTCACATTCCAACATGTTGCCGTGTGAGGATTAATCCACTTGTCCTGTCCAACATCTTGATTTGCCTCTTGGCGATCTGGGCAGCTATGTACCTTTACGAGCACCATTGGGAAAAGGCCATTAACGAGTTGCGACGGATGGCGACTACCGATGAATTAACCGGCCTTCACAATCGGCGGCAGCTCGAAAAGAACTTCACGCGCCTCGCCAGTGCAGTGGACCGGCAGTACGGTGTACTTGCCGTCATTGTACTGGTTCTGGATCAATTTAAGCAGGTTAATGATCGGTTGGGCCACTACGCTGGTGACAAAGGTCTTGTGCTCGTCGCGAGGCTATTGCGTGATCATCTGCGAGGCAGCAAGGCCGCCA
>JBFFNE010000077.1:0-13790 GCA_041563315.1 Thiohalomonadaceae bacterium
ACCTGTTCACGGGCAAATACAAACGGTGTGCCGTTGATATCCAAAAGCTCATAGGCGGCGACACCCACGCGCATACCGCTGGAGTCGGCCAGAAGATTTTTGATGGTTGTGGTATCAACACCATTGGCAGAGAAGATAATATTCCCTGTACTTCCCCCTCCTGCCAAAGAGGTCTGTGGAAAACCGCCACTACCATTACTGTCATCGAAAGTCAGGTTGCTCACCGGGGCGACGATTTGATTGCTCGTCTGGCTGACCATGGCGGCAGATAGGGTAACCCCCGTCAGGGTGAAAGAACGATTTCCATTGTTACTGATTTTTACCGCCGTTGAGATATACCCATCGGCTACACTGACCGCCTTGGAGTTCTCCAGTGTCTTGGCTGACTCTAAGGTAGTGCTGTTCTCCAACGACTGCTCATTAGACCATGCAAAGGAGCGCTCATTAGAGGTCGTATCCGTATAACTGCTGCTCATGGTGCTTGAAACGCTTAACGTCGCTGAGGGTTCAAGACTAATTTCAAACTCGGCACCTACCGTGAGTTCCGTACCTGTCGTCACGGCACTCTCAATAGCGGTGGAATTACTGTTTGTCTTGGAAGTGGTGACACCTGAGGTATTGCTTGTTGCACGGGAGGTCGTCGCCGCACCTGTTGTCGCATCTGCGAACGTATAGTTCAACGCCACATCAGGAGCCGTCACAATGTCAATATCAACTTGAGGAACATCAGCAATGCGTGGATTGTATTGATAATTATTGAGGTCGGGTCTGAAGCTAAATGTCACGATCTCGTCAAAGTCTGAAATACCATCGCCATCGGTATCTATCTTTTTTGGTGAGGTCTTGTAGGTAGAGACCTCTTCATAATCCGTTAACCCGTCCCCATCCGTGTCGAGCGTTGTATCCGTTGTAGCGGGTAAACTCCCGCCCCCACTACTCCCACCACAACCAGTCAACCCCAGCACAACAAACAACATTGGCAGGCAATACCCAATATTTCGCTGATTCACTTCGAATCCCCCTACTTTTTTTCATATATAAAACGCTGAGATCGCGCACTTAAAAGGACTCTTAAGCTGCACGAGCCGCCCGATTAAAAAACTTATCGCAACTAGTCGCCCCTTATGCGAGCGCCCAGTAGGCCACCACCTCCAGCCTCCCCGAATCTTCACCACAGCGCAGCATGCCGAAAGCGCCATGCTTCATGTTCGCCGACGACATGACACTTATCATTTCGCCACAGCGGCCTCTCGTCCATACCGGGAACCTGTATGCGCAACTATCTGTAATTACAAAGAAAAATACCTGTAGAACTAAAGACAATAATCATCATACAAAACCACGTGACGTCCTTAGCAGCGAAGATAGTGGCTCTACCCAACAACACGAAACTGTCTCGCCAAAGTATTCGTATTTTTTATGAATAGCGATATTAGCCAAAAGTATGAATTTGGTTATTTCAGGCGGTGGTTTAACATGGCAAGCCATGATGAGACGAGATTAGGCACTCCCTATCCTGCAGAGGATCATGCCTAATCCTGCTGGTCACCTCATTAAAGTAGTAAAACGACCGTATGAGGTAAGATAAGATAACAAGGAGGAAACAACGCATTTCACGCCGGAGTCTGGCTAAGACGCCAACGCACGTGATAACGGGCAAGGGTCAGGGAGCAGCACCAGAGACGTATAACTATTGAAACAACCGGGCATAGGAAGCGGCAATTGCATTAATACCGATTCACTCAAGATCGACAATAAATCTTTCAGATACCGGGGCATTTCATGAAGCAAACTGAAGCAAATTCCTACCAGCGTGTAGATCTTGAAGCACTAACGCCGGCTTATAACATGGTACGTATGAGCACTCTGCCGAGCTTATTATCATCAAGCTTGGTAGTAGGGGTAATGTGGCCACAGGTTAACCACACCTTGTTACTTGCTTGGGGTATGCTTATTGCGTTAGGCCTTGCTATGCAACACCTGCTTGCAAAAGCATTTCTTCATCAAGAGAAAAAAACAGCCCATGTAGCACGCTGGGGATGGATGATTTCGGCTGTCTACTTCTACTTCGGGCTGCTCTGGTCATCTGCAATATTCATGTTTACAGTGAACGCTGCAGTGGAATATCAGTTTTTTCTGATAACCCTGGTCGTGACGCTTAGCATGGGAACCATCGTCGCAGGACAGTACTGGTTTCCGATGTATTATCTGTATGGCCCTATCACACTAATGGCGGTTATTGTACGTCTGCTCATGGAGGGAGAGACTGTCTACTACGCACTCGCTGTTCTGCTATTGTTGTCGGGTCTTGGTACCGCCTCTTTTGCCAGGAAACTGCATAATATGGTTCGTACCGAAATCCGTTATAGACACGAAAGCGAATTTTTGCATAAAGCACTTCTGCAAAAAGCCGAGGAAGCACATCAGGCAGTACAGGATAAGTCAAAGTTTCTTGCGGCGGCGAGTCATGATTTGAGGCAACCTCTACACTCACTGACCCTCTTTTTTGACATACTCAAGGAGGCGAATTCCGACAGCGAAAGGAAAATGCTACACCCCAAAGTCGATGCATCTCTGGAGGCAATGCGCAAGCTCTTTGACGCTCTTCTTGACATGTCGCATCTCGAAGCGAGAGTTACCCAGGTTGACATTCGACATATCGAATTGTCTCGACTGGTTAAGGACATCACGAATGAATTTGTTCCGGATGCCGAACATAAAGACCTTAAGTTACGTGTTTATGCTCAACCTCTGGCTGTACACACTGACAGTCTGCTACTTGAACGCATCCTGCGTAACCTTCTTAGCAACGCGCTACGCTATACAATAAAAGGTGGGGTCCTCGTCTCCTGTAGATCACGAAGCCGTGGCGTTCTATTGCAGGTCTGGGATACGGGTTCCGGTATCCCTGAAGAGAGCTACGATGATGTCTTTTGTGAATTTCGACAACTTGATTCCAACAACGGGAATAGCAATGAAGGACTGGGGCTGGGGCTGTCACTGGTTAGCCGTATGTCTAAGTTGCTAGACCACCCCCTGTCACTCAAATCAGTCGTTGGAAAGGGAACCACCTTCAGCCTACTTATCCCACACGGTAATTCGGATCAAATTCAATTGCCGCGCACAGAATCACTTCCACAAAATTGGGATATGTCTGGCCGACGTATTCTGGTAATCGACGATAAGAAGGATATCCTGCTGGCAACCCAGGCATTGCTATCTAAATGGCGATGCGAGGTCTTAACAGCCGAATCACTCGAAGAGGCACTCGAGCTGTTGCAACAAAGTCATATGTCACCCGAATTAATTCTGTCAGATCTCAACCTTGGCTATCAAAAAAATGGCATTGATGCGATTGATGCTTTACGAGAGAGATTTCAATGGCCAATTCCGGGGATATTAATCACCGGTGATACAGCAGCAGCGCAGCTAAAAACCATTGTTCAGGGTAAATATGAAATACTGCAAAAGCCTGTTCGCCCCATCCATCTTCGCGCAGTCATTCAAACTCAGCTGGTGCATTCCTCGCAGACTGAGTGACTGTGATAATTTAAGGTGCACAGTTTTTTACCTAAAGGGTTCCCCAGAAATCCCTGCCACAGGAATTCATGTCGCTTTATTTGGCCATCCCGAACTCGCGCTTCTTTATTGGGATACTGCCATCGGACACCTGCCGGTAGACGGTATAAGGCAGCAGTACGGTATCCATAACACCTGAAACGAATAAGTCGGCGATCACCCCTGGAACGGCATACTGTGCTTGTATTGACGAAGGCAGTGATGGCTCGCCATGCAGTGTGCAAAAGCCGTAGGAGACGCCACTGTAGACACGCGGAATGGTTGTACAGTATGTCCGGGTCCCATTGAGTTTACGGCTCGCCACACCGTCGCCACGAAACACCGTATTCACGGTACCGCATCCTGTAACAGCAACCAGTGTTGCCAGAAGAAAAATGTGCTTAACGCATACCATCGCTTTAAACGCCTGGATATTAAGAATATCGTGACACATCGCTTGTCTCCACACAGCAGACCCAAGAGCTATTTATAGCCATTTATGGTCAGTGTAAAATCTCACCATTACCCATGACTATTTTTTCTTCGGCTGACCAAAATCAATCACAACTAACGTGTTTATACACTGACACTAAATATTTATCTAAATATTTCATCTTATGGCTCTTTATACCTTACTGCTTATGCACTTACCCACCCTGAGCTGCTAATGAGGTACCGGCATTCTTTCCCGGGCAGCACAACATTCGTGCGTTTTGCCTTTTAACCCGCCCGCCGTTTCGCTACAGCGCCGTCACGCCGGCTTGGCAAAGTCATGCGGGTCAGGCTCCTGTCGCCAGGCTTCGAGGATGGTGGAAGTGAAGATCAGTGCGCCGCCGAGGATTTCGGGCGTTGTGAGGGTCTCGCCGCCGATGAGGGTGGCGGAGAGCACGGCGACCAGCAATTCGGTGATAAGGAGAATGGATGCGCGTCCGGCCTCCATGTGCGTTACCGACCATTGAGTGGCGATGGATGCTCCCAGCAGCCAGATCAGACCGAAGGCGAGGAGCGCGAGCCAGACGGTCACAGAGAGATCCGGTAGGCCGTATCCCTGCACCGGCATCAGTAGCGCGGCGAAGAGCCCGCAGCCGAGGAACATGGCGGCAATCTTCGAGCCGGTGGGATAGGTGTGGGTAGCGCGGAAGGTAATGTTATTCAGAGCGAATGCGATACCCGCGCTCAGGGCTAGCAAATCGAGCAGCGAGGGGGCCGTGTCGAAGATGGCGGCGCCGCCCAGAATCAACCAGGCACCGGCCATGGCGATAATCACACCCAACCAACGCTGCAGGTCGATGCGCTCGCCGAGAAACACCCGCCCGCCGATGACGCCCCACACCGGCCCGAGATAGAACAGCATCATCGCCCTGACCACATCGCCGTAGATCATAGCGGTGGCAAAGGCGAGATTGGCATAGCCGCCCAGGAGGAAGAACAGCAATAACAGATAAGGCTTACCCCGCCACAGGCGCCACTCCCGCAGGATGAGCCAGGCCAGGGCGATGCCGACGACGCCGTAACTGAACAGGATCAACGGCACACCGTCGATGCCGGCGGCATTGAACTGTTTCAACGGCCACCAGGTCAGCCCCCACATAACCGATGAGAGTAGCAACAGGGTGACTGGCAAGGATTTGCCCATCTCAGGCCTCGCTATAGTGTTTGAAGTGATCCCGCTCGGCAGTGGCCATCCAGCGATTGATCTCGCGAAGATCCGCCACCGGCGCCCGGGTAAAGGGCAGCTGGTGCAGGTAGCCGTCGGGCCCGAACTCGGGTGTCATCGTGCTAAACCGGTAACCGCGTTCCTGCTGACGAGTCCAGATGATCTCCCACCAGCGCTGGTGTGCGGCAAGGGCCTCGCGGTATTCCGGTGCGGCAGGATGGGGCACCTGCGGCCCCTGATCATAACCGACCCGTGCATGTACATGGTGGATATTTCCGGCGATGGCCTTGATCACCTCCAGTTCGGTATCCACCAGACGCTCGCACACTACGCACCAGTGGCTGAAATCGGCGGTCAGGCGTATCTCAGGCAGGGACTCGACAATGCGCTGCGTGACCCAGGGATGGAACAGGGTGCGGCTGCGGTGGGTTTCATAACAGAGGGTCAGGCCTTGCTCTTCTGCCATCGCCATGCCCTGCTGAAAAAACTCGATGCTTTGCCACTCCGGCCAGGCGTCGCAGCCAGCCATGCTGGTAACCAACAGCGGTGAAAGTTCCGCGCCGGCGGCAAAGCCCTTCTCGAAAGCTGACAGGTGCTCGGCCACGCTCGCTTTTCTGTCGGGCACATAGTCGCCGCCGGTGCAGATCTCCTGGATATAGGCGAGTCCGGCTTCCTTCAGTGCAGCGGCAAAGTCATTGCGCACGACCGCATCGCCAGGCGCTGGCCCCTCGATGCCATCGTAACCATCGGCCACCGCCTCCTCCACCGCCTTGAGATAATCGCCGTCGAATCCCCACAGGGTATTGAACAGTTTCAGCTCCATCGGCTTCACTCGAAGTATTCCGGAAAACGGTTACGGCGGCGAAAAAAGGCGATGTCGTGGTTGGGCCAGAGCTCGGCGCCGGTCTCCCTTGCCAGAGTTTTCAATTTACGAATACTCGACAGCGCCATCTCCTCTCCATCATTCCAGCAAAGTCCCGGGGCGATTTCCTGTTCGATGTTCTCCGTCAGATCCGCCGCATCACCGGCAAGAATGATCGGTGCGCCCTTGGGTAATTCGATCAGCATCGACATGTGACCGGCGGTATGCCCCGGAGATTCAATCGCACGCACGCCAGGCGCCAGGTCATATTCTTCTTCCACCATCTTCCAGTGGTAATTCCCACTGAAATCCCCGGCGAAGTAGGCGCTGTCCGCCGGTTCATTGGCGGCTTGCCACTCCCTCTTGTGAACATGGATCTCCGCATGGCACATCTCACATAGCCCACCGGCATGATCGAAATGTAGATGACTGCAAAACACCACATCCACGTCCAGCGGCTTGAGCCCCAGTACGGCCAAACGGTTGGGCAGGCGCTGTTCCTCACTCATCTGCGGTGGACCGAATTCGAATTCCTCGTTTTCGTAATACTGTTTGCGTAATTGTGGTTCGTTAATCTTGCTGTAATCACAACCGACATCGTAGAGAATCCGTCCGTTTGTTGTCTCGATCAAATAAGCGAGTATCGGTGCCTCGATAATGATTCCCGTACCACACCTCCGCGTCGACAGAGATTTGTCGTAGCGGTGAGTCGCCGTGAGAATCGGCCAGAATTTTTTTACCTGTGTCATGTCATTACCTAAGTAGAAGCCAGCTTAAAATCAACGAGTGCAACAATTTTTGAATCGTTCCTAAATGGCTGTTCCTAACTTTTCTACAGGATTTCCGGTTAGCACAATCAGTCCCCCTCTCCCTGAGGAAGAAGGGACCCTACGTTTTGAAATAGTGTTTGCAAAGGGTAATGTTGCATAGTTAGGAACAACTAGTTAGAAAGCGGTAAGAAAATTCACACCGGCCACTCCGACGAAATCACGCCCCTTGCCTTCCCCGGGAACCGGTAGCTCATCGGAATCGTTCGTCATACGTACTATGCGATGACGGTGGTAACTGTATAACTCGTCGCGAAAGGGGATGAACTGGCTGTCGTCCTTGCCATACAACTCGCCATGCTGTGCAGGCAGCCGGTGCCATGGGATGGACTGTTTGAAATGATGCGCGTTGTGGTAACAGAAGTTGAGTACTGGCAGGTTGAGCCAGGAGTACTTTATTGAGATCAGATTGGAGTAGGTATTCTCGTGCTCATAGGTGCGATCGAACTGCCTGGCCTCGGCACCGCGTTCCCTCTCCAGCGTTTCAAATATTTCGTAGGTATGCTGAAAGGCATCCATAAAGCGCAGCACATGCATCATCAGGATGTAGGCGAGGAGGTAATACAGCGCTGCCAGCGGTGAGTACCCGACCAGTAACGCAAACAGGATGCCGCGGATCAACAATACCTTTACGACCCGCTTGCGGTTGTGGGCATAAGCGGGGCGCACGAAGGGCAGCACGATCTGCAAGGTGTGCATCATGATGTCCAGCGCCGGGATGTAGCACCACTCCAGTGCCTGCATCAGGCGCAACAGGAGAGGATGCTGCTTGAGGCCTGCGCGATAATCGAAGGCCACTACATCGGCCTTGTCCACATGGTGGCGAAAATGCTTGTGCTGCAGTGCCGCATAATCCCCGTAGCAGCCGCCAGTGATCCAGTTCAGTATCCGGCCAAGACGTACATTGTGCCCGGCGCGGGAAAAGAGCGTGTTGTGGGCGCACTCGCGGAGCAGATAGGCAGCGATGACCATGCTATGCCCCGGCAATAACGCGCCCATCCAACCCGTCCACCACGGGCTGAACAACATCAGGGTACATCCGCCGCCATACCCTGCCAGCACATAGCCCAATGCGAGCAGGTTGGGAACAGGCCCGTCGGCATAGCGCCATAACCGCTGTTTCATTGTCGAGCGTGAAATTACCATACCTCTGACAGCGCAAATCGCATGCCAGCGAGCTTTCGGCGCGAAGCATCGCTAACATACTGATTCGATACAGTATTACTGGAACCTGTGCCGATGCTTACGCACCACGAGGGGGAGATGACGGGTTTCCGGCACGATAAGGAGGCGACTTGAAACAGGCCGGATAAGCGCAGCGCATCCGGCCTACCCCGGCGGCCTTGCTAGTGTTCGATCAAATCCCGATAGGCGTGCCAGCTGGAGTAGGCCAGGAGCGGAAAAACGACAATCAAACCCAGGAAGACGGGTGCGACGGCGAGTCCGGTGAAAGCGGCGATGAGGACAGCCCAGAGGATCATGGCGGCAGGATTCTCTCGCACAGTGCGGAGACTGAGAACGATTGCAGTCAACATATTCATCTCCTCCCTGTCAGTGAGTAGCGGCACAGCGACCACCATCGAGACATAGCTCACGACTACGGCTAACAGTCCGACCAAACCGAAGGACAAAACCATCGGCCAGTGAACCAAAAGGAGCAAACTCTGCCAATCCAGCAGGGTTCCATTAAAAAAGCCCAGTTCCTCGTCCCCATAGAGGCTGGCCATGATCGACGCTGCGAGTACAAGCCAGGCCAACACAATCAACACTATGAGCAAGCCCATACCCAACAGCGATCGAGCGTTTGTGCGCCAGCCTCCCCAGGAGTCAAGAAGCCTTACCGGCAGGCGCTGTTCAAGTCGGCGGCTGATCTCGTATAGCCCCACCGCGAGCAGTGGCCCGATAAGGGCAAAACCGGCCATCAGCCCAAGGGCGTGGAGTAACAAACCACGAGTTTGCAGCAGCTGGAAGACCGCCAGCATCGCCAGTGAAACGACAAGGCCATACGCAAGGCTTATCGCCGGCGCCTTGATAAAATCACTCCAGCCTGCCGCCAGCCATAGCCAGGGTTTATCGCTACTGACCGAATGTATGGCCGGAAGAGAGTTTGCAGAGATGTGCGGGATATGGGCATACCATGCCATGGTCACTGCCCTCCAGGCGTGCCCTGTATCGGCATACAGGGAGAACACACGGTGTTACCCAAAAGCTAGCAGCCAAACCAGCAGCTTCAAGGCCTTAGACGCAAGCAGACAACATGCATAAACAAAAAAGGCCGGGGTAACCCGGCCTCTTTGTACTGCGCGATAGAATGGTGCTTACTTGCTGTTTTCCACCATGTATTCGATAGCGGCCTTCAGCTCATCATCGGAACAGTTACCGCAGGTACCGCGCGGCGGCATGGCGTTCAGGCCATTGATGGCGCTATTCATCAACGCATCAATCCCCTTGCTCGCACGGGGAGCCCAGGCCGCAGCATCCCCCAGCTTCGGCGCACCGGCGGCACCAGTGCCATGACAGGCGAAACAGGCGCTCTGGTAAACGTCCTGACCGGAACGGGCACCACCGGCAGCAACAGGTGCCGCAGCGGCAGGGGCTTCAGGTGCGATCGGCGCACCGGTATTCAACTGCGCTACCGGCTTGATGCGCTCGGCAACCGCCGCCTCGCTCATATCGCCAGTGGAAGAGCCGCTCAAGGCAGAACCGACCATGGCGTTGATCCCCACCACGAGAACCGCCACGACAATGAGTACGCCCACGCTAAAACCGAAATTGGTATTTACTTTGCTCACAACGAACTCCTAACTAATTGATATTAAAAATCATTCCCCGGAAGCCCCAAAGACCATGCACACCTGATAGTGCACTGCGGACCCCATACAATCAACAAAGGTTCCGCCTTGCAGGCAAAAAATCACCACGGACCCAGGCTAAAGTGTATTAGTATATCTTTAAATATTATTTTAATGAAATTCCCGCACCGGAATCTGTATTTTTCTCTAAAAACAACCGCAACAAGGAGGTTAGCCATGGACGTCGTTCTACTTCGCCGGTATCCTTGTGCGCTTGATGTCTGTGACCCATGCTCAGAGAAGAGCCTGCCGCTCTGACAAGCGAAATGAGTACCACTGCAACGCTTCAAATAGTAGTACAATCACGATCATGCGCCCGTAGCTCAGCTGGATAGAGTACCGGCTTCCGACGCCGGTGGTCGGGGGTTCGAATCCCTCCGGGCGCGCCATACAAACAAAAAAGGGCCCTCTTTCGAGGGCCCTTTTTTGTTTGTGGGGTGTGCCCGGCGGATTGGATGAGAACCCCATGGTTCGACAAAACCGCAGAGCGCGTGGGAGCGGTCGATGATTCACATCGCCTCGTATTCCAGGTAAGTGCGATTCATGTTGGTTCGGTGCAGCTCGTTGAAGTGCTCCAGGTGCTCAAATGTGGGCAAGTTGGTGTAACGGTCCAAGACCTCTTCCATCGGTTCCATTTCCTGTGCTGCGGCGCCGATGGTATCGTTGAGAAAGTCATAGTAATCCCCGCATTCACGACGGGCCTTGGCCAGGTCCGTCACGCCCCCATGGCCGGGGACGATGAATTTGGGTTTCAGTGCTTCCAGTGCACGATAGGCCTGTTGGCCGTGACGGACACTGGACCAGGGCAGGAGAGCGAAAACCCGGTCCACATAGACCAGATCGCCGCTGAAGAGGACCAGCTGCTGAGGCAGCCAGATCATGGCATCGCCCGGATAGTGTGTATCGGTGTAATAGAATTTGAACTCGACCCCGCCGAGTTTCACACTCGCCTCGTCCCCTTTAAGGGTGTGTGTTGCCGGCCGCGGCCGGGTCCCCGCCATTCGCTCGCCAAGAAACCCCTTCAGACTATCCAGCTGTTGGTCGGCATACTGTGACTGGATTTTGGCCGTGCGGGCCATGGCAATAATCTCGGCCCCCCTTTCGGCGAAGTAGTCATTGCCCAGCCAACGATGGTCCTGACTGCCGGTGTTCAGTACCCATTTGATCGGTTGCGAGGTGACCTTGGCCACCGCCTGCGCAATGCGCTCGGCCCCCAGATGCGAGGCCCCGGAATCGATCAAAATCACCCCCCCATCTGTAACGACAAAACCGAGATTATTATTAAGACCGTCATTCTCGGCACTACGCTGACCAAGGGGACCGATGAAGGCATAGACATTATCGACAACTTTCTCCGCTGCTGGGGTGTAGGCGTTGGCCTGGAGGGAAGACAACGCCAGAGCGATCACCGCAGTGGCAGAAACGAAATACTTGAACATCAGGTGACTCCTTCCGGGGATTGGCTTTTTGGTCTTTTCACGTGCCGCAGGGCGTTAGACCGAAGTATATTGATCTCTAACCTGCGAACAAAGCCGTTTCACTCCACTTAGGCCCATCACATGCGCAGCCTCCCCACAACCATCGCCCCTAGCAGAACAGCGTATCGACGCGGGAGAAAACGACTGAGCAGCGTGGCACCGCGGTTTCCCATTCCTGGTGTGACAACCACTGTGCTTCCCAAACCGCGAAGGGCGGCGCTAACAACACACCCGGCCTTTCCAAGGCCGAGGCGCAGGAAACATTCACAATACCACCGCGCCCGAGTTGGACCATTTTTTTGCCGACATGATGGGCCAGCATTAAAAGTGCTGCAATGGGATCTCCATTTCGATATCGGCGTCTTTCACCTGAAACGCAACCTCATCAAACTCCGGCGGCAGTAACCTGACTTTAAATATCCTGTAATAGGCAAAGGCCTCCTCGGGCGGACCATACCAACGATGGTCCACTACGCCATTGTCGTTGCTATCATGAAAAAGAAAGACGGCGTAGGTTCCGGGCGGGATATCGCAGAGTGAGACCTGCGCCTGGCCATTGCGGATTTCCAAATCCCGGACGTAATCCGCCTTGTCCGTCTCTCTGGGAAATGCCTCCTGGCGTGCCTTGGAAAATAGCGCAAATCGCAAATGTCCCTGAGCATTTTCAAACCCGCTTACGGATGCTGATAAGTTCGCGCCATAGAGTGGTGTGGATAACAACGTCAGGAATATCAAATGCCATTTTTTCATTGTTAGACCCCCTGCCAGTTCACTCATAGGCCAGTGCTTGATGAGTGGTCACTTTCAACGCATTCCGCGCAGGAATACGACTCGCCATCCAGCCAAACAGCAGCGTGGTTATCAGTGTGATCAACAGTCCCTGTCCGCTCACGACGAACCTCAGGTCTGCCCCACCCAGCATCAGATCCCCAAAAAAGGCGGCGGCCATACGGCTCAACGGCCAACTCAGCAACAGGCCGAGCAGGATGCTGGCCACGCTGAGCAGCATACCTTCGGTCTCAAACAGTCTGAATACCTTGGCCGGTGTCGCACCGATCGCCCGCAATACGCCTATCTCCCGCGTCCGCTCCATGATGCTGATGCCCATGGCTGAAGACATCCCCAATGCACTGACCAGTAGCACCGTAAAAGCGAAGAACAGCAACACACTGAGAACGATATTGAGATGGTCGTAGATGATCTTCATGCGCTCGGCATGAGACATCACTTCCAGGACGGGCAAACTGGTGGCAGCCAGCCGTCGCTCGATCTCCTGCTTCAGGGACACAACCGCTTCGTATTCTGGGTTTTTCGCCGCAAACATGATGCTGTTCGCTTGTCGATCCGAATTAACCGCGTTGAAGTAGTACTGCTGGTCGATGTAGATTTTGGGTTTTTCAAATTCCTCCACCAGCCCCACAAGGGTCATCTTGACCTGCCGGCCTTCCACTAGCATGGAACGCCTGCCACCGATCGGCGGAAAATTCGATTGCTCCCATGCCTGCAGGTTCATCACCATCTCGGCGCGTTCCTGTCCCTGCAGCCACTGTCCTTGCACAATCTTTGGCTTCAGCAATTCGCTTCCCTGGGGCAAAGCAACAATGCCGATCTCGCTCCCACCCGATACGCCCCGTGTCTGCAACTCTCCGTGTCCGCCATTCCAGAATTCCATTTGCCGAACATTGCCCATCTGGCTGAACAACGACTGCGCCTCCGAAGCGGAAATCGGCTTCTTGAGCACTACGCGCACATCGTAGCGCATGGTATCGCTGGTCTCTTGCAACAGCGTTTCCAGGGACTGACGCACATTGAAGCCGGTGCTGAAAATGGCCACGCCCAACGCCATCGTCAGCATGGTAATGCTCAGTCGTTTTTTCTGTCGCAGGGTGTTACGGATCGCCATTACCAGACTACGGGGCAATCGCTGGAGTGGGCTCATTTTCGATTTTTTCAAATGGATCTTTATACCGTAATCACTTAACGCATCGCGTACCGAGATACGGCTACCTTTACTCAGGATCGGCAGCGACAGAGCCAGTGGCAACAACAGGCTGATAGCGACAATCGCTAAATACAGAGTCCAGGGCAGTTGAGTCGTTAGGATATTGAAGTTGAGTGCATAGGCGACAAAGTAGGAAAAACCGTAACCGGACAACAGCGCCAAAGGTATCCCCATCAGCCCGGCGATCACTCCCACAACCAATATCATGAACGCATAAATCTGCATGACCTGAGCACGCGATCCCCCTATCGCCTTTAGCACTCCGATTTGCCGAATTTGCTTAGACAGTAAAGCCGACATCAGTTGAGAGACCAGGACTGCCGCCATCGCAAAGGCCAATAAACTGATCCCCCCCTGCAACAGCATCAGGGTATCGAGCTGCCATTGGTGTGGATGCTGGTTGAAGGCGGGGATCTCGATCCTGCTCAGTCGGATCCCCTGAGTCGCCAATTCTTCTGCCAGCTGTGCTACGGCCTGTTCAACGGCCACTTTCTCTGTCACACCGTGAAAGCGGATGATCAGCCGCTGCCCCAACGGCGCACCGGTCAGGTTCG
>JBFFNE010000078.1:0-13679 GCA_041563315.1 Thiohalomonadaceae bacterium
AAAGGTCGCCGATCCTGACTGATCTTCACAGCCATCTGGGGCGGTGGCTGTTAATGTTGCTGTATGGGTATTCCCTATCTCGTAATCATGCGAAGTACTGGGATTGCCTTGTACCGACGGATCGATTGTTTGTGTTGTACCATCACCAAAATCCCATTCGTACTCTGTAAAGCCACCCCCTGTTATAGAGACATTCAGACCCACCCTGCGTTGCGCTCTCGAGATGCACCGCCCCATGTTCGCCGTCACATCATCTACGGTAGGGCATTCTGTTGTATCACACCTCTCAATTTCTACCTGCACAGGGAACGAATCCACACACTGTCCGTCTGCCGCAGTCACCGTGAGTACGGCAGTATAGGTCGTTGTCCCCGATCCGTTCGCTGGATAATTATGGGTTGTTGTTACAGTGGCCTGTGGTCCAGATACCATGTTTGTCTGTTCTGCACCATCAGGCGTCCCGAATTCCCAATGAACACTTGATGGTTGGCCGCCACTTAAGATACCGGTAAACGTGGCCGTCCTCGTACCATCATCATTGCATGACCCAACAGATACATTGACTTGATCGATGACCGGACACTCAATATCACATGTTGGCTGACCAATAAGGTCGACCGGGATTTGGATAGATTGACATGTTGGTGGCTGGATGATGTTGAGCGTCGCTGTAACATTGGTACCTGGGAGGTACCCATGCGACGGCTCAGCGATATCGCCAGGAGCCGAAATAAGAAATGCGTTTCCGGTGGTACCGTCACCGTAATTGTACTCAGCCACAACGGGTATTACGGTGCCCATTGCATTCACATGCGCTGTGAAGGTAACCTGCCGCATCCCATTTTCGTCACAGTCTCCAACCTGCATTGTCACAGTAATATCCGGACATTCGTCCTCTGCCGGAGGATTGCACGGCAAGGGGCCTTCAAAGGTATCAGTACAAGTTGGATCGGTTAGACAAACCACCTTTATCTTTACTATCTTTTCACATTCACAGTTTATTTTTACTTGGCCTTCGAATTGACCGTTTGCCACAGTAACATTGACTGAATCCTGGCTACCTGACGAACAGGTCACGGTGATCTGCAGATGAAAACTACCTGCGCCCAGGTTGATACCGTCACATTCCTGCGCAGTTCCTTTGACCACCACCGCATCAACAATCGATGAACCAAGCGCCTGAGGTATTCCTATTACTTCTGTAATTGTAATGCTACAAGCCATCGTTCCTTCCTCCTTAAACATGCTCCATTAATAACAGACAGCTATTCCAGAACGGATGTAGATACTATTGATGAAAATATCTAGTAGTTATTGCGTGACCATTAACTATAGACAATTTTTCAATAATGGGGGGTGGCGTTGAGTTCACCTCCTGTGGTGAGCATATCAAAAGCGATTTCCCTCAGCCATGGGCGGTGCTTCCTGTCAGACCGAAATCTGGAAATTAAAGGGCATTACCAGTGTCAGTACCCTTTCCCAAATCCAAGTAACCAGAGAGGTCAGAGTAAAACGTTCTCAGCTGAGCACCGAATGATAGGGGCCGTCGCCGAACCATTCGCGCATGAAACGTATTAGGTCCTGTATCAGCGGATTCAGCCGCAGGTCTTTGTCAGCGGAAAGGAATTCCTCTGTGGCAATGTTAACAGACAAGAGATAATGCGGGTCGAGGTCTCTAGAACTGCCATGTACTGGGATTATGATCTTAGCCATGCTGTGAGCTGCTTCGAAATAAGAAAATATCGGCACAGGACCTTCTCTCAGGTCGATTAGCCTTGGCTGAACGCTCGCCTGGTGTTGGCTCGCGAGTCACCTACAAAGTAAGAATTCCAAAACAAATGCATGTCCAGCCGGGCGATTACTTCGAGGCCATAGTCGGGCCATCTGAAGCACCAAGTTCATCGGGGCCACTCTCTGTCGCACTTCGGAAGGCGGCCAAACCCGATGACAGGCACTTCATCTACACGCACGGTAAGCAATACAGTTACCTGCTCCAGCACGGCCATTCCTGGCAGAGAGTGAGACTAGATACCTCTGCCCCCTATCTTTCTTTATCGTCGTAATCAGACGGAAAGTGGCGAAATCCCCAAAAGTGGGGAGGTGACAGCGGAGCGTCGTTCAAATCACCCGTTATCTCACCACTAGAAGCCTCTATAGCATAAGCTACACTGGACGCGAGAACTCCCGGTGCTGTCAGTCATTATGATTTGGGAGGTACACATGGAGCTATCGGGAAAAAATTGCCTGGTTACCGGAGCAAGCTCCGGTTTGGGTCTCGCCGTCTCAAAGGAACTTGCGAGGAAAGGCGCCAATACAATACTGCTCTGTCGAGATAGAGTGAAAGGTGAAGGCGCGATACGTGAGATCAGGAGCGAAGTTCCCGATGCCTCGCTTGAGCTGATGATCTGTGATTTGGCATCCATGGAGTCCATCAGACAGTTCATTGAAGAGTTCAAAACAAAGCACTCCAGGCTCGATGTTCTTTTCAATAATGCCGCGGTGATGAAGCGAAAGCGCACTCTTACCGAAGATGGTTTTGAAATGATGTTCCAGGTCAATTACCTGGCTCCGTTCATTCTCATGAACACTTTCGTTGACCTGCTGCAGAATGGCTCCAGCGCCCAGATCATCAACAATGCCTTACCCTCAGACAGGCTTCGGCTTGACCTGGACGACCTTCAGTTCTCACGGCATTACCGCATGTATAACTCGTTCTTCCTGACGAAACTCTGTCTGCTCATGGCAGGTCTTGAGTTTGCCCGACGGTATGAAAGCGGTGGCATCGACACCGTAATGGCTGTCCCCGGTCAGTTTAAATCGAGTCTGGTAAGAGAAATCCCGTTGATGGGTTGGCTCAAGAACCTGTTCTCGGCCCCGGTCGAACAAGCGGCTGAGAACATCCTCTATGTCATTACCTCTGACTGTATCAAGCCCAAGAACGGCAAAGTATTCAAGAAAAGGCAAGAACGGCCCCTGCCAGAGTATTGGCAGGATACCCATACCAGTGAGACCCTGTGGTCCATCACAGAATCGCTACTCCATGGAAACTTGAGCGGCTGATAGCCGCTCGCGTAGCGACCTGTGCATTAAATTCCCCAGTCATTTCTGCCTGCCCTCCTCTTGAATCGTGAGCCCTGGGTGAGGCGGCTATCCCGATTGTGGCATCGCCATGGTCTGCTAGGCTTAACATTTCATAAACTTACCCCAGTAGTTGATGGAGGAGCCCATGTACACCCAGAGACGCACCATGGAACGTTCCCAGTTAGCCCTCCTTACCCTTGCTTATGCTTCACCCATGCTTGCCGCAGACCAGGAAACACCCCAGCGATATGCCTGGCCGTGGTGGCACGAGCCCCACGGACATTCATTCTGGTGGATTTTTCCACTGCTCTTTTTTCTTATGATGCTCTGGATGTTTGTCATGATGATTAGAAGAGGCGGGATGGGGTGCATGTGGGGGCACAGGATGATGGATCGACCTGAGTACCGCGATGTCATGAAGCGGTATTGGGGTGAACCGTCTGAATCAGCCCTGGAGATACTCGACAAACGCTATGCCAAGGGAGAAATCGACAAGCAAGAGTACGAAGAGAAAAAAGCGACGCTTACTCATCAAGACTAGAAGATGGCCGAACAACTCAGAATCCGATCTGAAGGAGCTGTACGGGTGGTTGAGTTCTTCAACCCGCCACAGAACTATATTACCCATGTGATGTTGCAGGAGTTATATACCCAACTTCTTGAAGACCAAGAGAATGATTCGGTTCGCGTCCTGGTTTTAACCGGGGGTGTAGAAGGCACTTTTCTCACCCACTACAGCGTGGAAGAGCTTCTCAAATACCGCAGGGCAACTGCCAGGAAGCTGTCGGGCAGCACGACCCTCCGTGGGCCGTATTACACCAGCAAAATCGCCGTGCGTGGGTTTACCCTGACCCTGGCGCAGGAACTAAGGAATACCACAGTCAATGTCACATGCGTTTTTCCGGGTGGTGTAAAAACCAACATCGTGCGCAACGAGCGGTTCCACAAAGCACCGCGCTCCGATATGACAAAAGAAGATGAAGAGGCATTTTTTCAAAAATACATCGTATGGACCTCGGCGGATCGGGCAGCGCGAATCATTCTCAAAGGGATAAAGAAAAACAAGCTGCGTATCTTGATAGGGCCCGATGCCTATTTTTACGAAATGATTACCCGGCTTGCTCCTATGCTGTGGCAAAAACGCCTATCTCGCATATAGGCACTCATAGGATGACTTCGCTGTGTCGTGCCGCGAGGCTTTCATCAAAACAGTGGTCAGACCGTTAATCCTTTCGCGGCGTTATTCCCCGACCCAGCCATAGTCTCCACGCCACACCCCACGCCGAAAATCCAGCTTTAACCAACGTGGCATGAAGGCGGGCACATCATGAATAGGGAAATCCTCCAGGTCCGGTACGTCGTCCACATCGGACATTAGACAGACCTTGGTCATTACCGGGCGGAAATGGATATCGAGTCTTGGATCCCCCCCCATGGGGTACGTCACCACACCCGAAGGCGCGCGAAACAGTACCCGTTTGCGCAGCACACAGCTGAAAAGCAGTTCGATTTGTATCACCATTGGCGTCTGGAGCAAGACCAGCTCCCTGTCGGCTGCCCGCGTGGTGATCACCTTGATCTCTTTCATAGTCTCGCTCCTTTCGAAACAAACAGACCGACCGGTTGGTCTGGATTCGTAAACTAGCACTGCCTCACTGGTTAGTCAATCGGCCTGCCCGGGGTTATACTCCCGCGCTCAACATGCATGCGACAAGGCACTTAGGGGATGCAGCTCCAGGCTATGACGAAACGTGACCAGATCATCGAAACCGGCCTCAGCCACTTGTACCGTTATGGCTATAACCGGTTCAGTTTCGGCCAGCTATCCGCTGAGACCGGCATCGCCAAATCCTCCATACTTCATCACTTTCCCTCTAAGGATGCCCTGATTGCAGAGATCCTGGATGTCGCCTTGCACGAGGAGGACGATTTCCTCAATTCCCTACTGGAGGACCAGAGCACCGATCCGCAGGTCCGTTTCTTTCGCTACTTCGATCACGCCCGTGACCAGATGGCACAGGCGCGCTACATCGGCTCGCTGGCAAATGGGGTGGGACTGGAGATCAGCCAGCTCGAACATCCGTTGGCGCCGAAAATCATTACTTTCATGAAAAGGAAAACCGATACCTTTGTCCAGCTCATTGAGGAGGGGCAGCGAAACGGACTCTTTCGACAGGATATCGATGCAATAAGAACCGCAGAATCCATACTGGTAGCGCTAGAAGGCGGTATCGTGACCTCCAGGATCAGCAAGTCACCTCAGCTGCTCGACATCGCCATCGGTGTCTGCCGCAATCTGGTCACGGCGATCAGTACCAGCGATCCGGCACGGACGCCCATGTAAGGAGATCAGAGCCTGATGGATCCCACAAATTTACCAACCTTCCCCCATGCTTTATCACGGTCCTGAAGGATGCGAACCACAGACCCAAGCTCGCTTAGGGTAAATTCAAATCATTGGCCGTAGGCCTCCCTCACTCCGCGGTAAATTACAGACAGCACGTGACGCTGGAACACCGAAGGATTTTGAAAAGCGGTTCTTTTCAGTGAATGTGCCCTCAGTGGTATTTCCTTACAAAGCTGCATTTTTCTTTCTCGCTTTTGTCAAAACCACCATTTTTTCATCTACCCTCGAATCGGTAAAAAAATCATTTCACTGCGGATCAATCGTCTTGACGAATTCGGACACCTAATTCCAGGACTTCTTCAGAACTTCTTACAGGACCTCTTATGCGGTGAAGTAGGGAGAGCAGGCTTCCTTGCCGGTGCACTTGAAGATCAGGAGATAAAATAGGCCGTTCCCGCATTTAAAGCAGTGTCATACATCGCCGCTACCCCGCACACATCAACAGGGACAACCCACTCGTCATCATCAAAACCCATCAGGCCGAGCAAGGGGGCGCAGATCTGAAAGGTAATATCTGCCTCCCTGGCCAGTTCAATCTGCTCTTCAAGCGAGGCCATCTCCCCATCCATCATAAAATTGAAGAAACGCCGACCGAGGCCGCCAAAGGACATCTTCGACGGTGAAAGATCACGACTACTGCCGGGGAGCATCAGGTTGATCAGCTTATGGCTAAGCTTTTTACCTTTGAGTTTTTTGCCTTTCTTGATCACGCTACAGCCCCAAAAGGTGAAAAACATCGAAACTTCCATACCCATGGCGCTGGCACCGTTAGCCATCATAAAGGCAGCCATCGCCTTGTCGAAATCTCCCGATAACAGAATGATGGAGACCTTGTTGTCGGGGACTCTTTTGTGGATTTGTTGCAGCTCATATTCCAGGTTCGCGATACGTTGTGAGGGCGGATCTGTGGGCAGGTTATGGAATCCGCCGGCAGTGGACATTGTTGCCTCCTTATTCTTTTTAGTTGGTATCAATTGAGTTGTGACCGCCCAGTGGTGTCCTCCTCGATATTCCTTACACCGGGATGGTACTGTGATGTTGCAATGAATAGCGTTTTTCAACATATTCGCAAATAATTAAATACCGACGGTTGGCAGAGAACAAATCGAAAAATTTTGTTAGTTATCCAAACAAACAACAGCAAAGGGAAAGTTGATGTCCGACTTGGATGTTTTTGGTGTACTCCAGGCGCTACAGCAATTGGAACGTGATGTATCCGTTTCGCTGATGTACTCCGGACTGCGTGTACCTCAGTACCGCTTGTTAGACAGACTTGATGTTATCGGGCCTGCCACGGTGACCGGGTTGAGCCGGGAGCTGCAGATCACGCGGGCTACAGCAAGCGTACTGATCAATGAGATGGTTAGTGCGGGAATCATGGTCGCGGAGGAACATCCAGGTGATCGCCGCTCTTATCATCTTCATATCAGCGATCGGGGGAAAAACAAGCTAAGTGTGGCGCGAAGTGACCTTGGGGTTCTGGGCCGCAAGCTATCACAGCGCTATCCGAAGGCGATAATTGAGATGCTTAACCGTTTTGCCAGGGGAAAAGCCGATTCATAGGCTAATCGCTTGCGTGCTTGTCCCAGTCCTCTGTAATTATCGAATTCTCCACCCCGATGCCATCGCCGAGACCGACTGTTGCATCGACATGGGCCCCGAGGGCGGCGATGCCGACGAGAAGTGGTGATTGAAGGCACGGGCCTAGAAGCGATCAGAGGCAGGCAAGGCTCAGGGAGTTTCTGAAATCATTTCCTGGCAACACCGGTGGGTGCAGACGTCCCGGCCGCGACAGATGGAGACTAAATCACGACGAGACCGTCGCTCCTACAAGTTCTGATTCAAGGCTACACCATTTCCACGATGTCTTTAGCGCCGTACCGCCGCAAGCTCCTGCTCACGCTGGGCGTCGATACGTCGGCGCGAGACCTCATCAGGGGAGCCCATCAGTTCCAGTATGCGGCCAGAGAGTTGCAGGCTTGCCTCGATCGTCTCCATGATGACCTCCGTCGCGCCGCTGCCCAGCAGGCGACTGGCGTGTGCTGCGTCACGGGCGCGGGCAACAATCGCCAGGTGCGGCCACTCGGCATGCACCACTTTGACTACATGCTCAGCGGCTGCGACGTTATCCATTGTGACCACCAGTGCACTGGCCTTGTCCAGGTGGGCGCGGCGCAGCATCTCCAGGCGTGAGGCGTTACCAAAATAGACCGGCATACCCTGCTCACGTGCTGCCGCCACGCTGTTGGCATCGGTGTCGATCGCCACATAGGCGATCGCATCGGCATCCAGTGTGCGACCCAGGATCTGCCCCACCCGGCCGAAGCCGGCCACCACCACATGCCCCTCCAACCCGCCGACCTGCTCGATATCTCCCTCGTGGGAAACCGTTGCGCTGGTCGGCTCCAGCCGTTTAACCAGGCGACTGGAGGCGCTGGCGACCAACGGGGTAATAACCATGGAGATCCCGGTCACGATCAACATGAATTGGCCGACATCACCCGGGATCAGGCCGAGTGTCATCGCCAGCCCCACCACGACAAAGGCAAACTCCCCTCCCTGCCCGAGCAACAGGCCGGTCTCAAGGGAGGTGTGGCGGGGCAAGCCGAATACCAGGCAGAGGCTGGAAGTGATGGCCGTTTTCAGCGCGAACAGACCAACGACCGAGGCGATGATCCAGATCGCCAGCTCGCCCACGACCCGGTAATCGATCCCCATCCCCACCGACATGAAGAAGAGGCCTAGCAACAAGCCCTTGAACGGCTCGATATCCACCTCGATCTCGTGGCGAAATTCGGTTTCGGCCAGCAGCAGGCCAGCCAGGAAGGCACCCAGCGCCATCGATAGCCCGGCCATGCCGGTAACGGCCGAGGCGCCGATCACCATCAGCAGGGTCGCCGCCATGAACATCTCGACACTGCGGGCGCGAGCCACCATGTGAAACAGTGGCCGGATCACCAGTCTGCCCAGTACGTAGATACCCACGATGATCAGTACGGCCTTGCCAAGGGAGAACAGGAGTGCCATACCGACATCATCCTGCGCCTGGCTACCCAGGACACCAACCAGAAACAGGATGGGCACCACCGCCAAATCCTGCATCAAAAGAATAGAGAAGCTGGAACGGCCCATCGGCGAGGCCAGCTGACGACGCTCGATGAGCAACTGCATGACGATCGCCGTGGATGAGAGCGCCAGACAGGCACCCAGCACGATCGATGCCGCCGGGCTGTTGCCAAAGCCCCAGGCAATGGCGCCGATAATCGAGCCGGTGATCAGGATCTGCAGACTGCCCAGACCGAATACCCAGCGGCGCATCGCCCACAAGCGATCCAGCGATAGGTCCAGACCGATCATGAACAGCAGGAAGATCACCCCTAACTCGGCCAGAGCCTGCACTCCCTTGAGGTCGCTGATCACCGCATAGGAGAGCCAGCCAATATCTTCAACAAACATCCCCAGGCCAAACGGGCCGATGATCCCGCCGATGATCAAGTAGCCCAGCACCGGACTGACACGCAGGCGATGCAACATCGGCACAATGATGCCGGAGGCGATCAGAAACAGAACAATCTCGCGCAGGTAAGGGATGCCGTGCTCTTCCAAGAGAAGTCTCCAGACGATAAAAAAATGACGGACAAAAATACCACAAACGCGATCGCTGTTCTGCGCCGCTGGCAGGATACTCGCCAGGGCGCAGGCCGATAAGGGCTGGACTCACTACAACAGGTTACTGGCGTTTCACCGGCAGTGGCTGAAGCAGTTGTTGCCCGAGGTAGAGGTGAAGATTCGCGAGTTCAACGCCAAGCGGTTTTTGTTGCCTTTGCGACTCAGCGCCTTTGCGGTGAGAGGGTCGGCCAGGGTGAATTTTGACCAACCGCCAAAAGTCACTATCCTCTTATTTGCGTCACAGCATAAACAACAGGTGAAAAGATCATGGCTACATATGCCGTCCAGCTTCACCGTGTGCTCCGTGCCTCCCCAGAGCGAGTTTACCGTGCATTCCTTGATGCCGATGCTATGGTGAAATGGCTTCCGCCGAATGGTTTCACAGGCAAGATCCACCATCTGGATGCCAGGGTGGGCGGCAGCTATCGGATGTCCTTCACGAATTTCTCCACCGGCCACAGCCATTCCTTCGGCGGAACCTATGTTGAATTGGTGCCCAACGAGCGGATTCTCAACACCGATAAGTTCGACGATCCGAACTTGCCCGGCGAGATGATGACGACGGTATCCCTGAAGCCAGTCTCCATTGGGACCGAAGTGAATATCGTGCAAGAAGGGATACCGGATGCGATACCGCAGGAAGAGTGCTATCTCGGCTGGCAGGAATCGCTCATGCTTCTTGCACAGTTCGTGGAGGCTCAAATACCGGACTAGTGTAAATAATGACTGCCCCGGATTTCGCGGTTAACTGTGTGCATTAATGACTTCCCGCATCGATGGAGCTAGTGAATGGAATGAATTCTCGTTTGATAGTCATACTAATCCTTGGCGGCCTGGTTATGTTGTTCATTATCCAGAATGTCGTTGCGGTGAAGATCCAGTTCCTGTTTTGGTCTATCGAGATATCGCGCTCGTTACTTATCTTATTGCTGCTGGCCGTTGGCATTGTTATCGGTTGGTTCCTGCACGGATACATGCGCCATAAAGAGGGTATATCGAAATAGAGCAACAAGTTAAGGATGTCAGCGGTACTGAGTTGCAAGTCGGGGCGCTTTAGTCAGAACAGTGGCAATAACAACTAAGGCCATGTTATTTATCGTGAAAAAAGTAATTCGTTTCATGAAAAGCCAATAAGTTCACAGACTGATAAGCACTCCAGTTGACTCGGGACGGGGGCTCAGTGAGAATCGGAGGAGTCTTACAACGAGTCATGGAGGATATATGCAAGCGCAAAGTGTTTCCCAACCCCTTCCCCCAGAGGCCAGGCTCCAGGGCCTGTTGAGCGGCGTGCTGGTGACCCAAATGGTTGCAGTGGCCGCGCGTCTCGGCATTGCCGATTTGTTGGCCGGCGGTCCGAGGCATCATGATGATCTTGCCGCAGACCTCCAGGTATCTTCAGCCGCGCTATATCGAATGCTTCGTGCTTTGGCGGGTCACGGTGTGTTCGCAGAGGTGACTGAGAGCCCGGGGGTATTTCGTGGTACTCCTATAAGCGAACTGCTCCGCACGGATATTCCAGGTTCCCAGCGGAGCTGGGCTATGCTGCATGGTGCTGAGTGGTTATGGCGTGCCGTTGGGCACATGCCTCATAGCATTCGTACAGGGGAGCCGGCATTTCAGGACCTGTTCGGTACGGGTACTTTCGACTACTTCTCCACGGAGCCACACCACGGTGAACTGTTCTTCGCTGCGATGAATCAGGTCACCGAGATGCTCTTGCCGACGCTGCTGGACTCCTATGACTTCTCACCCTTCCATCACATTATCGATGTCGGTGGCGGACTTGGCTCTTTGGCTGCTGCGGTATTGCTTGATCAACCCCACCTGAAAGGAACGCTTTACGATCTGCCCTACATGGAGGAGCCCGCGAAGGAGTATCTTTCCGGCCATGGCGTTGCAGACCGCTGCCGTTTCATCAGCGGTGATTTTTTTGAAGCCGTACCTGGGGGGGCCGATCTGCAGATTCTTAAATGGATCATTCACGACTGGAACGATGAGCAGGCGGTTAAGATCCTCCGCAATTGCCGTCGTGCCATTGCGCCCGACGGACGCATTGTGTTGGTAGAGCAGGTGTTGGCCGATGGCAATGTCCCCTGTCACGGCAAGATTATGGATATGCTCATGCTATTGATGGAACAGGGCCGGGAACGGCAGGAGGCGGAGTTTGCTGCAATATTAGATACGGCGGGCTTCCGCTTGAACCGCTGCATACCTCTGCTCGGGCCATGGTGCGCCATCGAGGCGATCCCGGCGTGATACAGGGAAGAACCCTTTTCCTGAGTGGTCAGGGATGATCCCGAAACAAGAGAACAAATGACCTCTAGGCGACAAGTACATCCTTTTTACCCAAAAGCATCCGTGGGAGGTGGACTTTAGTTCTTTTCACGCCGCGCTTTAACCGCCTCGGCCAGTTCGCGCAGCAGAGTCTCGGTGGTTGCCCAGTTGATGCAGGCGTCGGTCACGCTCTGGCCGTAGGTGAGTTCCTTGCCCTCTTCGACATCCTGTCGGCCTTCCACCAGATGGCTTTCCAACATCACCCCCATGATGCGCTGATCGCCGTGGCTAATCTGGCCGGCGACGTCGCGGCAGACCTCGACCTGGCGCCGGTAGTCCTTGTTGCTGTTGGCATGCGAGCAGTCCACCATCAGATTGGGGCGCAGGCAGCTCTGTTCCAGTTGTTCTGCGGCATGCTTCACGCTTTTGCTGTCGTAGTTGGGCTTCTTGCCGCCGCGCAGGATGATGTGGCAGTCCTCGTTGCCGGTGGTGGAGAAGATTGCCGAATGGCCTTTCTTGGTCAGTGACATGAAGACGTGCGGGCGCGAGGCGGCATGCACCGCGTCGATGGCGATCTTGAAGCCGCCATCGGTGCTGTTCTTGAAGCCGATGGGACAGGAGAGGCCGGAAGCGAGCTCACGATGGCCCTGACTTTCGGTGGTGCGGGCGCCGATGGCTCCCCAGCTGATGAGGTCCGCGATGTACTGCGGACTGATGAGGTCGAGGAACTCGGTCGCGGCCGGCACGCCCTCCTTGTTCAGATCCAGTAGCAGACTGCGGGCGAGGCGCAGCCCCTTGTTGATATGGAAGCTCTCGTCCATATCCGGGTCGTTGATCAGCCCCTTCCAGCCGACGGTGGTGCGCGGTTTCTCGAAGTAAACCCGCATGATGATGCAGAGCTCCCCGGCCAGCTCCTCGATCAGGGGTTTAAGCCGCCGGGCGTAGTCGCGCGCGGCATCAACGTCGTGAATCGAGCAGGGGCCGACGATGACGACCAGGCGGTCGTCTTCGCCATGCAGAATCTTGTGGACGGCCGTACGGTGGTGAAAAACCGTCTCCGATGCGATGTCATCGATGGGAAACTCTGCGTGCAGGTCGGCCGGAGGGCTGACCTCCTGGATGCCGGTGATACGGACGTCGTCTGTTTTGTAGTGCATGCTGTCAATCGTTCAGAAGTTAGTCTGGGTAAAGCGGATTATACCGTTCAGGTCAAGGCACGTACCATTCGCGGGAGTATAACCGATTCCCGCTTACCCGCGGTGAGGAAAAAACCACGCTTACCAAAAGGATACTGACACTCCGGCGCTCACGCTATATGATTCATTCCATGCATGTTACTCGTCTTCTATTCCTTTGGGGAGCCGCGCTCCTCCTCACCTCGTCGTCTCTTCTGGCCAGTGACCTGAAGCCCGATGAGCAGATCATCTATTTTCCCACCAGTGCGAGCCGGGATGAGGCTGGCACATGGCGAGTCCCTGTTCATGGCTGGATCTTCGAGGCCGAACACGACTCGCTCTGGCGCCAGGGCACGGTGACCATGTTGAAGCAGAGTCTTGGCCTGAGCCCGGGGGGTGCACTGTCACAGCACCTGCAGGAGCGCGGCTGGCCGTTTCTCGTCGACAACGAGCGCGGAAAAACGATCTCGATACGCATCCAGGGCAATGCGCTCCTCCTCCCGCCCTCCGGGGCCAACGGCCACCCCCACCACGAAGTTATACTCGAGACCGACTTTCAGGCGGAGGAGATCGACAAACGGTGGCTTCACTTCGACACCGTCATGCCGGAAGGAGATTCGCGCCAGTTTCGCGGTGCGGTGCAGTTGCTGGATAGGCGTGGGCTTTCGGTGGTTTCAGACATCGATGACACCATCAAGCTGAGCAACGTGCTCGACAAGGAGGAGTTACTGGCGAACACCTTTCTGCGTGATTTCCAGGCCACCCCGGGCATGGGCGAGCGCTATCGACAGTGGGAGGCCGAGGGCGCGGCTTTCCACTATGTCACCGGATCTCCGTGGCAACTTTATCCCGCGCTCTCGGAGTTCCTCGTTACGGGCAGTTTTCCGCGAGGCAGCTTTGCCATGCGTAATTTCCGCCTCAAGGACGCCAGCTTCATCGACTTTCTCTCTTCTGCAGAGGAGTTCAAGGTCGCCACTCTCAGTGTGCTACTGCAGCGCTTCCCGGAGCGGCGCTTTATCCTCGTCGGCGACTCGGGCGAAAAAGACCCCGAGGTGTACGGTACTGTCGCTCGC